>CAYNGR010000132.1:4974-8815 GCA_964396755.1 uncultured Cyanobium sp. | reverse complement strand
CTGGCGGTGGCCAGCGATGGCGCCCTCATCTACTACGACTTCGGGATGATGGGGCAGATCTCCGAGCGGCTGCGCAGCCGCATCGGACGGATGGTGCGCGCGGCCGCCGGCCGCGACGCCGCTGGCCTCGTCGGCGAGCTGCAGCAGGCCGGCGTGATCGCCGCCGGCATCGATCCGGGGCCGGTGCGGCGTCTGGTGCGGCTGATGCTCAACGAGGCCCTGACGCCACCGTTCTCGGCTGATGTGCTGGGCAAGCTCTCAGGCGACCTCTACGACCTGGTCTATGGCCAGCCGTTCCGGCTGCCGCCCGAGCTGATCTTTGTGATGCGCGCCCTGTCCACCTTCGAGGGGGTGGGCCGCAGCCTCGACCCGGGCTTTAGCCTGATGGCGATCGCCAAGCCCTATCTGCTGCCTCTCATGACCTCCAGCGGCACCGGGTCCGGCGATCTGTTCAACGAGCTGTCGCGTCAGGCAGCCGAAGTCGGCAGCCGCGCCCTGGGCATTCCCCGTCGCCTCGACGAGAGTCTGTCGCGCATCGAGCAGGGCGATCTGCAGGTGCAGATCCGTGCCGGCGAGACCGACCGGCTGCTGCGCCGCCTCGCCCTGGCCCAGCAGTCCGCTGGCCAGTCGTTCCTGCTGGGCGGCCTGGCGGTGGCGGCGGCCCTGCTCGCCGCCAGCAGCCGTCCGGCGCTCACGGCCGTGCCGCTCGTGTTGGGGCTGCCGGTGGGTCTGGGCTGGCTGAGGCTGCAGGCCCGTCTCAAGCGCGATGGTCGGCTCGAGCAGCTGCCCGCCGCCGCCGCTGCCGTCAGCGAGCCGCCGCCGGCGGGCTGAGCCCGGCCCACTGCCGGCGAAGGCCGCCCGCTCCAGGGCTCGCCGCAGGCAACCCGGACGGTTGCACTGCCCGGGCTGCCTGCCGATCAGAGCCCGGCAGGACGATCCTCCTCCAGGGGCGATCGCCCTGCGTGCGCCACAGAGGCGCCGATCGGTGTCAGCCGCCCGCCGCCGCCGTCTCGATCGTCCCGTTGGGGGTCAGCCGGTCGATCAGCTGCGGCAGGGCCTGGGCGATCAGCCCCGAGGCCTGCTGGGGATCGACGCCCAGTTTCTGAGCCAGTTGCTGCACCTGGGCGCTGCCCAGCACCTGGTTGATCGTCTCGGTGGTGACGGCCCGGTTCTCGCCGGTGCTCACCCAGCTGGCGAACACCTCTCCGGCGCCACCGTTCTGGAACTTCTCGGCCAGGCCGGAGACCCCCCCGTTGGACTGCAGGAAGTCGTTGAGCGCCGGCGCCTTGTCGCCGGCAATGGCGGTGACGACACCGCCGATCAGGTCATCGAGAAACGCCATGGACTGGCACGCTGCAGCAGAAGGACAGTCCTCAGGATGGAGCGCCAGACCGCAGCGGGCCGCTGGCTTTCGATTCGCTTCCGGCTTGCGCCTCTGGCCTGTCGCAGCCGCAGCCCGGGCCCGGCACGGGCCCCAGGCTGGGCCAGCCCGCTCTGTCCTGCGAGCTCGCGGCAGCGCGGCAGGTCGCGGCGGCCCTGCCGCGCTGCCGGCGGCTGCGGCGGACCGGGAGTCTTCGCCCTGGCGCGGGCCACATCACGGCGTCAGCTGTCAGGCGCGAGCCGATCCATTCCGGCTGGATCCGTGCGCGCCCGGTGCCGCTGCCAGGCCCGGCTAGCAGCGCTTGCGCGCGAACATGCCGGCATCGGCGCGGTGCCAGGTCTGCTCAAGCGGCTGATCCGGGCCGCTGATGGCGGCGCCAAGGGAGGCGCGGATGCCTGCCTGCGTGAGGTTGCGCTGCAGCCGCTCCAGCAGCTCCTCGAGGCCCGTCGCCTCCGGTCTGGTCAGCAGGATTGCGAATTCGTCGCCGCCCACCCGGGCCAGCAGATCCGAGCTGCGCAGGGAGTCGGCCAGCCGGTGGGCCGTTCGGCGCAGCACGGCGTCGCCCTGCTGGTGGCCATGCACATCGTTGATCTGTTTGAAGCCGTCCAGGTCCACCACGATCACCCCGTAGGACTCGCCGTAGCGCTGGCGCATGCTGTCCGCCTGGGCCAGTGCCTCGTCCCAGGCCCGGCGATTGGCCACCTTGGTGAGTCCGTCGGTGCGGCTCTCGTGGGCCAGGGCTTCGTTGAGGCGCCGCAGCTTCAGCTGGGAGGAGCGGCTGACCAGCACCACCATCGCCGTGCCCAGCAGGCCCATCAGCAACACCCCGGCGGCGACACCGGTGGATGATCGGCTCAGTTCGTGGTGGTCGACGCTCAGCTGCACGACGATCAGCTGGTTGCTGAACGGCAGGATCCGCAGGGTGGCGAGCTTGCGGTCGTCCCGATCCAGGCTGGGCAGCGCCTGCGTCAGCGACTGGTGGCTCTTCAGGATCGCGGGCTGATGCAGCGAGAGTCGGCTGCTCAGCTGGCTGTGGCTCTGGCTGAGGAAGGCATCGAAGCGGGCGTCATGGCCGCTGACGGCCTCGCCGAGGCCCTCGAGGTCCACCAGGGCGAAGGACACCTTGCGGGCGCTGCCGTCGCGCCAGGGTCCGTACAGGAAGGCCAGCCACTGCGCCGCGCCGCGCTCACCACCGGCATCGCCGCCATGCCCGCCATGAATGCCGTGGTCGCCGTGGTCGCCATGGCCGGCGGCAGCCCCTGCGGCCTTCGCTGGCGCCGCGATCGGGTAGACCCGCACCCGCTCAGGGCTGAGCTCGAAGTGGAAACTGGCGCAGCCGAACTGTTTCAGGCTCCGTTCCCGCTCGCTCACCGCCGCGTCCGGCTGTGCCGCTGGGGGAGAGGCCGCCAGGGGCAGCCGCTGCAGCTGCTCCTGCACCGCGGCCCTGGGCCAGTTCGGGCTGTGCAGGTCCTCCAGATCGCCGCTCTCGAGGTTGATCACCCCGAAGCTGGACCAGGCATCGCCGGAGTCCCCGGAGTCGCGTTCCCGTTCCGGATTGCGCAGCACGCTGTCGAGCCTGGTCAGCGACAGCCCCGCCAGGACGTGGTTGATCGCCGTGCATTGCGAGGCGGCCAGGTGCTGGACCACCGCACCCCCCACCGACTCCATCGGCTCGTGCATCAGCCAGTAGGTGGTGGCTGCTCCACCCAGGCTGAGAGCTGTGCCGATCGCCCCCAGCGCCAGGCACAGGCGCGTATAGCCCGTGTCGCGAAGAAGTCGCTGCTCCAGCTGCTCCAGCTGAGGTCTGAGTCTCTCCAGCTGGTGCTTCAGAGCAACCATCCTTCGTGCTCGCGGAAGGGTGGCAATGGGCGCACGCAGAAGCATGCTGCAGCAACACTAGGCAGCCCGGTCTGGTTTTGATCCGATGCGGCCCCGGGCTGTGATGTCCCGTCGCGGCAGCCATGGCCTTTCGGTGTCGAAACGAACCGCCTGGCGCCATGGTCTGGGCCGCCCCGGCCGATGGCGCCTGAGGCTCGGCTGACCGACGCGGCCGGATCGGCCAGCGCGCGCCATCCGTGCGTGGGGATGGCAGCCCGGCGGGGCGGATCCGGATGGCGGCCCTGGCCGCATGGTGAGGCAGCCGCGCGAGCTGAGTCGATGGGGCAGGGCCCTGGGGGACCAGCCGGCGGGGTCGCGCTGGATCAGCCCGCTGCGGAGCATCCGGCAGCCCGGCTCGTCCTGGTTGTGTCGGGCTCACACCAGGACGGTGAGGAGGGTCTGCGCCTCAGCCGCAGCGTTCAGCGCGGGTGGCGCGCCCATCCATCGCGGTGAGCAGGACGGGGAGCGTGTGCATCTGCTCGGACTTCACCTTGAACAGGTTCGCGCCCAGCACCACCAGATCGTCCGGCTTGCCGACCTCGATCGAGCCCAGCTTGTCCTCCACGTGCAGCTGACAGGTGC
>CAYNGR010000132.1:0-4874 GCA_964396755.1 uncultured Cyanobium sp. | reverse complement strand
GTGCAGCTGACAGGTGCCGTTGCCGGTGGTGTTGCCCAGGGCCTCGGCGACACGCACTCGCTGGTGGGCCGCCCCGGAGGCATCTCCCCCGTCGACGATCCGATTGCCGCGCCCCCGGGGCTGCAGAAGCGGTGGCGTGATCGCCGCTGCGGCCATCAGAGCGGCGGCATGAAGCATGGGCCGGCGCGGCTGCTCTGCCTTGTTGTCCGGGTGAGCTCCGGGGCCGCATTCGCTTCCAGTCCAGCCGCCGGGGAGTTGGGCGCTTCGCCGTGGAGCAGAGCCGTCACGCCGCAGCCCAGACCCTTGCAGAAACACCCCCACCCTTGCGTTCAGGATGCACGCCTCTGCATGGAGGGGCGCATCGGTGGCTCAGAAGCCGCGCCCTGCCTGGCGGAAAGCGGGCAACAGCCAGGCTGCTGCTGCGCGGTCGGGGAATCTTGCCGCATGTCGCAAACGGCCCGGTCGCGTGACGGCCGGGCCTGGGCGGAACGGGCAGGCGCGCGCTGCCTGCGGCGTTCCTGCTGTCGGGCTGGCTTCAGCCGCGTCCGCGCGGACCCCGGTCGATCGTGCCGGCGTAGACGGCCTGGCTGCCCAGCTCGTCCTCGATGCGCAGCAGCTGGTTGTACTTGGCCACACGGTCGCTGCGGCTGAGCGAGCCGGTCTTGATCTGGCCGGCGCGGGTGGCCACCGACAGGTCGGCGATGGTCACGTCCTCGGTCTCGCCGCTGCGGTGACTGATCACGCTGGTGTAACCGGCGCGGCCGGCCAGGTCGATCGCCTGCAGGGTCTCGGTCAGCGAACCGATCTGGTTCACCTTGATCAGGATCGAGTTGGCCACGCCGCGGTCGATGCCCTGCTGCAGGCGCTCGGTGTTGGTCACGAACAGATCGTCACCCACCAGCTGCACCGTGCCGCCCAGCTTTTCGGTGAGCAGGCGCCAGCCCTCCCAGTCGTCCTCGGCGACGCCGTCCTCGATCGAGACGATCGGGTAGCGGCTGACGAGCTTGGCCAGCTCCTCCACCATCTCGGCGCTGCTGTAGCTGCCGCCGCCGAAGGCATAGCGGCCATCCTTGAAGAATTCGGTGCTGGCCACATCCAGCGCCAGCGAGATCTGATCGCCGGGGCGATAGCCGGCCTTCTCGATCGCCTGCACCAGGATGTCGCCGGCCGAATCGTTGCCGAGATCGGGTGCGAAACCGCCCTCATCACCCACGGCGGTGCTCATGCCCCGCTCGTGGATCAGACCCTTGAGCGTGTGGAACACCTCGGCGCCCATGCGCAGCGCCTCGCGGAAGCTGCCGGCGCCATGGGGCACGATCATGAATTCCTGGAAGTCCAGGCTGTTGGAGGCGTGGGCGCCGCCGTTGATCACGTTCATCAGCGGCACGGGCAGCAGGTTCGCCAGCGGGCCGCCCAGATAGCGATACAGGGGCAGGTTCACCGCCCGGGCGGCGGCGTGGGCGTTGGCCAGGCTCACCGCCAGGATGGCGTTGGCGCCCAGGGCCGATTTGTTGTCGCTGCCGTCCAGCTCATTCATGGCTCCGTCGACGGCCACCTGATCGAGGGCGCTGAGGCCACACAGGGCCGGCGCGATGCGCTCCTCGATGTTCTCGACGGCCTTGCTGACGCCCTTGCCGAAGTAGGCGCGGCCGCCGTCGCGCAGCTCATGGGCCTCATGGGCGCCGGTGCTGGCGCCGCTGGGCACGATGGCGCGGCCGCTGACACCTCCCTCCAGCCACACCTCGGCCTCGACGGTGGGCGTGCCGCGTGAATCGAGCACCTCTCGGGCGACGATCGAATCGATCACGAAGTCGAGGGAATCGAGCACGAGCGCGGAGGGGGACATGACTATCGCGATCCTATGGGTCGCCCCCGCCGCCCTCGCTGCAGCGGTGCACACGGCGGCAGGGCGTCTGCGCTGTCCTTGATTCGCAGTCCGCAGTCCGCCGGCGGCTGCTGCGCCGGGCCCTGTTCGCGGGGGAGCTGAACACAGCCCGGGGCCAGACGCTGCAGCCGGGCAACCCTGCCGCCGCCGGCAGCCCCCTCTCCTCCGGTCTGCCGGCCCTTGCAGTGGCTGCGGCTCGCCACAATGGTGCGACTGCGGCCGGCGCCGATGCGATTGCTCCACACCATGCTGCGGGTGGGGAACCTGGAGCGTTCCCTCGCCTTCTACACCGAAGTGCTCGGCATGCAGCTGCTGCGCCGCCGCGACAATCCTGAGTGCCGCTACACCGTGGCGTTCGTGGGCTACGGGCCCGAGAGCGACACCGCCGTGCTCGAACTCACCCACAACTGGGACACCGATCGCTACGAGATCGGCAGCGCCTATGGCCACATCGGCATCGGCTGTGAGGACATCGCCGCCACCTGCGAGGCGATCCGCGCACGCGGCGGCCGGGTGGTGCGCGAGCCGGCCCGGGTGAAGGGCGGCACCAGCGTCATCGCCTTCGTGGAGGATCCCGACGGCTATCGCATCGAGCTGATCGAGCGCCCGCTCACCGCCCCGCCCGCCGCCATGCCCGCCGCGGCGGAGCGAGAGCCGGCCGCCTCCCTGCGCGCCTGAGCGGATGGCGTCCTCTCCCGCCCCCGCCACCAACCCCGCCAGCCTCACCGCCGAGCCGCAGCGCTTCAGCGAGGAGGCCTGGGAGCTGCTGCTCGCCAGTCAGGAGACGGCGCGCCAGTGGCGCCACGGCAGTCTCGATGTCGAGCACCTGCTGATCACCCTGCTGCGTGACCGGCGCTACGCCGCCTGGATCGATCCGCTGCCGCTCGATCCCGACCGCCTGCTCGATCAGCTCGAGAGCTTCTGCGCCGCCCAGCCCAGCAGTCGCGACGACAGCCTTTACATCGGTGAGGCCCTCGAGCAGCTGCTCGAGGGCGCCGAGCAGTGGCGTGCCCGTCAGGCGGAGCCGGAGATCGACCTGTCGCATCTGCTGCTGGCCCTGTTGCGCGAACCCCGCATCGCGGCATCGCTGCTGGCTGAGGAGGGTCTCAGCGAGGACCTGCTGCTGCGCCAGTGGCGTCCTGGCGGCAGCAGCCCCGCCACCCGCGGCAGCGCCGCTGCGGCGCCGGAGTTCCCGGTCGCTGCCGGCGCCGGCGAGCCCCTGCGCCGCCGTCCCTCCGCCGGCATGGTCCCGGAGCCCCCCGGCGGCGAGAGGCCGTCGCGCCTAGCGGCCGTGGCTGAACCGCCCCCGCCGCCGCGCCGCCCCGCCGAGGACGACTGGATCGACAGCCCCCGCTCCCGCGTCGCTCCCGCGCCGCCCTCCGTCCCCGCAGCCGGCGCCGAGGGCCAGGGTCTGCGCCTGGAGCGCCTCAGCGGCCCCGCCGCCGACGAGGTCGAGCTCACGGCTCTGGAGCGCTTCGGACGCGATCTCACCGCCGCCGCCCGCGCCGGACAGCTCGATCCGGTGGTCGGACGCGACACCGAGATCCGCCGCCTGATTCAGGTGCTCTCCCGACGCGGCAAGAACAATCCGGTGCTGATCGGTGAGCCGGGCGTCGGCAAGACCGCCGTGGCCGAGTCGCTGGCCCAGCGCATCGTCGCCGGCGAGGTGCCCGACGCCCTGCGCGGCGTGCGTCTGGTGTCGCTGGATCTGGGCGCTCTGATCGCCGGCGCCAAGTTCCGCGGCCAGTTCGAGGAACGGCTGCGCCAGGTGCTCGATGAGGTGCGCGACGGCGAGGGGCGCGGCGAGCAGCCTGGCTCTGGCGCGGGTGGAGGCCAGAGCGGTGGCGTCGTGCTGTTCATCGATGAGCTGCACACCATCGTCGGCGGCGAGCGCTCCGGCCCCGATGCCGCCAGCGTGCTCAAACCGGCCCTGGCCCGCGGTGACCTGCGCTGCATCGGCGCCACCACCCCCGAGGAGTACCGCCGCACGATCGAGAAGGATCCGGCCCTGGAGCGGCGCTTCCAGCAGGTGCTGATCCGCGAGCCCGATCAGGACACCTGCCTGCAGATCCTGCGCGGCCTCAAGGAGCGCTACGAGCTGCATCACGGCGTCGCCATCACCGATGCGGCCCTGGCGGCGGCCGCCCGCCTGGCGGATCGCTACATCGCCGATCGCTGTCTGCCGGACTCGGCCATCGATCTGGTCGATGAAGCCGCCGCCCAGCTGCGCATGGAGGTCACCTCTAAGCCCCGCGCCGTCGAGGAGGCCGAGGCGCGCCTGCGCCGGGTGGAGCTGGCCCTGCTCTCCGCTGAGGCGGCGCCCCTGGAGGAGCGGCTGCAGCTGCAGGAGGAGCGCCGACTGGCCCACCAGGACCTGGAGGCGCTGCAGGCGCGCTGGGCCGGTGAGCGGGAGCGGCTGGACGAGCTGCGCAGCCTGCTGCAGGAGGATGAGGATCTGCGCCATGCCATCGCCGAGGCGGAGCGCGCCGGCGACTACGAAGAAGTGGCGCGACTCGAGGTCGACCAGCTGCATGGCCTGCAGCAGCGCCGCCTGGACCTGGAGGCGCTGCTGGAGGCGGAGCCGATGCTGCGCGAGCAGGTGGAGCCCGGTGACATCGCCGATGTCGTGGCCCGCTGGACCGGCATCCCGGTGCAGCGGCTGCTGGCGGGTGAGCGGCAGAAGCTGCTCGATCTGGAGAACCGCCTCGGCCAGCGGGTGATCGGCCAGCCCGAGGCGGTGGCGGCGGTGGCAGCGGCGATCCGCCGGGCCCGCGCCGGCATGCAGGCCCCCACCCGGCCGGTGGGGTCCTTCCTGTTCCTGGGTCCCACCGGTGTCGGCAAGACCGAACTGGCCAAGGCCCTGGCGGCGTCGCTGTTCGACGAGGAGGAGGCCCTGGTGCGCCTGGACATGAGCGAGTTCATGGAGCGCAACGCCGTGGCCCGCCTGGTGGGAGCTCCGCCGGGCTATCTGGGCTACGAGGAGGGCGGC
>CAYNGR010000131.1:0-8860 GCA_964396755.1 uncultured Cyanobium sp. | reverse complement strand
GCAGGTGGCCCGCCCGCGCATCGGCCTGGTCAACATCGGCGAAGAGGAGTGCAAGGGCAACGACCTGTGCCTGCGCACCTACCCGCTGCTGGCCGCCGAGAGTCGCTTCCACTTCGCCGGCAACTGCGAGGGGCGCGACATCCTCTCGGGCGAATTCGACGTGGTCGTCTGCGACGGCTACACCGGCAACGTGCTGCTCAAATTCCTCGAGAGCGTTGGCAGCGTGCTGCTCGATGTGATCAAGGTGGAACTGCCGCGGGGCCGGCGCGGCAAGGTGGGCGCGGCCTTCCTGATCAACAACCTGCGCCGCATCAAGAAGCGCCTCGACCACGCCGAACACGGCGGTGCCCTGCTGCTGGGCGTCGATGGCATCTGCGTGATCGGCCACGGCAGCAGCAAGGCCCTGTCGGTGCTCAGCGCCCTGCGGCTGGCCCACTCCGCCGCCAGCCACGGCGTCATGGAGGACCTGCACGCCCTGGGCGAACAGGGCGTGGCCGGCGCCGCCCCCGCATCCACCTGTGGTTGACTGACGGTCCCCACGGAAATCGGATGGCGCAGTCGCCCGGACCGGGAGCTGACGCAGGCTTGCCAGCGAACCCACTCAGCGCGGCGAACCCCGCCATCCGCGGCGCGCTCCCCCTCGGCGGGGCAGCCCTGGTCGGCTGCGGCAGCGCCGTACCGGCCACCAGCCTCAGCAACGCGGATCTGAGCGAGCGGGTCGACACCAGCGACGACTGGATCCGCAGCCGCACCGGCATCGGCGCCCGGCGCGTGGCCGGCCCGGGCGAGACGATCACCAGCCTGGCGGCCCAGGCCGCCCTCGCCGCCCTCGACCATGCCGGCTGGGAGCCGCAGCAGGTGGATCTGATCCTGCTGGCCACCTCCAGCCCCGACGACCTGTTCGGCACCGCCCCCAGGGTGCAGGCCGCCATCGGCGCCAGCCGGGCCGTGGCCTTCGATCTGACCGCCGCCTGCAGCGGCTTCCTGTTCTCCCTGATCACCGCCGCGCAGTACCTGCGCAACGGCAGCTTCCAGCGCGTGCTGGTGATCGGCGCCGATCAGCTCAGCCGCTGGCTCGACTGGGATGACCGACGCACCTGCGTGCTGTTCGGCGATGGCGCCGGCGCTGTGGCGATGCAGGCCTGTCCCGCCGCCGAGGACGGCCTGCTGGCCTTCCGCATGCGCTCCGACGGCAGCCGCAACGCCTGCCTGACCCTGGCCCAGACCGATGCGCAGCGGCCGCTGGTGGGCAGCACCAGCGCCCAGGTGGGCGGCTTCGCGCCGATCCACATGAACGGGCAGGAGGTCTACAAGTTCGCCGTGCGCGAGGTGCCGGCGGTGCTGGCCGAGCTGCTGCAGAGCACCGGCGTGGAGGCCGCCTCCCTCGACTGGCTGCTGCTGCATCAGGCCAATCAGCGCATCCTCGACGCCGTCGCCGATCGCTTCGCCGTGCCCCACGAGCGCGTGCTCAGCAACCTGGCCCACTACGGCAACACCTCGGCGGCCACGATTCCGCTGATGCTTGATGAGGCCGTGCGCGACGGCCGCATCCAGCCCGGTCACCTGATCGCCAGCAGCGGCTTCGGCGCCGGCCTCAGCTGGGGCGGCGCGCTGCTGCGCTGGCGGGGGCCAGGCGGCATCTCCGATTCAGCTGGCGCCTAATCTCCAGCCGGTTCACAGCAGAGCAGCGGCATGGGCATCGCCTGGGTGTTTCCCGGTCAGGGATCGCAGAAGACCGGCATGGCGGCCGGGGTGCTCGACCTGCCAGGTGCCCGCGAGCGCTTCGCCAGCGCCTCGGCGCTGCTCGGCCGCGACCTGCTGGCCATCTGCGAGGGCGAGGCCGGCGGTGAGCTCAGCGATCTCAACGACACCCGCAACACCCAGCCGGCCCTGTTCGTGCTCGAGAGCCTGCTGATCGATGCCCTCAGGGCCCAGGGCCGCCAGGCCGATCTGGTGGCCGGCCACAGCCTCGGTGAGCTGGTGGCCCTCTACGCCGCAGGCGTGTTTGACGTGGACACCGGCCTCAGGCTGATGCAACGCCGCAGCGAGCTGATGGCGGCCGCCGGCGGCGGTGCGATGACGGCGGTAATGGGCTTCGACCGCGGCGAGCTTGAGGCCCTGGTGGCGGCCACCGACGGCGTCGTGATCGCCAACGACAACAGCAGCGCCCAGGTGGTGCTCTCCGGCACGCCCGAGGCGGTCGCCGCGGTCAGCGGTGCACTCAAGTGCAAGCGGGCCGTGCCCCTCGCCGTCAGCGGCGCCTTTCATTCGCCGTTCATGGCCGAGGCCGCCGCCGCCTTCGCGGCCGTGCTGGAGCCGATCCCGTTCGCCGATGCGACCATCCCGGTGCTGAGCAACACCGATCCCACGCCCGAGCGCGACGGCGCCGCCCTGAAGCGGCGGCTGATCACCCAGATGACCAGCGGCGTGCGCTGGCGCGAAACGATGGAGCAGCTGGAGCGCAGCGACATCGACACCGCCGTCGAGATCGGCCCTGGTGCGGTGCTCAGCGGTCTGATCAAGCGCTCCTGCCCGTCGCTGAGCAGCGCTCAGATCAGCTCCGCCGCCGACCTGGGCCTGTGAGCGGGCCCGCAGGCGATGGGCGGCAACGGCCCGGCAGCCGGTCGGTCAACGCCGTCAAGCGGGTGCTGCGCCGCCGCCGCCGACCGGCCGAACCGCCGGCCCTGCTGAGCACGCCGAAGCCGAGCCTCACCTACCGGCTGATCAGCTATCTGCTGGTGTTTCCGGTCTACCGGCTGCTGTTCCGTGGCCGCACCGCCGGCAACGCCAACGTGCCCGATGAGGGTGCCCTGGTGGTGGTGGCCAACCATGGCTCCCACCTCGATCCACCGCTGCTCGGCCATGCCCTGGGGCGGCCGGTGGCGTTCATGGCCAAGGCCGAGCTGTTCCGGGTGCCGCTGCTGGGACCGATCATCCGCGCCTGCGGCGCCTACCCGGTGGCGCGTGGCGCCAGTGACCGGGAGGCGATCCGCACCGCCACCGACCGTCTGCAGCAGGGCTGGGCGACGGGCGTGTTCATCGACGGCACCCGCCAGCGCGACGGCCGCGTCAACGATCCCCAGCCCGGCGCCGCCCTGCTCGCCGCCCGCGCCGGTGTGCCGCTGCTGCCGGTGGCGATCATCAACAGCCACCGGGCCATGGGACCGGGGCAGAGCCAGCCGCGCCTGGTGCCGGTGCACATCCGCATCGGCACGCCGGTGCCGCCACCGGCCTCGCGCCGCCGCGCCGACCTGGAGGCCACCACGCGGGTGGTGCAGGAGCAGATCAACCGGATGCTCGATCAGGGCCTGATCGCCCCAGGCCGAATCGCTGCAGCCAGGGAGCGAGATGCTCTTCCGCCCAGTGGCGCAGATCCTGACCGCTGACCACCCAGATCAGCGCCCGCAGACCGTCGCCCCACACCAGGCGCCGGCCCTCGGGCTCACACAACGCACCGCAGGGCACCGCCACGGGCGTCAGGTGGATGCCGCGGCTGCCCGCCACGATGCGGCCCACCAGCAGGGCCCGCTGCATGTGGTCGCTGCTGGTGACCAGCAGGGCATGGCGGATGCGGGCGCGGCGCAGATCGTCCGCCAGGGAGGTGAAGTTGGTCACCGTGTCGGTGGCCCGGTAGTCGAGGCGCAGGCGTGAGGCCGGCAGCCCTTCGCGCTGCTCGAACAGCCAGCGGGCGTACTCGGGATTGGTGCCGCCGCTGACCACCACCGGCAGGCCGTCATGGCGGGCCAGACGGGCCGCCACCCGTTCGCGCTCGGCGTCGCCGCCCAGCACCAGGATCATCTGGGGCGGCGGCGGTTGCGGCAGCCACCAGCCGCGCGACAGCCACAGCAGGGCTGCGGATGCAAACGCCAGCGGCAGCAGCCGCCAGCAGCCCCGCCGCGGCCGGGAACGCCGGCGGCCGGAGCGGCCCTGACGCGGGGCCGGTGGGCCGGCGGTCAGGGGCTGCCCCGGCGCCGCGGCAGGCCCCCTGCGGGGGCTTCGGAGCCGGGGGGCTGGCGGGGATCCCATCAGGCCTGCTGCACCGGACTGGTGGGGTAGATCGGCACGACCGCCTGCCAGGGCGCCGCCACGCCACGCTGGGCCCTCAGGGCGCTGATCGCCAGCAGTTCGGCCACATCCTCCGGCAGGCTCGGCTGAGCGAGGCGGACCTCGCCGCTGAAGGCGTCCTGCGTCGGATGCAGCCGCGGCGTCTCCGATTCGGCCACTCCGCCCGGCAGTGAGGCATCGAGCCCATAGCGACCGGCCACCCAGCCGCGGCGGGGCAGCTCCTGCACCAGCCAGAACGGATCGACCGGCGCATCGGCTGAGCGCAGCAGGCGACGGGCGATCAGCAGAAAACTGCTGATGCCGTCAAGGGGGAGATCGTCCTGCTGGGCCAGGGTGCGCGCCAGCACCACGCTCAGGCGCGTGCTGGTGAACCCGCCCGGCCCGGTCGCCACCGCCAGGCGTCGCAGCCGCGGCCACTGCGCTGCTGGCAACACCGACTCGAGGCAGGAGAGCAGCTGATTGGAGAGATCGCGGCCAGTGGCGAAGTGCTGCAGCCGCATCGCGGACGGCGGCGGCTCCAGCAGCAGCGGCGATGCCGCGGACGGCCAGACGGCCGACGGGGGCAGGGGAGGCAACGGCCAGGGCAGCACCCCCACCCCGAAGCCCTCACCGCTGCTGTGCAGGGCCAGCAGCCAGCCCGGGCCGTCGTCGCCGCGGCCTGCGGTGGGAAGGGAGCGGCTCACGTCGGCAGGGGGGCATCGGGGCGCAGCCGCTGCCAGCGGCCGGGCTCGCGCTGGAAATCACTGCAGGCGCGCACATCCCACTCGACGCCGACGGCCCCGCCCGGCAGATCGCGCACCTGCACATGGATGCGCGGCTCGCGAGGGGCCAGGTCGGGAGCCTCGCTGAGGTGGGGCACGCCATGCTGACGCTCCACCGCGTGATAGGCCTGGCAACGGTCGACCCAGTGGCAATCGACGCAGATGCACATGCCGGCCGGATCGCATCGGGCGCCCATTCTGTCCTGCGGGGCCAGCGAGCAGCTCGAGGGGCTGCGCCGGGCCCTGGCACCGGAGCGCTGGCCAGTCGCGGCAGCCCTGCTGCCCGCCGATGCCCTGCTGGTGGGCGGAGCCGTGCGCGACGCCCTGCTCGGCCGGCTGGGGGAGCGCCCCGATCTCGACCTGGTGGTGGAGGGGGACGCCATCGCCCTGGCCCGCAGCCTGGCCCGCCGCTGCGGCGGCAGCTGCGTGCTGCTCGACGCGGAACGCTCGATCGCCCGGCTGGTGCTGCAGGGCTGGAGCTTCGATCTGGCGCGGCGGATGGGCGACAGCCTCGAGCAGGACCTGGCGCGGCGCGACTACAGCATCAATGCCATCGCCCTGCCGCTGGCGGCGCTGTGCGGCAGCGACGCCGGCCCGATCGATCCCGGTGGCGGCCTGGACGATCTGCGGGCCCGCCGACTGCGGGCCCTGGGTGAGGCCAACCTGCTGGAGGATCCGCTGCGGCTGCTGCGCGGCGTGCGACTGGCCTGCGAGCTGGAGTTCACGATCGAGGAGCGCACCCTCGCCTGGATCCGCTGCCACCACGAGCGCCTCTCGGAGGTGGCCGGGGAGCGGGTGCTGGCCGAGCTGGAGCGCATCGCCGCCGCCCCCCGCGGCGACGCCGGTCTGCAGCAGCTGCTGGACCTGGGCCTGGCGCGGAGCTGGCAAGGGGACGCGCCCACGGAGCCGACGCAGCGCTGGCTGGCGCCGCTGACGCCCGAGCACGCCCGGCAGGGCGGCCTGCGGCCCGAGGAGCTGGCCTGGGCCCTGCCGCTGGCCCGCCTGGCGGCTCTGCTGTCGCCGCAGGCTCTGCAGCAGCTGCGCTCCAGCCGCCGCCTGCAGCAACGCGTTCAGCGGCTGCGCCACTGGCTGCAGCGGCTGGAGGCGCGCGACCAGGAGCGGGGTTCGGCCGGGCCCGGGGCGGAGGGGTTGAGCCTGGAGGGACTGGCGGAGCCGCAGCGCCTGGCGCTGCAGCGCGAGTTGGAGGAGGACCTGCCGGCTCTGGCGCTGCATCTGCAGCCGCGCCAGGCGGCCGAGGCCCTGCAGCGCTGGCGCGACCCCGATGATCCGCTGTTCCACCCTCGGCCGCCCCTGGATGGACGGCAGCTGCAGCAGCTGCTGGGCGTCCCGGCAGGACCCGGCCTGGGAGCGCTGCTGGCCCACCTGTGCGGCGAGCGCGCCTTCGGCCGCCTGGCGGTCGACGCCGACGCCGATGCGGTGCTGCAGGTGGCGCGGCAATGGCTGGCCGAAGGCAGCAGCGAGGGAGCGGCAGCCGACGCGAAGGGGCAGGCGCCGTGATTAACTTCTTCGTGCAACGGCGTGTTGTTCCGCCAGCAAAAGTTTTTCCATCACACCCGCACTCCCATGAGCGTTCGCCTGTATGTCGGCAACCTGCCGTCGACGTTTGATGTCAAGGAGCTGGAAGCTCTGTTCACCAGCGTTGGCGAGGGGGTGCGCTTCAAGGCTGTGAATGACCGTGAGACCGGCGCCAGCCGCGGTTTCGGCTTCGCCAACGTCGACGATCAGAAACTGGCCGAAGCAGTGATCGAGCAGCTCAACGGCCGCGATTTCGGCGGCAACGCGCTGCGCATCGAGATCTCCGAGCGCCGCGACAGCCGCGGGCCCGCCACCGGCGAGCGCCGCACCGGTCAGGCTCCGGTGAGCAGCCGCAAGGCCGTCAACAAGGTCGTCCACGCCGACAGCGTCGACAGCGAAGCCCCCGATCCCCGCTGGGCTGGCGAACTGTCCAAGCTCAAGGCCCTGCTCGCCAATCAGACCGTCGGCGTCTGAGTGGCGCCTGCGGTGCACTGACCGCCATCCGTCACCCATCACTTCAGCCCCGGAGGACACCAAGCGTCCGCCGGGGCTTTGTGCTGGGGAGAGGCCATCGGCGACGCAGCGTCCGGCTTCGCCCCGATGTGGATCGATCCCCGCCTGGCCAACAGCCGCAGCGCCGTCCCATCGCCGGAAGAATGGAGGCAGCGACGCGCGATCCCTGGCTGACCCCATCCCCACGCAGCACGACCCAGCCGGGCAGGCCCGCGCAGCCGGCAGCACCAGAGCGGTGGCGGCCGCCCAGCAGCGCTGGTCCTGGCGGGGGCAGACGATCGCCTGGAGCCGGGCCGGTTCAGCCGGGGCCGCAGACGTGGTGCTGCTGATCCATGGCTTCGGTGCCTCGCAGCAGCACTGGCGCCACACGATCGGCGCCCTGGCGGGGCAGGCGGAGGTGTTCGCGCTCGATCTGCTCGGCTTCGGCGCCAGCGACAAGCCGCCCTCGCGCCTGGACGATGAACCGGAGCGACCCGGCGCCGTGCGCTACTGCTTCGATCTATGGGCCAGCCAGGTGGTGGATTTCCTGGCGGCCCAGGTGCCGCTGCAGGGTCGCCGCCTGCATCTGATCGGCAATTCGGTGGGGGGGATGGTGGCCCTGAGGGCCGCGCTGATGCTGCAGGAGGCCGGCACGCCGCCGAATCAGGTGGTGCTGATCGACTGCGCCCAGCGCACGCTCGACCGGAAACGGCTGGCGGAGCAACCGGCCCTGCAGCGGCTGCTGCGCCCGTGGCTGGAGGGCAGCGTGCGCCAGCGCTGGCTGCTGGCCCCCCTGTTCCGGCTGCTGGCACGGCCGGCCTTCATCCGTCGGGTGCTGACGCAGGCCTATCCCAGCGGCGGCCATGTCGATGCGGAGCTGGTGGAGCTGCTCTACAGGCCCTCCACCGATCCCGGCGCCCTGGAGAGCTTCCGCGGCTTCGTCAACCTGTTCGACGACCATCTGGCGCCGCAGCTGCTCGCCCGCCTGGACGTGCCGGTGCGCCTGCTGTGGGGGGAGGCGGACCCCTGGGAGGACCCCGCCGAGGCGCGCCGCTGGGCCGCTGATCATGGCTGCATCCGCGAGCTGCAGGTGCTGCCGGGTCTGGGCCACTGCCCCCACGACGAGGGGCCCGAGCAGGTCAATCCGATCCTGCTGCGCTGGCTGGCGGAGGCTGGCAGTGGCGAGGGGGAGGCAGCCTGAGCTGAGCCGACTCAGCGCGCCTGGGCGATGACGAAGGAGCGGGGCAGGTCGAGGAACTTGCCGCTGGTGGGCACGAAGGCCCGGTGATTGAAGACGTCGTAGTCGAGCTCCTCGATCACGTCGAGAATGGCGCGGTAGAGGCGCAGCGAGGCCCACACCGGCCAGCGGGCATCGGGGGCCAGCCAGCGCACACCCGCCTCGGACCGGGCGAACCAGGCGCGGGCGCGCTCGAGCTGGAAACGCATCAGTTCCCGCCAGCTGTCGTTGAGGGTGCCTGCCAGCAGCTCGTCCTCGCTGTAGCCGAAGCGGCGCAGGTCCTCCTGGGGCAGATAGATGCGGCCGCGGCCCCTGTCCTCGCCCACATCACGCAGGATGTTGGTGAGCTGGTTGGCGATGCCCAGGGCGACGGCGGCCTCGCTGGTATCGGGGCGCTCGCTCCAGGGAGCGGAGGTGTAGGCCGGGTCGACCCCCATCACCTCCTGGGTCATCAGCCCCACCGTGCCAGCGACGCGGTAGCAATAGAGATGCAGCTGCTCGAAGTCGGCGTAGCGGGTGGTGGTCAGATCCATCCGCATCCCCTCGATCATGTCGAGATAGGCCTGCAGCGGCTGGGGGTAACGCTCGATCGTGTCGCGCATCACCAGATCCAGCCCATCGCGCACCTCGCCGGCAAACAGGGCGCGGGTGCGCTCCTCCCAGGCATCCAGCCGGGCCGCCAGCTCCGCCACCGGTCGCCGCTGCGCCTCGGGACTGTCCATCAGCTCATCGGTGCGGCGGCACCACACGTAGATGGCCCAGATGGCGC
>CAYNGR010000130.1:6098-8899 GCA_964396755.1 uncultured Cyanobium sp. | reverse complement strand
GTGCATCAATCAACTATAGGAAAACCATGAAGACTGTTTCAATTCAAATCACCGGCAAATCACCACTGCTCATGCACTCGGACCGCTTTGCCAACCCGCTGGACCCGCTGACCAAGGCCCACAAAGAGCTGACAGGCAAGCGCAAGAAGACCGACGATGACCACATTGCCATCGCCCGCAGCGAGTTCATCGGCGGCTGCTACTGGCGCAAAGAGGTTGGCTTCTACATCCCAGCACAAAACCTCGACGCCTGTTTGATCGCCGCGGCCAAGCTCCAAAAGCTGGGCGTCAAGTTCAAGCAAGGCGTGCAGGTGCTGGAAGACGAGCTGCAGTTTGAAGGCTACGAACGCAAAACCCCCGAGCAACTTTGGAACGACCCCGAACATGTGGACTGCCGCGGCGTCAAGGTCGGCACCTCAAAGATCATGCGCTACCGCCCCATCCTTCGCAAATGGAGTGTCAAAGCAACCATCGTCGTCAACGAGGACGTAGTAAACATCAGCGAAGTCAAGAAGGCCGCACAAGACGCCGGCGCACTGATCGGTCTGGGCGACTACCGGCCGCGCTTTGGCCGCTTCAACGTGGACTTCATATGACAGAGCCAACCCTGTTCCCGGCTTGGAAACAGGCCGTCAAGGCGCTGCTCGATGAAGGCCTGACCTTCGGCAGCACCATTACACGCAAACGCCTTGCAGACCTGTGTCAAGTCAAGCCGCCAGAGAGCATCGAGGATGTCCGGCGCTACGACTTGGAACTGCTTACATGCATCACAGAGATAAAAGACGTGTTGCTCACCGCCCACTGCATGTTGCTGGTCACAGACAACAAGGGCGCATACGTCGTCATCGCGCCAGAGTCGCAGACCCAGTATGCGGTAGACAACGGCATCAAAGCCATCGGCCGCGAGATGAAGAAGATGTCTATGGCCGTCAGCTTCACGAAGACAGAACTTCTGTCTGACGCAGACCGCGCCAAGAACGCAGACGCTCAGGCAAAGATCTCCATGCTGGCCGGGATGGTCAAGACCAAGGGCGCCGATTTACTGAAACTATCAGAACGGAAATCTGAATGAAGCTCACCAACAACTTCAACCTGCCCGACACATTCGTCAACGTCATCAAGCGGCCCCAGTACGACAAGGGAGACAGCCAGATCTCTGCCACAGAGATCCTCAACTCTCCCCGTATCGTGCAGCTCAAGCGCAAACACTGGGATGATTTGAGTGAAGACGCAAGCGATATGGTCTGGAGCCTGTTCGGCTCTGCGGTTCACAACATCCTGCAGCACGGCAAGGACGACCACCATGTTGTCGAGCAGCGCATCTTCACCGAGTTCCACGGATGGAAGATCTCGGGCGCGATCGACCTGCAAGAGGTCTACGAAGACGGCATCGTCATCAGCGACTACAAGGTCACCGGTGCATGGGCCGCACAAAACGGCAAGCAGGACTGGATCACGCAGCTGAACCTGTACGCATGGCTGGTCGAGAGAGTCAAGCAGCAAAAGGTCAAGGCCCTCAAGATCGTGGCCATCATCAGGGACTGGTCCCGCCGGGACGCACAGTCCAAGCCAGACTACCCGCAGTCACCAGTCTGGGTCATCGACATCCCGCTGTGGAACTACGAGGACCGCGAGGCCTTCATCCGCCGCAGGCTGGACATGCACAACGACGCGTTCTTTGCCGCCCACGCAGAAGGCGAGATGCCGCTGTGCTCGTCAGACGATATGTGGGAAAAGCCCACCATGTACGCCATCAAAAAGGAGGGCAACGTCCGGGCCAAGAGTGTTTTTGAAGACAGGCAAGAGGCCGAAGAGGCGCTCAAACAAATCGAATACGCCGCAAAGAAGGGCGAGAAATTCTTCCTTGAAGTCCGGGAAGGAAGCAGGACCCGGTGCGAAGGCTTCTGTCAGGTCGCACCGTTCTGCAGTCAGTACAAGGACTATCAATCTGCCAAAGAGAGCAAAGGAGTATCATGAAAATCTATACACTGAATTTCATGGCGCCAGATATTGAGTATCTGATCTCGTCCATCGAGTTACGCGCCGCATCCATCGTCGAGGGCATCAGGCTACAGATCGAAAGCCAAGACGCCCGACCCGAAGATCCTCAGATGGAGGACCCCTTCAAGGATGTTCAACCCGCAGTCAAACCGCAGGAGGTTCAATGGGGATACAAGAAAGACGGCACGCCAAAGCGCCGACCCGGAAGAAGGGCACGCTCATGAAAATCAAAGAGTTCTTTTTTGACTTTGAGGCCGAGCCCATTAGCGACAACATCCTGCACGGCCCGATCACCACAGACCTGATGGAGTACATCCAGCAGCGCAACGAGGCAAAGCGTAAGCAGTCCATCGAGTACCTCGGAGAGAAGTGGCTGCTCCATCCAAGCAACATCAAGCGCAGGGAGGCGCAATGACAGAGAACTACTACACCAAGCTGGCGGCAGTGGACATCAGCAAGAAGATTGAGAAGAAGCAAAACCTCTCGTACCTCTCGTGGCCGTTTGCCGTGGACCAGTTGATGCGCCATGACCCACAGGCCAACTGGGAATTCCACGCCCCCGAGATGTACGGCGAGACCATGATGATCTCCTGCACGGTCACGGCTTTTGGTAAGCCCATCAAGATGCACCTGCCGGTCATGGACCACAGGAATCAGGCCGTCAAGAATCCAGACGCCTTCGTGGTCAACAAGAACATGATGCGCTGTCTGGTCAAGGCTATCGCCTGCCACGGTCTGGGCATCAATGTCTACGCCGGAGAGGACCTGCCGCTCGATGAGGACGGCCACGACAGCAAGCC
>CAYNGR010000130.1:1755-5998 GCA_964396755.1 uncultured Cyanobium sp. | reverse complement strand
GTGAAGATAGCCCTCAAGCAGGACAAGACGGGCTACATTCTCACCCTGAACATGCATCCGGAAGACGCCCCCGAGGACCTGCTTCGGGACTTCGTGGGCGCCCGCTATCAGGTGGTTATGGTGAGACTCAACGACGAAAACAGGCCCATGAACCGGGATCAGGAATACAGCCGAGATCCCGTTCGCACAGCCGGCATTCTGTGCCGCGACAAACTGTTCGCAGAATATCTGCTTCAGAGCGGCTTAATCTTTGAAATGGACGAGCAGTCTGTAATCGGGTGGCTCAAGTCAGAACTTGATGTCCAGTCCCGCACAGAACTAAAAGAAAACCGCGAGGCCGCACGCCGGCTTTACGCAATACAAGAGGAATTCAATCTATGGAAAGCAAGCGTCTGATCCCCTACTCGGTGCATCTGCCGGAGGAGATCTATAAAAAACTCAAAGCCGCGGCCGGCGAGCGCAAAGCATCAGCCCTCGTTCGTGACGCTATCACAATCATTGTAAACGGTGACGACGAGTTCAACGGCGGCTACAACAAGGCAGTCTCTGATGTCATCAACATGATCAAGGACGACAGCATCTGTTCGCGCATCAGCGTTGACGGCAACACCATCGCAGATCATCTCGGAGGCCAGCTGCAAGAGATGATCGTCCCTCAGAATACGAAGGGGAAAAAGAATGGCAAAGCGAAAGGCTGATGGGATCGAGATCCTTGTTGCCAGACAAGACCCGGTTTCCATTCAGGAGATCACTATGCTCGACTGGTTTGCCGCCTTTGCCATGCTCGGCATCAAAGACGACAACCCAAAGGACGCGGCACGGCAGGCCTTTGAAAAGGCCGAGGCCATGCTAGAAGAACGGGCGCAAAGGATTCACTGATGGAGCTTCACGACTGGTCAACATACATGCTTCGGGCAAAACACCAACTCAAGGAGATGGAAAACAAGCTGTTGCATAAAAACTACACAGAGATTGCTGCGCACGCCTACACAATCAAAGAGTCGGTCGATAAGGCAATGGCATGGGCTGCGGCCCAGAGGGGAGGGGCGGACATCGTGGAAATACTTGAAGACAACTTGCCATCTGTTGCGGATGCGCAACGGTACGTGCTGCTTGCGGCCATTCAGGAAATCAAGCAGCTGCGCGATGAAAAGAGTTTCATGCGGCAGGTAAGCAGGTGAACAACCAGATCTCCCTCAAGGAGCACGAGTACCTGCAGCTACTCAAGACGCTGCCCTGCTCGGTTTGCGACGAGCCGGGGCCGTCTGATGCCCACCACATCAAGCAGGGCCTGCAGTACACCTGCGTGGCCCTGTGCAAATCCTGCCATCAAGGCAGCATTCTGGGCTGGCACGGACAGAAAAGAGCATGGGCCATCCGCAAGATGGATGAGCTCGACGCACTTAATACTACGATTCGTAGAATTATCGAACTCATTCAAGAAGAGAACTGAATACTTTTAGGAGGTCGCAATCAAAACGCTTTGATTGCTTTAGCCCTCAAGCTCGGCCATGCGAGTATTCAGAGTCTTCATTCTGTTAGCAATAAGGTTCTCAATAGATTGGATTGCCTCACGGTCTGCGCCCTTCTCTAGCAGGTCTCTCCTGCGCTGGCGCAGCTTCTGTACATCCTTCTCGACCTTGTTGGCAAACTGCACCAAGCGTGCCTCTGGGTTGTCCCGGATGTATTCCATCACGTTCTCGCGCTTTTCACGTCGGCCCTTGATCTCGTTCTCGTGTTTGTTGAGCTGAACGAGGTTGCTGTAGAACCGAGCCGACTCGGCAGCATTACCCTTCGTATCGCCCACAAAACGGCCTACAAGCGGGATTTTGTACGTGGGCAGGTCTTCCCCTGTCACCATGCTCTTTGCGGTCGTCTGGGCCTTAATAAACTCCCTGCCGAGGCCACCGAAGGCTTGGCCAATCAGATAGTCGAGCTGATCGGGCGTCGGGCTCAACACCCCCGGCTGATACTTGGTGCCGCCGCTAGCAAGGTTCAGGTAGTAGGCGATCTGCTCAGAGAACCAGCTGGCCGTATCCTTGGCGCGGGTGTAGCCCGGCGTCGGGTCCAGATTGCTGAAGTCCTTGCGGGCAATCGGCTTGCCAGTCCAGTCCCTGTTTTCGGTGAGCGCCACCAACGGATCAGCAAAGGTCGGGGCTATCGACTGCACAGACCACCCGGCGTTGCCAATCGGGTTGAACGCTTCAAGGAACATGCCGGTCAGTGACTCGGCACGCTTGGCTGTATCTTTGAACCCAGACAGCGCCCACTCGGTCAGGATGCGGCTCACACCCGGAATGACGTGGTAGCCAAGCGGCATGGGGAAGGACAGATACTTGCCCTCGCCGATCGGCAGGATCAGGTTGCGCTCACGCACAAACTCTGGCGGCTCCTCTTCATCGAAGCCGGCCATAGCCAACAGCGCGGCCTGCATAGAGCCAAGCAGCAAACCGCCGCCAATGATCTTCTTGCCCATCGGGCCGCGCAGCGTCTGGATCAGTCTCGTCGTGCCCTGCACAGCGGCGTTGAAGAACGCATACAGGGCGCCGGCCTGAACAGCAATCTGCCCCTTGCGGTTGAAGTTAACCGTCAGGTTCTTGGCAAGCGACGCCGCCTCTTCTCGGCTCATCCCCTTTTCTTTTGCCGCCTTGTAGGCAGACAGGCGGATGGCGTTTTCCATCGTGTCGTTGTAGTCAGACAACCAGTCGAGCACAGCGCGGCCAGCGGCCTTTGCCTTGCCCTCGGTGATCTGCTTCATCTCACGCTCAAGCGCCTCGGCACGCTCCTGCGAACGGCTGAACTGATCGCGGAAACCGGTCTGCCCGCCCTCGGCTTGGAACTCGTTCCAAAGTTTTGACCACTCGCCCTCGACCTTTTCGCCGCGGCGATCTGCACGCAGGTCGGCATAGATACCCTTGAGCGCAGGCAGCACACCGCCCATGATCTGCTTTTGAGATCCAGCAAGCGGGGTGTTAGATAGCTGCAGCGCAGCGCCTTGCACGTCGCGCAGGAAGTTGTATGCGCCGAAGATCGGGTTGTACTGGGTATTGACCGCCGCCATCCACCGCGTGATGGTGCCAATCAGGCTCATCCCCCGGCCAAGCTGGTCCGCGTCCAGATTCTTCAGAGCCTTGGCCATGTTCGCGGCCCGGTCATTCTGAGGGTTGAAGAACACATACCGGTCGCGGCCGTTAAACCGCATCGACAGCACATTGCCGTTGTTTCGCAACATCGAGTTGACTCTGCTAACGACTTCGTTGGTGTTCTTGTCGATTGTCTTTTGCTGCGGCTCCTTCATTAGGAACTTGGCGTCTTCTTTGCTCAGACCCAACGCCTCTAGCTCTTCAATTGCGGCCGGAGAAACCTCTGCCATTGGGTCGATCGCAAGCCAGAAGTCCGGGTTGGGGTTCTGCACAGCCAAGCCAAACAGCGCCTGCGAGACACGGTTCTTGTTGGCCCGCACAATTGCCCGCTCACGCTGCATGGCCACGTTGGCAAGGATGTCCACCACCTTGCGCTTGGAGCCCATCGCACGACGGCTGAATGAGCCGCGCACATCAAAGCCCTGACCGACGCCGGTGCTGGTCGTGGTGTACTGGAAGTCGATGTCTTCGCGCTGCAAGGGCACATAGTTGGGGAACGCCTTTTCCCACTCCTTAATGGTCTCGGGCCGCTCCAGTCCGCTATCAACCAAAACCTGCCGCGTCCCCTTGGTAATGGAGTCAAGCTGCTTGGCCAGCGACTCAAAGTCCTTGCGGCGCTTCTCGGGCAAGCTGTCCATGTAGCGCTGCGCCGCAGCGTTCGTAATCCCGGAGCCGCCGTCCTGCATGTCAGCGTCGTTGGGATTTACCTTGGCGACCTGCGCGTTGTACGACGGCGCATGGCGGTTGTGCAGGTACTGCTCAAACTCAGGAATGGTGATGCCCATTCGCTGCATGTTGTTCATCAGCGGGCGCAGCTCGTCTTGCAGGAAGTCCTTAGTCGCCTTTGCAGTACGGCCGTGATACAGCTCTTCCTGCAGGTACGGGTTCCACCTGTTTGCAATCTTGCCGGCCTTGGAGGTGATGGCTTCAATCACACGCTTGGTGTCCACCATCTTGTCCTGCAACAGACGAATGATGTCGTCCTTGGAGGTCTCGCCGTACAACTTGGTGTCGTCGGGCTCATTCCATGAGGACTGCACCTCTTCGTTGTAAATGTTTTTGCGCGGACGCTTGGTGGGCGGCTGTTCACCTTCTTGCTG
>CAYNGR010000130.1:0-1655 GCA_964396755.1 uncultured Cyanobium sp. | reverse complement strand
AGGGCCGACTCATACGGCTTGCCCAGACCCAGCGCCTTGCGGATCAACTCAACCAACTGAGTGAAAACAGACTTCTCGCCCACCTTGATGTCGTCAAAGTAGGTCTGCACATCCTTGTCTGTCATGCCCCATGCCAGCATCTCGTCGGGGTCGGACAAGACGTTGTTCAGGCGCTTGTAGTACCGCTGCATGACGGGCGGCAGAGTGCCAGCCTTGGCATCGGCATTGAACCTGTCGGCAATCATGTTGAACAACTCGATCAGCTGCTTCTTGAGCGGATCGGTGTTGGGCATGAACTTGAACTGACCGCGTGTAGCAACGTGCAGCAACTCGTGCAGCACGGTGGTGTAGTTCATTCCCGGAGGAAAGCCACTCTGGTTGTTGAGTGCGGCAGCGCCGTTAAGAGTGACCTCGATTGTGGTGCCTTTGTCTCCAGAGCCCCACATGAAATTGGTCATGCCTCGGGCGTTGCGCATCATAGTGGGCCGCTTGCTTCCGCCTGCAACGGAGAACTCCAGCTTCATGCCCTTGCGCTGGAACGCACGCAAGCGGTCCCGGACCTTCTGGGCAATGACACGAGCAAAGGCGTTGGGCGCGTTGGCCACAGTCCAGTCCGCAACCTGCAGCATGGACTTGCCGGTCAGCTCTGCTTCAACCTTCTGCTCTTCGGGGTTAATGTTGATGACGGTTTGCGCTTCCGCTGGCTTTTCCGCTTGCGCCATTGTTTCTGCAGCTGGCGCAGCCGTCATCTCAACATCAATCGGCTCCTGCTCAGCAGCGGCCTCAGGCTTGCCCTCCTGCTGGAACCGGCGCTCCACACCCAGCGCATCGCTCAGGCGCTCAGCCAGCACCGTTTCATACGCCAAGTCGGGATTGGCTCTGGCGTCTTCATACGCCTGCTCTTCAATCAGGCTGATGTCCTCGCCGCGCTCTTGAGCAAGGCGGCGCAGGGCGTCGATTTCCGGAACTGCAGGCGCTGCTTCGGCTTCCGCACGGGCTTCGCGCTCAGCCTCTGTGGCCTCAGAAACGTCGTACTGCACGGTCTTTGGCTGCTTGATGTCAGACTCAAACCGGGCAACGACGCTTTCTGCCATCCTGATGTCGTTGTCAATGTTCCACGGCGCATAGTTACCGGAACGCAGCTTGTCCTTGATGAACTCTGTTGCCTTATCGACATCTCGGGTTTCGCTATCTACCCTTTGTGACGGCTCAAGAAACTCATCGAGCAAGCCGTCATCCACCATTTCGCTGATGTAGGTGCCGCTCTTGCCTTTGCTAATCAGGCGGTTTCGAAGCCGAGTGCGTGCGCTTTTGGTTGGCGCATCAATACCAATATCGGAAACTTCGTCAGGCGCAAGAGCGCCCGTGACAACCTTGAGCAAAGCGTTTGTTTTGGACTTTGCCTTGAGCCGTGCAAGATCCTTCTCGGCCTGTAGAAAGTTGCGCTCCAGATCTGTCTCTGGTTCTGACTTTCCAAACAGGCGCTGCATCTTGCTGGCAATTGAACGCACATCACTTTCGCTGAGGTCCGGCTCTGCTGCGCGGGCCAAGAATTCATCAAGGTCTCGCTCGGCAACGACAGCTCCACGGCTTTCGACGGGCGGGAGGGTTTCCTCAGCAAAGACAGATCCCTTTGCAGCCTCGGCATCTTTGCG
>CAYNGR010000129.1:0-8947 GCA_964396755.1 uncultured Cyanobium sp. | reverse complement strand
ATGCGCTGCTGGCGATCGGCGGCTGCGATAAGAACATGCCCGGCGCGATGCTGGCCATGGCCCGCATGAACATTCCCTCGATCTTTGTGTACGGCGGCACGATCAAGCCAGGCAAGCTCGGTGCCTGTGATCTCACCGTCGTCAGCGCTTTTGAGGCCGTGGGCCAATACAGCGGTGGCCGCATCGACGAGCAGGAACTGACCGCCATCGAGAAGAACGCCTGCCCCGGTGCGGGCAGCTGCGGCGGCATGTTCACCGCCAACACGATGAGCGCCGCCTTCGAGGTGATGGGGCTGAGCCTTCCCTACAGCTCCACCATGGCCGCCGAGGATCCCGAGAAAGCCGACAGCGCCGCTCGCAGCGCCGAAGTGCTGGTGGAGGCCATCGCCAGTGATATCCGCCCTCGCGATCTGCTCACCCGGGAGGCCTTCGAGAACGCCATCAGCGTGATCATGGCCGTGGGTGGATCCACCAATTCGGTGCTGCACCTGCTGGCCGTGGCCCGCACCGCTGGCGTGCAGCTGTCGATCGACGATTTCGAGACGATCCGCCAGCGGGTGCCGGTGATCTGCGATCTCAAGCCCAGCGGCCGCTATGTGACGGTGGATCTGCACCAGGCCGGCGGGATTCCCCAGGTGATGAAGCTGCTGCTCGACGCCGGGCTGCTGCATGGCGATTGCAGGACGATCGAGGGCAGGACCCTGCGCGAGGTGCTGGCAGAGGTGCCCTCCGAGCCCCCGGCCGGTCAGGACGTGATCCGGCCGCTCAGCAATCCGCTTTATGCCAAGGGCCACCTGGCGATCCTCAAGGGCAACCTGGCCGAGGAGGGAGCGGTCGCCAAGATCAGCGGCGTCAAGAACCCGGTGATCACCGGCCCGGCCCGGGTGTTCGAGAGCGAGGAGAGCTGCCTGGCGGCGATCCTCGACAAGCAGATCAATCCCGGCGATGTGGTAGTGGTCCGCAATGAGGGGCCCGTCGGCGGCCCCGGCATGCGTGAGATGCTCAGCCCCACCGCCGCGATCGTCGGCCAGGGACTGCTCGATTCGGTGGCGCTGATCACCGATGGTCGCTTCTCCGGCGGATCCTTCGGTCTGGTGATCGGCCACATCGCGCCGGAGGCCGCCGTCGGTGGCACGATCGGGCTGGTCCAGGAGGGCGACAGCATCACTGTCGACGCCGATCAGCTGCTGATCCAGCTGAACGTGGACGAGGCCGAGCTGGCCCGCCGCCGCGCCGCCTGGGTGAAGCCAGAGCCCCGCTACCGCACCGGCGTCCTCGGCAAGTACGCCCGGTTGGTGAGCAGCAGCAGCCTGGGGGCGGTGACCGACCCGGTCTGATCGGTCGCTCCCGGGATCCGCCTGGCCGACCCCTGCCTTGAGGCTGCCTTGCCGCTGGCGTCCGCACCACCCCTGGCCGACCGGCCTTTCTGGCCAGGTTGTTGGCCTGTGGTCGCCTTGAGCGCCTGGCCTGAGGGGGCGCCAGCAGTGCCCCCTGCTGGCGCCTGGCTCGCTGGTTTGCGACCAGGGTTGGCGTCTGCCTGCTCCTACCGCCTCTGACAACGACCGCTCCAGGCTGTCTTCCCTCGGTGCCGGCCGCACGCGTGCGGCCCAAGCGGGCCGGGCTGCACGTGTGTGCTCCCTCAGCCGTTGACCAGCAAAGCCCGCAGCCGCCGGGCCAGGGCCTCGATCGGGGCGGCATCGGCCGGGGCAGGGCAGCGGGCACCGCTGGCCGTCATCCAGACGGGGTGATGCCCCTGCCACAGCATCGGCAGCGCATCATCGTGGCACCAGGCCAGGGTGAGGCTCAGATCGGAGCCGCTCGGGTAGATCTCCAGCTCGAGATCCTGATCCGGGCAGCGTTCGCCCTCCGGGCTGCGGGCCTCCAGCCGCAGGCTCACCTCCAGGGGCTGGCTGGCTTCTGCTGCGGGCTGGCCGATCGGGACGACGCCATGGCGCAGCGGTTTGCGGCACAGATCCGCCGCTGCCGCCACCAGGCGGATCAGATCGGTGTTGGCGCCGGCGTCATCGCGCTCGGTCGGCCAGATCTGCGGCGGGCGTTGAGGCGGCTGCGCCCCGGAGGCATCGGACTCAGGCGACGGCATGGATCGATTCGATCACCAGATGCAGCGGGCCTGCGCGGAAGCCCGGATTGACGCCTCCATCGTCACCGAAGCGCGAGTGCAGCAGCTGCAGGCGGGTGATGCGCGAGGCATCGAAGCGCAGCGGCAGGCCCAGGGGCAGCTTCTCCACCGGCTGGGCTCGCAGCGACGGTGTCAGCTGATCGAAGTCGATCCGCACGCGGCTGAAGCCTTCGGCTTCGGTGCCGAACTCGCGCACCCAGCGCAGACCCCCCGGGATCAGCTCGGTGAGGCCGGCGGCTCCGTCGGCGCAGGCCACGGCCAGCTTGAAGCGGCGGCCTTCGCCAGCCAGCACCAGCTCCAGCCCGTTGTGGCCGGAGAGATCCAGTGGCGGCGAGAACAGGGGCGAGCGCACGCTGACGAAGCCGCCCCCCTCGGCCACCACCTGGGCGTCGAAGTCGAGGCCATAGGAGCCGCAGCGGCAACTGCCGCTGCTGCGGCCTCCCATGATCGTGTCGTTAAGGGCATGCCAGCCACTGAAGCCCTCACCCGAAACCACCAGCATCGAGCCGCATCGTCCGCAGTGACACCCAGCTTGGCGGGTCGCGGGGGGGTTAGCGTCGACGCGGCGGGATCGCTGCCGCGGACTGATTCGAGCTTCCTTGGCTGCGGGCGCCTGCAGCCGTGTTGCCTGGCGCCCGCCGCGGCGCGGGACTCCGCTGCAAGACAGGTCCCGCCTGGGGGTCAGCGGCAGGCACGGCTCCGTTCAGGCAGGCAGGCCCTGATCCTGGAGACACCTCAGGCAGGGGGCTGCGGTCCGGGCTGCAGTCCTTCGGCAGCGGCAGCATCAGCCAGGATCACCACCTCACTGGCGGGGCGCACCAGCCTGGCGGGGGTGCGCTGTGGGTCTTCCGACGCGTCGAGCAGCCGCCGCAGCGCCTGCTGCTTGCCGGCGCCACTGACCAGCAGGATCACCTGGCGTGCCGCTGAGAGCACCGGGGCCGTCAGTGTGATCCGAGGCAGGCCCTTGCCTTCCGACACGGTCGCCCAGCGGTCGGTCACCGAGGTGGCGGCGGTTCCCGGGAACAGCGATGCGGTGTGCCCGTCATCGCCCAGGCCAAGCAGCACCAGGTCAAAGCGCGGGGGAGTGCCGGCACACAGGCTGCTCAGCAGCTCGGCGAAGCGCTCGGCATCGGCCTCGGGGCTGTCGGCGTCAGTGGGCACCGGGTGGAAACGGGCATGCAGCGCCGGTGGCTGGGTCAGCAGGGTTTCGCGCAGCATGCGGGCGTTGCTGGCCGGGTCGTCGGCATCCACCCAGCGCTCATCGCCCAGCAGCACGTCAACCCGTTCCCAGGGGAGGTGTTCGCGGCCGAGCCGCACATAGGCGGGCTTCGGCGTTTCGCCGCCGGCCAGGGCGATCTGGGAGCGATCCCGTTCGGCCAGGGCCAGATCGATGCAGGAGGCGATCCGTTCGGCGCACTGCCGGGCGAGGTCGTCAGCGCTGCTGGCGACGATTAGCTGGTACCGGGTCATCACAGCCACTCCGTGTGGAAGCTGCCAGGGCGATCAACACGCTCGTAGGTGTGGGAGCCGAAGCAGTCGCGCATCGCCTGCACCAGATTCTGGGGCAGGCGGCCGCTGCCGTAGCTGCTGATGTAGTCGAGGCTGCTGCTGAGGCAGGGCACCGGGATGCCGGCCAGGGCGGCACCGGCCACCACCTGGCGCAGTCCGGGCAGCCGCCGGTTGATCTGCTCGGCGAACCAGGGATCGACCATCAGGTTCGGCAGGCCGGGATTGCTGCTGTAGGCGTCCTGAATCCGCTGCAGCAGGCGGGCGCGGATGATGCAGCCCCCCTTCCAGATGCGCCCGATCTCCGGAAAGTTGAGGTTGTAGCTGTGCAGGCTGGAGGCCTCCTGCAGCAGCGCCATCCCCTGGGTATAGCTGGCGATGCAGGCCAGGATCGTGGCGTCACGCAGCGGTCCCATGCCGCTGGCCGGATCGCCGAGATCGAAGCTGCGGCTGGGCAGCTGCGCGGGCCCGGCCGCTGGCAGGATCGCTTCGGCGGCCAGCCGCTCCGTGCGCAGCGAGCTGAGCACCCGAGCGTTGAGGGCGGCATAGATGGTGGGCACCGGCACGCCCATCTCCAGGGCACTGATCACGGTCCAAAGGCCGGTGCCCTTCTGTCCGGCCGCATCGACGATCTTCTCCACCAGGTCGCCGCCATCCTCCGGATCACGGGTGCGCAGACAGACCTCGGTGATCTCCACCAGGAAGGAGGAGAGTTCCTCGAGCTGATTCCAGCCGTCCAGCACCTGCGCCATCGCCTGACCGTCCATGCCGGCGACCCGCTTCATCAGGTCGTAGGCCTCGGCCAGGATCTGCTCGATGCCGTACTCGATGCCGTTGTGGACGGTCTTGACGAAGTGGCCGGCCCCCCCGGGACCGACGTAGGTGACGCAGGCCCCGTCACTCACCTTGGCGGCCATGGCGGTGAGCAGGCTCTCGATCGCGTCGTAGGCGCTGCGGGTGCCACCCGGCATCATGCTCGGCCCCTCCAGGGCTCCCTTGGCGCCACCGGAGACTCCCATGCCGATGAAGCCGAAGCTCTGAGATTCCAGCTGGGCGACGCGACGTTCGGTGTCGGTGTAGAGGGAATTGCCGCCATCGATCAGCAGGTCACCCTCCTCGAGCAGCGGTGAGAGGGTGTTGATCATGTCGTCCACCGGCTGACCGGCCTTGACCATCACCAGGATGCGTCTGGGCCGCTCCAGTGCAGCGACGAATTCCGGCAGGGTTTGCGCCCCGATGATGTCCTTGCCCGCCCCACGACCGGCGAGAAACTCCTGCGTCTTGGCGTAGGTGCGGTTGTAGACGACGCTGGAGAAACCGTTGCGCTCGGCGTTGAGGACGAGGTTCTCGCCCATCACGCCGAGCCCGATGAGACCGAAATGAGCCTTGCCCATGGGGAGCTTCAGGGTGCTTGCGGCAGTCTGGCCAACGCTCGTCATCCCTACAGCCCGCCGGTCAGAAGTTGTCAGGATGCGCTGGCCTGGTTGTCCGCATCCGGGGGTGTCCTTTGAGCCCGTTGTCCCCTGCCTGCATGGATGAGCGATCGCGGCAGCAGTGCCGCGGTCTTTCGAGCGCATCGGTCTCGTCGGGGGACCGATGCGACAGACCGGCCTGCGGGGGCGGGCCTCACCAGCAGGCCGGATGGTCAGAGTCCGGCCCGCCGGTTCCGCTGGCCCAGAGTGCAGCAGCGGCGGCCATGCCGATGGTTCCTGTGCCTCGGCTGACCTGACGTCTCACTGGCGGTCGGCCTACCTGGCGCGGTGGCGGCATGACTCGCGTCCATTGGCCGGGCAATGCTGCCTGCCGAGAGGGTTGACACCCAGCCGCACGGGCTCAGCTGCGGTTCACACGCCGCTGGCTTGCCCCTCGCGCCGGCATGGAGACAGCAGGCTCGGGCGTTGACGAACGCTCCATACCGGCCCGGGTTCTGCCAATCGCGGGCGTCCGGTCAGCTGACCGGGCAAGTCTGTGATGCCACAACGGGTTGATGCCCGCAGGCATCAACCCTATGGGTGAATTCGTCTTTCGATCAGATCACTGTGCCATCAGCGATCGTGCCGTTCTTGACGACCACCACGATGCCATTGCGGATGTAGAAATTCAATTCGGGCCGATCGGCTTCCTCGACGTGATCCTTGTTGACGATCGTGACGTTCTCTCCGATGCGAACGTTCTTGTCGAGGATCGCTCGCTTCACCGTGGTGCCCCGGCCGACGCCGATCGGAATGCCGCCGCGCTGGCGCAGCAGGGCGCGCTCCTCCATCGACTCGAAATAGTCCGCGCCCATCACCAGCGTGTCCTGCAGGACCACCTCATCTTCGACCCGGGTGCGCACGCCAAGCACGCAGTGATGGATGCTGCAGGCCTTGAGCAGTGACCCTTCGCCGATGATCGATTCGGTGACCTGGGCGTCCTGCAGCTTGCTGGGCGGCAGATAGCGGGGACGGGTGTAGATCGGGAATTTCTCGTCATAGAACGAGAAAGGCGGGTTGGGCTGTTCAGTCAGTGCCAGGTTGGCCTCATAGAAGGCCCCGATCGTGCCGATGTCCTCCCAGTAATCATCGAACAGATAGCTCTGGAGATTGTCACCGCGCTTCAGTGCCTCAGGAATGATCTCCTTGCCGAAGTCGGTGGCGCTGGGATGGTTGGCCAGCAGATCGAACAGGGTGTCCCGGCTGAACACGTAGATGCCCATCGACGCCAGGTAGGGACGCTTGGCTGCCTCCTCGCGCGAGAGACCCAGCTTCTCCGTGTCGACCTGCATCGCCTCGAGCTCGGCACCCTTGGGTTTCTCGCGGAACTCACGGATGCGGCCATCGGGCGTGGTGCGCATCAGGCCGAAGCCCTCGGCCTGGGCTGCGTCGACGGGCAGGGCACCGACGCTGAGCTGGGCACCGCTGTCGATGTGGTGCTGCACGAAGGCGCTGTAGTCCATCCGGTACAGCTGATCACCCGAGAGGATCAGGTAGTGATCGACATCCCATTCCTGGAACAGCCACTGGTATTTGCGCACCGCATCGGCCGTGCCTTCGAACCAGCTCGGGCTGTCGGGAGTCTGCTGGGCGGCAAGCACCTCGACGAACCCCTGGCCGAAGCCGGCTGAGAGGTCGTAGGTCATCGTCAGGTGACGGTTCAGCGAGGCGCTGTTGAACTGCGTCAACACGTAGATCTTGTTGATCTCAGAGTTGATGCAATTGCTGATGGGAATATCAATCAGGCGATACTTACCGGCCAGCGGCACAGCTGGCTTGGCCCGCATCTTGGTGAGTGGGTAGAGGCGGGTTCCAGCACCCCCACCGAGAATGATTGCCAGAACACGCTTCATCGGACCGGGGACCCCTTTCTCACCGCGCTGACCGTACAGGAAGGCGGGGCATCGGCGCGAGTGCCCCGTACACTTCGATGCACGCTGGAGGTGACGGTGCTTACGCTTCGCCCGTTCCTTCGTTGAGCTCGAACAGCTCCTGCATCACTTTCATCGCCTGGTGGCGTTGCTGACGCGGTTGTGGCGCACGCAGACGCGTGACCGGTGTATGCAGGATCTTGTTGATGATCCCCTTGCTCAGCGCTTCCACCACCTTGCGCTCGCGTGCTGACAGGTCTGGACCCATGCGGCTGAGGGCCTTCTGCAGTTCCTGGTCGCGGATGTCCTCGAGGTGGTTGCGCAGGCGATTCACCAGTGGCACCGCCTCGAGACCGTCCCACCACTCCAGGAACTGCCGGGCTTCCTCGGCCAGCAGCCCCTCGGCTTCCTGCGCGATTTCGCGGCGTGATTCCTGGTTGCGGGCCACCACCTCCTGCAGGTCGTCGACATCGAAGGAATCGACGCCCTGCAGTTCGCCGGCGTCGGTGCTGATGTTGCGGGGCACACCGATGTCGACGAGCATCAGGCTGGAGCGACGGTTGAGGGCCGCTAGTCGCTCGGCTGTGATGATCGGTTCTTCGGCCCCAGTGCTGGTGAACACCAGTGAGCAGGTGCTCAGGCAGTGATCGAGGTCGCTGAGCGGACGGCACTGCACGGGCAGGGCCGGAAAGTCCGCCGCCAGCGCTTCAGCGCGTTGCACGGTGCGATTCAGCAGCACCGCCCCGCGGCATCCCTTGGCCTGCAGGTGCTGCAGCAGCAGCCGCGCCATGCGGCCGGCTCCCACCACGGCCACCTGCTCCTGATCGAGCGGCACCAGTTCATCGACCCCGCGGCTCTGGCCGATCTTGAGCTGGGCCAGCTCGACGGCGGCCGAGCTGATCGAGACAGCTCCGGTGCCCAGATTGGTTTCGGTGCGCACCCGCTTGCCGGTGCTCACCGCCTGGGTGAGCAGGCGATTGAGGATCGGGCCGATCGAGCGGTGCTCCTGACCCAGGCGCACCATCTTCTTCACCTGGGAGAGGATCTGGCCCTCCCCCAGCACCAGGCTGTCCAGGCCCGCGGCCACCCGCAACAGGTGCGCCACAGCCTCCTCATGGTGGAAGGTGAACAGGTGAGGCGTGAGATCCTCGACACTGAGGCCCGACACCTGGCTCAGGAACTCGCCCACGGCAGAGATGCCCAGCTCCGGATGACGGAGCAGGGCATAGATCTCGAGGCGGTTGCAGGTGCTGAGGATCGAGGCCTCGAGCACCTGCTCATCGGACCGGAGCCGCTGGAGAGAGGTCTCCATCGTCTGCTCCGGGATGCTGAGCCGCTCGCGGATCTCCACCGGAGCCGTGCGATGGCTGAGACCGACGACGGCGATGTGCATGGAGAAGGGGATACGGGACCTGGGCGGCGAGATGGGGATCAGCGCAACGCGATCGACTGGGCGCCGTCCTTGATGTGCACGGTCGTGGTGAAACGGGCCGTGTTGTCGAGGGTGCTGATCACCAGCGAGCTGGTGCGGGTGCAGTCCTTCTCGAACTTGACGCCGTCAAACAGCAGGCCATCGGTGATGCCGCTGGCGGCGAACACCACGTTCTCGCCGGAGGCGAGCTCTTCGGCTTCGTACACCTTGTCGGGATCGTTGATGCCCATCTCGGCCAGGCGGGCCAGGTTGCCCTCCTTGGTGAGGCCTTCCCACTCGGAGGTCTGGGCGACGGCGGGGTCATACACCAGCTGACCCTGGAAGTGGCCGCCGAGGGCACGCAGGGCTGCGGCGGAGATCACGCCTTCGGGGGCGGCGCCGATGCCCATCAGGCAGTGGGTGCCGGTGCCTGCGAAGCCGCAGGCGATGGCGGCCTGCACGTCACCGTCGGAGATCGGCTGAACGCGGGCGCCGGTGGCGCGGATCTCCTTGATCAGGTCCTTGTGGCGCGCGCGGTCCATCACCA
>CAYNGR010000128.1:4254-9031 GCA_964396755.1 uncultured Cyanobium sp. | reverse complement strand
ATGGGCCATCTCAACCTCGGCGAGTACGACCAGGCCCGGAAGGCTCTCGCCCTGGTCAGCGCCGAGGGCAGACGCAGCAACAGCACACGGCTGCTGATCTCGGCGCTGGAACTGGAAGCCCAGCTGGATGCCCGCACGGGACAGCCCGCAGCGGCGCTGCGCCGGTTGGAGCAGGCACTTGGCCTGGCGACGGCCGCCGCCGACAAGGCCCAGCAGCTGCGCATCCTCGACTCGCTGGCGATGGTCTACCTGCCGCTGGGGCAGCTGGCCGAGCTGCGCCGCGTCATCGAGCGCCGCAAGGCTCTGGCACCGGGGGAGACCACCCTCGCCGAGACGATGCTGAAGACGCTGGAGACCCGCTCGAGGCCCGAGGAACTGGGGTCCCCCGCGCAGCTGGAGCAGCTGATCAGCCGCTTCCGCGCCGCCGGTGATCTGACCAACACCGCCGCCAGCCTCGAGTCGCTGGCCACCGTGGAGCTGAACCGCGGCCGGCTGCGCCGCGGCCTGAGCCTTTACCAGGAGGCCCTGAGCCTGTACGAGACGCAGGGGATGCGCGGGCGGGCCGCCTCCTCCCTGCGCAACATCGGCCAGACCCACGCGGCCCTCGGGGACTACGGCCGGGCCCTGGAGATCACCGGCCGCGCCCTGGAGCAGTCCCGCGCCGCCGGCGAGGACAGCGTGCAGATTCAGAGCCTGCTGGATCTGGCCGACCTGCACGCCACCCTGGGCAGCCTGGAGCTGGCCAGCACCAGCACGGAGGCCGCCCTCAGCCTGGCGACCGCCCGCAAGGACCTGTTCCGCCAGGCCCAGGCCCTCAATGCCCTGGCCGACCTGCGCCGCCGGCAGCAGAAGCCACAGGAGGCGGCGCAGTTCGCCGGCCGGGCCCTGGAGACCGGCACCAGCAGCCGCATGCCGCTGCTGATGACCTCCGCTCTCTCGACCCTGACGCGCGCCCGGGAAAGCCTCGGAGACCTGGATGCGGCCCTGCAGGCCGCCCAACGGATCGAGGCCCTGGGACGCGACAGCGGCGACCGCTGGATCGGCGCCACCGGCCAGGCGCTGCGTGGCCGCGTGCTGGTGGCCCAGGGGCGAGCGGCCGAGGCGCTGCCGGTCCTGGAGGAGGCGATCGCCCTGTTCCGCTCCCAGAAGCAGATCCCGGCCGTGATCGCCACGCTGGAGGTGCGGGCCCGGGCGCTGGCGGCCGTGGGGCGGCTGGAGGCCGCCCAGGAGACCTACCGGGAAGAGCAGCGGCTGTGCGAGGAGATGGGCGATCCCGCCTGCCAGGCGTCGCTGCTCTACGAGCAGAGCCGGCTCAGTGCCCGTCAGGGCCGGCTGCAGGACGCGCTGAGTCAGATCGAGCGCAGCCTGGCGATCAGCGAAGACCTGCGCGCCTCCCTGAGCTCCACCGAGCTGCGCCAGAGCCAGTTCGCCCAGGTGCAGGACCGCTACGACTGGTGGATCGAGCTGTTGCTGCAGCTGCACCGGCAGCAGCCGCAGCGCCGCCACGACCTGCAGGCCCTTGAGGTGAGCGAGCGGGCCCGGGCCCGGGGTCTGGTGGAGCTGCTCAGCGCCGCCCGTGCCGAGGTGGTCAGCGGCGTGGATCCAGCCCTGCTGGCCCGCAGGCGGCAGCTCGAGCGGGACATGCGCGAGCTGCTGGCCGGCCGGATGCGGCTGCGCCAGTCGGCCGGTTCCGGCCAGGAGCGGGCCGCCGCCCTGGCCGACCTGGAGATCCGGCTGGCGGATCTGCAGCGCCAGCATCAGCTGCTGCAGACGCAGCTGCGGCGCAGCTCCCCCCAGTACGCGGCGCTGCTGCTGCCGCAACCCCTGGACGTGCAGGCGATCCAGGCCCTGCTCGATGACGACACGCTGATGCTGGCGATGCACATCGGCGAGAGCCGCGGGGTGCTGTGGCTGATCAGCCGCCGGGAGGTGCAGAGCCAGCCGCTGCCAGGCAGGGCCGAGATCCAGGCGCTGGTGGCGCGCTTCCACGCCGATCTGGCGACACAGCAGAACGGACCGGCGGCGGTGGAGCTGTCACGGCTGCTACTGCAGCCGCTAGCCACCCGACTGCAGGGGCGGAGGCTGGCGATCGTGCCCCACGGCAGCCTCGTCTACCTGCCCTTCGCGGCGCTGCCGGCACCGGGCAGCCAGGAACCGCTGGTGAGCCGGCATGAACTGGTGACGCTGCCGTCGGCCTCGACCCTGGCGATCCTGCGCAGCACGCCCCCGCCAGCGGGCAGGGCGCCCTCGCTGCTGCTGCTGGCCGATCCGGTGTTCGGCCCCGGCGATCCCCGCCTCGGCGGCAACGCCAGGCAGGCCGTCGCCAGCCGGGACGCCGACGGCGACACCTGGCAGCGTCTCCCCGGCACAGCCCGGGAGGCCGAGGCGATCTCGGCCCTGCTGCCCCCGGGGAGCGTCAAACGCCGCGACCTGGGCTTCCAGGCCAGTCGTCAGGCCCTGCTGGCGGGGGATCTGCGCGCCTTCCGGATCCTGCACATCGCCACCCATGGCAAAGCCGACGGGCTGCGACCCGAGCGCTCGCGGCTGGTGCTGTCGCTGCTGGACCCGCGGGGGCGGCCAGTGGCGGGGAATCTCGTCCTGCAGGACATCTACAACCTGCAGCTGGCGGCCGATCTGGTGGTGCTGAGCGCCTGTCAGAGCGGCCTGGGGCCGCTGGTGCGAGGCGAGGGTCTGGTGGGCCTGACCCGCGGCTTCCAGTACGCCGGCGCCCGCCGCGTGCTGGCCAGCCTCTGGAATGTCGATGACAGCAGCACCGCCACCCTGATGGGCGCCTTCTACCGCGGCCTGCTGGTGGAGGGTCTGTCGCCGGCGGCCGCCCTGCGTCGGGCCCAGCGCACGCTGCTGGCCGATCCCGCCACCCGCGCGCCATACCACTGGGCCGCCTTCACGCTGCACGGCGACTGGCGCTGACGGCTGAGCGCCGCCATCACGACCGCCGTGGGCTCAGGGCTGCCGCGACGGCGCGGGCGCGCGCAGCACCTGCTGCTGCTCGGTGAGCTGGCCGCTGTAGCCGAGCCGGCGGGCCTCAGACGCCAGGCTGGCCGGATCGCGGCCGGCCAGGGAGGGATGGCAGACCGCCCACCAGATCAGGTGATCGAGGCGGTTGCCGGAATGGATGGCGCCGCCGGGGTTGAGCTCGCGCACCAGCAGCTGGCCGCCCGAGCCGGTGATGCGCATCGGAGCGGTGGCGCTGCAGCCGATGCGGTCGGTGGCGACGATGACGCGATCGTCGGTCTCCTCCCACACCTGCACGCTCCACAGGCCGGGGCGCTGCGCATCGGCCCTGGCGCCGAACACCCCGATCTGCTTGAGGCCGTTGACGCTCTCGCTGCGCTGCAGGATCACCAGACCGGGCGGGCGGGGCGCACGGCTGTCGGCGGCATCGCCCGCCGCCCGCAGCGGTGGAGAGCCGACGGCCAGGCAGACAACGGCCAGGACAGCCCCGCTCAGCTCGCCTGCAGCCCGGGGGAGGCTCCCGACCTGCCGGCCGCGGCGGAGCCTCAGACGGGCAGCGGGCGGACGGGCGCGGAGGGCGCAAGGTCGGTTCAGCATGGGGCCATGCTGGCCTACCTCGACCACCACGCGACCACCCCCTGCGACGAGCGGGTGCTCGAAGCGATGCGACCGTGGTGGAACGGCTGCTTCGCCAATCCCGCCAACCGTCTCTACCGGCCGGCCCTGGAGGCCGCCGCTGCCGTGGAGATCGCCCGTGAGCAGGTGGCCACAGGCGTCGGCAGCGAGCCGCGGGCGGTGATCTTCACCAGCGGCGCCACCGAGGCCAACAACCTGGCGCTCAAGGGGGTGGCCGAGGCGGCGCTGGAGCGCGGCGAGCGACGCCGCGGCCTGGTGACGCTGGCCACCGAACACCATGCCGTGCTGGATCCGCTGCGCTGGCTGGACCGGCACGGCTTCCCACTGACCGTGCTGCCGGTGCAGCCCGACGGCCTGGTGGAGCCGCAGCGCCTGGCGGAGGCCATCGGCGCGGACACGCTGCTGGTGTCGGTGATGGCAGCCAACAACGAGATCGGCGTGCTGCAGGACCTGGCGGCGATCGGCCGGCTGTGTCGCGAGCGCGGCGCCCTGTTCCACTGCGACGCCGCCCAGGCGATCGGGCACATCCCGCTGGCCATGTCGGATCTGGGCATCGATCTGCTCAGCCTCAGCGGCCACAAGCTGTACGGCCCCAAGGGCTGTGGGGCCCTGCTGGTGGGCGATGGCGTGGCGCTGGCACCCCAGCAGCACGGCGGCGGCCAGGAGCGGGGCCTGCGGGCCGGCACCCTGGCGGTGCCGCTGCTGGTGGGGCTGGGCCGGGCGGTGGAGCTGGCGATCGCCGACCGCCAGGCGCGCGGCGAACGGCTGAAGGGCCTGCGTCAGCGCCTCTGGAGCGGCCTGGAGGCCCTGGGAGGCGTGCGGCTCAACGGCGATGCCGAGCGACGCCTGCCCCACAACCTCAACGTCAGCCTCGACGGGGTGGAGGGAGGACGCCTGCACCGGCTGCTGCGCGGCCGGCTGGCGGTGAGCAGCGGCTCGGCCTGCAGCCAGGGCAGCCCCTCGCATGTGCTGGCGGCGATCGGCCGCAGTCCCGCCGAGGCGGCGGCCTCGATCCGTTTCGGGCTGGGCCGCGGCAGCGACACGGCCGACATCGAGCTGGCGATCGAGACGGTGGCGGCAGCGCTGGCTGAACTGCGCCACACCCCCTAGCTTGCGGCGTCCCTGGCTTCCGCCATGGCGTCCGATCCCCCCAGGCCCGACCCGG
>CAYNGR010000128.1:2565-4154 GCA_964396755.1 uncultured Cyanobium sp. | reverse complement strand
CGGGCGGCCCCAGTCCGCGCGGCTGGCTGCAGCGGCTGGCACCGGCGCCGCCGCTCGGCTCCGGCAGCCAGGGACGACTCGATCTGGGCGATGCGATCCACGACGGCTGGCAGGCCTTCTGCCGCGCCCCGCGGGTGTTCGTGGCGTTCGCCCTGCTGGTGAACGTCCTGGTCATGCTGCAGCAACCGCTGCTGCTGGGCATCGGCAACGTGGCGCGGCCCTCCTCCGATCCGCGCGCCTGGGCCCTGTACGGGCTGGGCCTGGCGGTGATGGTGGCGGTGCTGCTGTGGGGCTGCCTGGGGCTGGCGCGCGGCTCCCTGCTGGCGCTGCAGGGGCAGCGGCCGACGCTGCTGCAGCTGCTGCGCTGGGATGGCCGCGCCTGGCTGCGGCTGCTGCGCGCCTGGCTGCGGCTGCTGGCGATGATCAGCCTGCCGGGGGTGCTGGGCCTGCTGCTGTTCGGCCTGCCCCTGGTGCTGCTGGAGGTGGAGCCGGCCCTGATGCGGGCGCTGGGGCAGGAAGGCACGCGCCTGCTGGCCCTGCTGCTGGCGGCGCTGCTGCTGCTCAGCCTGGCGCTGACGCTGGTGGCGCTGCTGTATCTCAGCGTCAATCAGATGTTCCTGCTGCAGGTGGTGCTGATCGAGCAGCGCGGCGGCGCTGCCGCGGTGGAGCGGGGCCGGCGGCTGGTGGATCCCCAGTGGCCGCTGGTGCTACTGCTGGTGCTGGTGACGGGACTGCTCAACGGCCTGGGGCTGCTGGCCTGCTGGGTCGGCAGCCTGGCGGCCGGGCCGGCGGTGATCTGCATCGGCACGGCGGCCTTTTTGCAGCTGTGCGACGGCGAACGGCGGCGCGACGGGCAGGCCGAACCGGCGGAACCGCAGCAGCTCTGAAGCCAGGGCGGGCCGATCAGGTCTGCAGGCACATCAGGTCGCACCGCCGAGGCTGAGCGCCAGGAAGCCGCCGACCCCGATCAGGGCCAGCACAAGCGAGGCGAGACGGCTCACCAGCATGCCCACCACGACCGCCAGCCCCACCTTGAGCGAGCGCAGCACGGGATGGGGGCCCCCGCTGTCGCCGCGGCGCACCAGGGCCCACAGCTCACCGAGGCTTGCCCCCAGCAGCGGCCCGAGCACGGCGCCGACCAGGGGCCCGCCGACCGGCAGGGTGGGCAGCAGACCGAGCAGGCCCACCAGCAGACCCAGACCGGCGCCGATGTAGGCCCAGCGGCTGGCCTGCAGGCGGGCGGCGCCGAGCAGCAGCCCGAGCGCATCGGCTCCCCAGCCGAGCAGCAGCAGCAACGTCTCCAGCAGCAGCACGGGCCAACCGGTCTGCCAGCCCACGGCCGCCACCCAGATCAGGGCCCCCAGCGGCAGCAGCACCAATCCCGGCAGCACCGGCAGCAGCACGCCGGGGATGGCCATGGCCTGCACCAGCAGGGCGACCCACCAGAGGATGTCGGCGGAGGGCAGGGGCATCAGCGGCTGCCGGTGGCGATCGCGCAGGCCTCTCAGTCTGGGCTCTCACCAACCGTGAGCCGACCCCATCCGGGCGGGGCGCTGGTCCCTGCCGCCGGCGCGCTGGAGGCGTCGCGG
>CAYNGR010000128.1:0-2465 GCA_964396755.1 uncultured Cyanobium sp. | reverse complement strand
AGCACGTCGAGCTCGCGGTTGACGGCGATGCGCAGGGCCTGGAAGGTGCGCGTGGCGGGATGGATGCGGCCGCGCCGGGCAGCGGGCGGATGGCAGCCGGCCACCAGATAGGCCAGCTCGGCGGTGTCGCGCGGGCGAGCCGGATCCGCCCAGGGCCCCTCCTGCTTGATCCGCCGGGCGATGCGCCGCGACAGGCGCTCCTCGCCGTAGGCATAGATCAGATCAGCCAGCTCGGACTCCTCGAGCCGGTCGAGCAGCTCCGCGGCGGTCTCACCGGCCGTGGGATTCATGCGCATGTCGAGGGGGCCGGCCAGCCGGAAGCTGAAGCCCCGCGACGCCACATCCAGCTGCGGGCTGCTGACGCCCAGATCGGCCAGCACGCCGTCGACAGGGCCATCCGGCTCGTAGTCGGCGAAGTTGGTGGCGATGATCGTGGCGCGCCCCGGGAAGGGCGCGAGGGCCTCGGCGGCGGCGGCGCGGGCGGTCGCATCCTGATCCAGCCCGATCAGCTCCAGGCCGGGATGGGCCGCCAGCAGCAGGGCGCTGTGGCCGCCACCGCCGAGGGTGCAGTCGATCAGGCGGGGTGAACCACCGCCGGAGAGACGCTCAGGCAGACCGGAGAAGGCCTCCAGCACCTCGGCCGCCAGTACGGGTTGGTGGTGGAAATCGCCGATGGCGCCGGGCTCGGACACGTCGGAGGCAACATCCATCGCTTCCGTCCTAGGCCACGGCCAGCAGGCGGTCAGCGCTGCGCTTCCCAGCCCTGGGCCGAGCAGGTCCAGCCCCGATTGCCGGGCCTGGGAGCCCTGCAGAACAGCAGGGGCTGCGGCTGATCCGGCCTGGTGGCCTGCACCACCCCGGAGGAGAGGCGACGGAAGCTCCAGCCAGCACAGCTGTCGCGGCCGCTGGCGTTGAAGGCGAACCCGCTGCAAGCGACGACGCGCCCAGCGCGAACCTCGAGCCTCTCCTCCCAGCCCAGGTACTCGCCGTCGAGGGGATCGGCCTGCAGAGCGGAGGGGAGCGCAGCGCCGCCGATCCACAGTGACGCCAGCAGCAGCGTGCGCGGCAGAAGGGGACTGATGGCCATGGAAGCGGAGCGGCGTTCCGAACGATCCTGCTGCGACCCGGGACCAGGGCCGCAGCACCCGGCCCCCAACAGCCTGCCGGCGGGATCCAGGCCCTGCTGTCCCCGCCCACGGCCGATGCGCAAGGCCTGGAGCATCGTGAGGCTCCACCATCCCGCCTGAGGCTGCATGGCCGCGATCCAGTCCACGGCTGCCGCGCTGACCGCGCTGGTGCTGAACGGCCTGGCCAGCGGCGGAGCCGTTGCGTCCGCGCCCCTGGTCGCCGGCCGGGGACCGGGGACCGATCCGCAGCAGGCGATCGTGCTCTCGGTCAGACGCCTGCCGACCCCGGGGCTGATGCTGGCGAAGGGCGTCCTGCACTACCCCGATGGCGATCGGCTGAGCGGCGAGTTCCGGGTGTACTGCCCGACGCGCATGATCCGGCCGATCAACTTCGAGCTGATCGCGGCCAGCGGGGTCATCCGCAAGCGGGGAACCTGGTGGGAGCCGGCGTTCCAGCCCCGCTGGCGCACCGAGCACGACCTGGTGGGCTACGTCTGCCGCGTCGGCCCGTTCTGAACCAGGGTGGCGACCTCCATCCGGCACGGCGTGCGCAGATCGAGCCGCACGGATCCCCGCAGGCGCGGCTGCCGTTGCAGCGACCTGACCCCACGGCCAGCAGGCGGACGCCGGCGCCACTGCATTGGCTCCATACGCCTCCTGCCGCGCGCAGGCCGGGAGCTCAGCGCCGGACTGGCCGTTTCCAGCGCAGGCCGGGGTCCGCGGCAGCGGAACCGCCGCCTCTCCAGCGCGATCAAGGACCCGATCGACCCGGCCCACGGCAGGAGTCCCGGCCTGGTCTGCCGCCGGGCCCGTGTCAGCGGCCCTGGGCAGGATTCAGCAGCGAGGCCGCAGGCCAGCGAGGCTCCGGGGCACCACGGTTGCCGCCACGACCAGCGCAAACCGGCAGTCGCCGGGGATCTCCCTAGGATGGCGCCCCTTCCCAAGCTGCAGCGGGCGCCATGACCCAGCTCGAGACCAGAACCGAGCCGATGGTGGTCAACTTCGGCCCCCATCACCCCTCGATGCACGGGGTGCTGCGGCTGGTGGTGACCCTGGACGGCGAGGACGTGGTGGATTGCGAGCCGGTGATCGGCTACCTGCACCGCGGCATGGAGAAGATCGCCGAGAACCGCACCAGCGTCATGTACGTGCCGTACGTGAGCCGCATGGACTACGCGGCGGGCATGTTCTACGAGGCGATCGTGGTCAACGCCCCCGAGCGGCTGGCCAACATCCAGGTGCCGAAGCGGGCCAGCTACATCCGCGTGCTGATGCTGGAGCTGAACCGCATCGCCAACCACCTGCTCTGGCTTGGCCCCTTCCTGGCGGACGTGGGCG
>CAYNGR010000127.1:0-9039 GCA_964396755.1 uncultured Cyanobium sp. | reverse complement strand
GCTCCTGCTGGGAGCCGTCGAAGTTGGGTGCGAAATCGACCGTTTCGTTGCCGATCTCATCGAGCAGTCCCTCGTTGGCGATCGGTGCCAGACGGGTCTCGGTGTACCGCATCGCCGCCGGTGGGTCGTCATCGACCGAGCCGAAGTTGCCGTGGCCGTCGAGCAGCGGGTGGCGGCTGGCGAAGGTCTGCACGAGCCGCACCAGGGCGTCGTACACCGCCTGATCGCCGTGGGGGTGGTACTTGCCCAGCACATCGCCGACGACGCGGGCGCACTTGCGGTAGGGCCGATCCGGGGTCAGCCCCAGTTCGTGCATGGCGTACAGGATGCGCCGCTGCACGGGCTTGAGGCCGTCGCGCACGTCGGGCAGGGCACGCCCGACGATCACGCTCATCGCGTATTCCAGATACGAGCGCTGCATCTCCTGATGGAGGGCAATCGCTTCGATCCGGTCACCGCCGTTGCTGTTGCCTTCGTCGGGACGCTCCTCGGCCATCCGGTGCTGTGGTCTGCAGGCGGGAGTCGCTGGTCAGCCTACAGATGGCATTTCACCTGGACGGCGTTCTCACCGATCCTGCTGAGGGATCAGGGGTCCTCATCCTCCTGTTCGCTGCTGCCGCTGGCATTGGCGTTGGCCCGTTCGACGGCGGCCTTGAGCTCCGGCTGCGCTAGCAGCCGTGTCGTGGTGGCGCGCAGCTTCGGACCCCAGAGCTGCTCCTTCTGGAAGGCGTCGTGCACGTAGTTGGGATCCGCGGCCAGGGCCTTCTCGGCCAGCTGCAGTGCCTCAGCCTGGTTCTTGGGGGAGGCTTCGTAGAGAGCCGCGGCCAGGGCCAGGGTGGGTTCGGCGGCATCGGGCTTGATCGCCAGCACCCGCCGCCAGCGCGCGATCGCCTCGCTGTTGCGGCCGTTCTCGTACAACACCAGGCCCTGGTTGTTGATGGCCTCCCAGAAATCGCGGCGCAGGGCACTGGCCCGCTCGAATGACGCCAGGGCCGGGCCGTTCTCGCCCAGCTGGATGTGGGCGTTGCCCAGGTCGAAGTAGGCGCCGGCGTTCTTGGGATCGAGCTCGAGGCCGCGCCGCAGCAGGCCGAGGGCCTCGGAGGGTTTGCCGTTGCGCAGTGCCAGGGAGCCCTCCGCGAACCAGATGCCGGGATTGGAGGGGTCGAGCCGCTTGGCCCGATCCAGCGCCACCTGCGCCTTGCCGAGGTTGTTGCTGCGCAGCTGTGCCTCGGCCAGCAGCACCCAGCCGCGCGGATCGTCCGGCAGCAGCCGCACCGCCAGCTCCGCCAGCCTTGCCGCATCGTCGGCCTGGCCGAGCCGCAGCAGCCGCGCCGCCGCCTGGGCGATGCCGAGGCCGGCAGCCTGCATCTCCTGGGTGGGGGGCAGGTACACGTAGGGCACCAGGGCCCGGGCCGGTGTGGCGCCCGCCACCAGCAGAGCTGCCGCCAGGGGTAGCGATCGCACCGTCTGCCGACGCACCCAACGCCACCGAAGCCCCTGCCACTGTCGCCGGCTCACGCGATCTGCTACGAGATCTGCCCACCCTAGTGACCTGCGCCAGTGCCTCCCAGAGGGCCTGTTTCATCGGCAGGTTCCGTTGCACCGTCCGGGGCCTATGCAGGCGCGCTGCCGCCGGCCAGCCGGATGTTGCGCCGCCACATCCAGGGGCGGATGCGCCGCAGGGCCGAGGCCCGCAGCCGCTCGTCCCAGTCCTGGTCGCTCCACGCCAGCGCCTCGGCTGCCTGCAGGTTCAGCAACCACGGCCGCGGCTGCACGTCGGGGTCGCTGGAGCTCTCCAGAGCGGGGCCGTTCCAGGGGCAGACGTCCTGACAGATGTCGCAGCCCGCCACCCAGCCCTGCAGCCGTCCGGACACCTCCGCTGGCAGTTCCGCGTCGCGGTTCTCGATCGTGTGGAAGGCGATGCAGCGACGCGCGTCGACGACGAACGGTTCGGGAAGGGCCCCGGTGGGACAGGCCTCCAGGCAGCGGCTGCAGGCGCCGCAGTGCGCCTCGGCGGGGGCATCGGTCGGCAGTTCCAGGGTCGTCAGCAGGTGGCCCAGCAGCAACCAGGACCCGCGGCGGCGGTGAATCAGGTTGCCGTTCTTGCCGATCCAGCCGAGGCCGGCCTGTTCCGCCCAGGCCTTCTCCAGCAGCGGCGCCGCATCGACGCAGGCCCGCCAGCCCACGCCCGGGACCCGCTCCTCCAGCCAGCGGCCCAGCTGACGCAGTCGCCGGTCGATGACGCGGTGGTAGTCCCGGCCCCAGCCGTAGCGGGCCACCCCGAGGCTGCCGGGTTGCCGCGGCGTGTCCACGAAATAGGAGAGTCCCACCGCCAGCAGGCTGCGCACCCCCGGCAGCAGGCTTTCGAGATTGCGTCGGCGTGGGTCTTCCATCCAGCCCATCGAGGCGTGGTGGCCGGCGTTGAGCCAGCGCTCCAGTGCGGCGCTGCGCAGCTGCAGTCGCGGACCGCCGCCGGCATCGGCCAGGCCCACCGGGTCGAAGCCCAGACGGCGCGCCTCGCGTTTGAGGGCGTCCGCCAGCTCGGTCGCGCTGCTGTCGCCTCCCCGCCAAGGTCCACTCATGACTGTGGGCGCCCCCGGAGTCGATGCGTAGAGTTCGAGCTCTGTGTGGACTGCGCGCCTGTGGCTGTCGCCTCTCCCTCCCGTTTCAGTCCGCTGCTGCGCTGGATGGGGATCACCCTCGTGGTGCTGCTCCTGCTGCAGATGCTGGCGGTGCTCATCCTCTGGGACTGGGGTGAAGAGCCCTTCCGCCAGCTGGTGGTCGAACGTCTGATCACCCAGTCGCCGATGGCGCTGGTCGGTCTGTTGCTGATGTTCGTCTCCTCGCGGCTTGAGGATGGCTCCGACTCCCCCACGCCCCTGCTCTGGACCGTCTGCATCATCAGCGGTCTTCTGGCCGTGCTGCTCACCGCCTCGCTGCCGGTGTCCTTCGGCGGCGATCAGATCCTGCAGCAGCAGACCGAGCAGCAGCTGGCCGCCAAGCGCGGTCAGCTGGAGATGGCCCGTCAGCAGAGCAAGGATCCGGCGCTGCTCCAGCAGCTGGTCAAGCAGGCGGAGTCCACGGGTCAGGTCCCCCCAGGCGCCTCCCAGGACCAGAAGCTCCAGTCGGCCCGCAATTTCGTCGACCGCCAGCTCGACCAGCTCGAGACCCAGGTCAAGCAGGCCGAGCAGACCAGCAAGATCACCCTGGGCCAGCGCCGTTATGCCAACTCCGGTGGTGCCATCGTGCTGATCGTCGCCTTCACCATCCTCTGTCTCGGCAGCGTCCTCTGAAACGGCTCGGGTCGGTCGTCCGCCCGGCTGCCGCTCCAGCCCATGGTTAGCTTGCCTTGACCGGCCGTCCGCAATCCCGTCACCCCTTGGCGCCCTCCAGTCCCCGTACGGATCAACCGCTGGGCAGCCGTCTCCAGCAGGATCTCAAGAATGATCTGATCGCCGGCCTGTTGGTGGTCATTCCGCTGGCCACCACCATCTGGCTGGCCACCACGGTCAGCCGTTTCGTGCTGGCCTTCCTGACCTCCATCCCCAAGCAGTTCAACCCCTTCAACACGCTCAATCCGCTGTTGCAGGAGCTGATCAATCTTGGCCTCGGTCTGCTGGTTCCTCTGCTCGGGATCCTGCTGATCGGCCTGATGGCCCGCAACATCGTCGGGCGCTGGCTGCTCGAATTCGGGGAGGGCACGCTGCTGCGCATTCCTCTGGCCGGATCGGTCTACAAGACCCTCAAGCAGCTGCTGGAGACCTTCCTGCAGGGCAACGCCAACCGCTTCCGTCGCGTGGTGCTGCTGGAGTACCCCCGCGAAGGGCTGTTTGCTCTGGGGTTCGTCACCGGCGCCATCGGATCGGCTGTCCAGTCCGGCTTCCCCGAGCCGATGCTCAGCGTGTTCATCCCCACGGCTCCCAACCCGACCACCGGCTGGTATGCGGTGGTGCCGGAGAGCTCCGTCCGCGACATCGAGCTGTCGGTGGAGGAGGCCTTCCGCACGATCATCTCCGCCGGCATCGTCAGCCCCGACGAACGCGACCCCTCGACCAACAACCGCAGCTTCTCCAGCCTGCTGGCCCAGCTGCGCGCCCCTCAGCTCTCTTGATGCAAAGCCAAACCCTCGCCCGTGAACTGGCCCTGCTGATGCTCGGTCAGGTGAACGACCGGGACGGCGCCGCTGCCGACGCCCGCCTGGCCGAGACCAATCTCGAGACCTTGTTGCGCCAGGTGCTGACCAGCCTTGGGCAGCACCTGCGCGAGGTGCTCGATCGTTCCGCTGCGGACCTGCAGCAGGCCCAGCAGGATCTGCTCGACAGCGAGCTGCAGCAGGACGGTGAGGCGCGTCTGCCGCGGGTGCGCCAGCACCTGCAGGACGGGCTCGGTCATGCCGAGCAGGCGCTCAACCGTCTCTCCGCCAGCCTGGAGCTGCCGCGCCTGCTGCTGCTCGCCGATCAGGCCGAGGTGCATCGCGGTGCCATTGAGCGCGCCCGGGCCGTGCTGCGCGAGCGCAGCTCGATCGACACCCGTCTGGATCGGGTGATGGAGGGCTGGCGTCTGACCCGCCTGCCGCGCATCGATCGGGACATCCTGCGCCTGGCGGTGGTCGATCTGGAACAGTTCGGCACGCCGCCGGCGGTGGCCTGCAACGAGGCCGTCGAGCTGGCCAACCGCTGGAGCGACGAACAGGGCCGCCGCATGATCAACGGCGTTCTGCGACGCTTCACCACCGCGCAGGTGTAGCCCTCCATGGTGTTCGACTGGTTCCGGCGGGCCACCGCCCAGCCTGAGACGGCTCCGCAGACGCCGCAGGATCCTGGCCAGCAGGCTGAGGCGCCCGCGCCTCCGGAGCCTGAGGCCACCGATTCGCAGGCCGTCCCTGCCGCTGCCGAGCCCCAGGCAGCAGCCGACTCCGCGGCTGTCGCGCCCGTGGCGCCGCCTGCGATCGGGGCGGTGGATGAGACGGCGCTGGAGTGGGCCCGCCAGGCCTACGCCCGCCTCAAGGCCCAGCAGCAGGTTCAGGCCGAAGCCCCCTCCGCTGCACAACCGGTCTCTTCGCCGCCGCAGGCCGATGCGGCGCCACCTCCTGAACCGCCAGCGGCGGCTGCCGCTTCTGAGCCGCAGCCGCTGGCGGCCCCTGAGTCGCTCATTGCTCCGGTCGAGCCCATGGCGCCGCCTGCCGGCCCCGGGCTCCAGCCACCGGTTGCCGTTGCCGCCGAGCCCTCACCCGAGCCCGCCCCGCCGCCGCTCCCCTCACCCGAGCCCGGGCTGGAGCCACCTGCGTCTTCGCCGGCTGCGGCCGCGGATAACAACGAGGCTGCTGCGAATCCCGGCCTGTCGCTGCTGGAGCGCGCCGCTGCTCAGCGGCAGCAGCGTCTGCAGGAGCTGTCCGTCGCTGCAGAGCCCGCCGCGGCTGTCCCCCAGGCTCCTGTCAGTCCCCCCTCGCCGCCCGAGCCGGCTGCCACTGCCGCCGTCACGGCGGCAGTCGAGCCCGCCGAACCCAGCCTGGGCGCCTTCGACGACACCTTCACCTGGTCCGCCGAGGTGCTGGCGGCCCAGGGCCGCCGCGTCGAGGAGATCTCCCTGGAGGAGATCGACTGGCTGGGGCGGCTGCGCCAGGGCCTCGAGAAGACCCGCCGCAACTTCGTCAGCCAGCTGCTCGAGAACCTCGGTGACGATCCGCTCACCCCTGAGGTGCTCGACGATCTCGAGACCACCTTGCTGCGCTCGGATGTCGGGGTGCAGGCCACCGATCAGGTGCTCGAGGCCCTGCGTCGCCGCCTCAATCAAGAAGTGGTCGATCCGGCTGAGGGGCTGCGCTTCCTCAAACAGCAGCTGCGCGATCTGCTGGAGGCTCCGATCAGCGCCAGCCAGGCGCCACTGCTGGCCCCCCAGCGCGGCCGCCTCAATGTCTGGTTGATGGTGGGCGTCAACGGCGTCGGCAAGACCACCACCCTGGGCAAGCTGGCCAACCTGGCGGTTCGCAGCGGCTATAGCTGCCTGATCGCTGCGGCCGACACCTTCCGCGCCGCTGCCGTGCAGCAGGTGCAGGTCTGGGGCCAGCGCAGCGGCGTGCCGGTGGTCTCCAACCCCAGCTCCAACGCCGATCCGGCGGCGGTCGTCTACGACGCCATCGGCGCCGCCAAGGCGCGTGGCACCGAGCTGGTGCTGGTCGACACGGCCGGGCGCCTGCAGACCAAGCACAACCTGATGGAGGAGCTCTCCAAGGTGCGCCGCATCATCGACCGCCTCGCCCCCGAGGCCGTGGTCGAGTCGCTGCTGGTGCTCGATGCCAGCCAGGGCCAGAACGGCCTGCGCCAGGCGATGGCCTTCGCCAGTGCCGCCGGCCTCACCGGCGTGGTGATCACCAAGCTCGATGGCAGCGCCCGCGGCGGTGTGGCCCTGGCGGTGGCCTCGGAGGCCGGCCTGCCCATCCGCTTCATCGGCGCCGGCGAGGGCATCCGCGATCTGCGGCCGTTCAACAGCTTCGAGTTCGTCGAGGCGCTGCTGGCCGGATCTCGCTGAGGGGCTGCGGATCCGGAGCCTGTCGTGATCACCGCGGCGGCTGCCTGGTTCGCCAGGCAGCCGCCCCCTGCCGCTCGACCGCGTCACCGGTCCGGGCCACCGCCGGCGTCGTGTGCGCCGATTCCCTGCGCCGCGGTGTGGGTGGGCGCTCCAAACCGCGCTCCGTTCCAACCCGGATGCCATTGCTACCTTGCGTGTCCTTCAGGGCCGCCTGGTGAGCAGCACGCCGCCCTTCCGGTCGGTTCCACCGCCTCTGCCGGTGCCCCGGATGCAGGGCGGGCTGACGCCGGCAGCCAGCGTGCGGCAGCTGCTCGACAGTCTCAGCCGGGAGCAGCGCCGCAACCAGGAGCTGTTGGCCTCGCTGGCGTTCGCCCTGCGCAGCTTCACCAATCTCAATCGCTTTCTCGAGCTGGTGCCGCTGGTGGCGGCCCGGATCGTCGAGGCCGATGGGGCCCTGCTGCTGGTGTTCCACCCCGACGGCAGGTTGTGGCGCGATCATCTGCAGGCCACGCCGGATGAGCGCAGCACCGAGCTGCTGCGGCGCCTGCTGGCCTATCCCGACAGCCAGCTGCAGATCCAGGGCGGTGAAGAGGCGGCGGTGGCGCTGCTCGATCCGCTCATCCAGAGCCTGCTCGGCAGTCCGGCGGTGTTCGCCACCTCGGTGGTCGGCGGCGGCGGTCCACGCGGGCGTCTGGTCGTGTTCAGCGATCGGCGCGATTACAGCTGGAGTGACATCCACCGGCGTCATCTGCAGCTGGTGGCTGACCTGTGCGGCGTGTCGCTCGAGAACGACCTGCTGCGACAGGACATGCAGCGCCATGAGCGGCTTGACCGGCAGATGAGCATCGGTGCCGAGATCCAGGCCCAGCTGCTGCCCGACCGTTGCCCGGTGATCGAGGGGGTGGAGCTGGCGGCCCGCTGCCGGCCCGCATTTCAGGTGGGCGGCGACTACTACGACTTCATTCCGGTGCGACCGGATCTGATCGGCCGGCGCCGTGAACAGGGTCAGTGGGCGCTGGTGATCGGCGATGTGATGGGCAAGGGCGTGCCCGCTGGCCTGCTGATGACGCTGCTGCGCGGCATGCTGCGGGCCGAGGTGCTCAGTGGTCTGCCGCCGGATCGCATCCTGCGCGACCTCAACCGGATGGCCCAGGAGGACCTGGCCCAGTCGCATCGCTTCGTGACGCTGTTCTATTCGGATTTCGATCCGCGCCGGCGGCGCCTGCGCTACGCCAACGCGGCCCACAATCCACCGCTGCTGTGGCGTCGTCAGCAGGGCCGCATCGAGCGGCTGGACGCCTCCGGCCTGCTGATCGGCCTGCAGAGCGAGGCTGACTACGGCGCCGGTGAGGTGAACCTCGAGCCCGGTGACGTGCTGCTGTACTACACCGACGGGGTCACCGAGGCACCCGGCTTCAGCGGCGAGCGCTTCGATGAGCAGCGGCTGCTGCGCGCCTTCCACGAGGCCTGTCGCTCCGGTCTCACCGCCCAGGGTGTGCTCGATCAGCTGTTCACCCGCCTCGATCGCTTCGTCGGTTCCGATCACCAGCTGGAGGACGATGCCTCGATGGTGGTGCTCAAGGTGCGCGAAGAGGTGATGCTGCCGCCGCTGCGCCCCTCCTGAGGCGCCTGCCAAGCTGGGGAGCTGTCGATCGGAGCGCAGGCTCCCGCAACGCGATGGCCTCCACCACCCCGTCCCCGTCGGCTGCAGCGGGCGGCGTCACCGGCAGCAGCGCCGGAGGCTGGAGCGATCGCTTCGAGCAGGGGCTGCACCCCGCGATCGAGCGCTTCAACGCCTCGATCGGCTTCGACATCACGCTGCTGCAGGAGGACCTCGACGGCTCTGTGGCCCACGCCCGCATGCTGGGCAGCTGTGGCGTGATCGAGGTCGCCGAGGCCGAGCGCCTGGTTGAGGGCCTCGAGACGATCCGCCGTGAGGCGGCCGCCGGCCAGTTCCAGCCAGGTCTGGCCGATGAGGACGTGCACTTTGCCGTCGAGCGCCGTCTGATCGAGTTGCTGGGGCCCCTCGGCAAGAAGCTGCACACCGGTCGCAGCCGCAACGATCAGGTGGGCACCGACCTGCGCCTGTGGCTGCGCCGCCGCATCGATGATCTCGACCGGGCCCTGCTGCGCTATGAGGCGGCCCTGCTGGCCCAGGCCGAACAGCACGCCGAGACACTGATTCCCGGCTACACCCATCTGCAGCGGGCCCAGCCCGTCTGCCTGGCCCATCACCTGCTCGCCTACATCGCCATGGCCGAGCGCGATCGCCAGCGCCTGGGTGATGTGCGCCGTCGGGTGGACATCTGCCCGCTGGGGGCCGCTGCCCTGGCTGGCACGCCGGTGCCGATCGACCGCCGCCAGACCGCAGCGGCGCTCGGTTTCGCCGACCTCTACGGCAACTCCCTCGATGCGGTCAGCGATCGCGATTTCGCGGTGGAGTTCATGGCCGCCGCCTCGCTGGTGATGGTGCACCTCAGCCGCCTCAGCGAGGAGGTGATCCTCTGGGCC
>CAYNGR010000126.1:0-9046 GCA_964396755.1 uncultured Cyanobium sp. | reverse complement strand
CTTCTAAGCAGCCGGTCGATGGTTCGAATCCATCAGGGGGCGTGTCATCCACGGCGTTCTTGGCCGCTCTCCCTTCGGGCCAGTCAGCACCGCCTGTGTAAAGCCCCTTGACGAAGCGCCACAGGGGGTAACGACTGGCGGCGTCGCCGAGGAGCTCAGCCGGCAGTCTCCCTACTTTCGGCAGACCTCCTCCCGCCTCGCCGTGCTGCCCAGCCCCGACCCCCAGTCCCGCACCGACCTGCCCACCCAGCTGGCGGTGGCCTGCCTCGGCGCCGGCGTGATCACCAGCATCGCGGTCGCCCAGGGGCAGAACCCCCTGACCGCCCTCGGCATCACCCTGTTCTCGGCGGTCGCCGCCGTCGCGGTCGGCCAGGTCCTCTGAGTCACCCTCCTGCCTGTGCCCGGCCGCCGGCCACGCCGTCAACGGCGGCGTCCGTCAGCAAGGATGTCGCCGCTGCCGCCTTCGCATGAGTCTCCGCCACGGCTACTTCACGGGCACGGGCTACACCTACGGCGCCTACAGCGAATTCTCCCCCGAACGGCTGGCCCTGCTCTGTCTGCTGCGCGGCCAGCGCCCGGTGGATCTGAGCCGACCCTTCCGCCTGCTGGAGCTCGGTTGCGGTCAGGGTTTCCATCTCTGCGCCCAGGCAGCCAACTATCCCGACGCCCGCTTCCTGGGCATCGACTTCAATCCCGACCACATCGCCCATGCCAGCTCCCTGGCGGCCGCGGCAGGGCTCGACAACGTCAGCTTCCGTCAGGGGGATTTCCTCGAGCTCGAGCAGGATCCCGCCGTTCTGGGTGAACCGTTCGATCTGGTCGTGGCCCACGGCATCCTCGGCTGGGTGTCGCCGCAGGTGGGCTCCTCGCTGCTGCGCCTCAGCGCCGCTGCCCTGCGACCGGGCGGATTGCTGTTCCTGTCGTACAACACGCTGCCCGGCTGGCTGGGGGTCCTGCCCTTCCAACACACCATCCGCAGCCTGCAGGCCGATCACGGCGCTGGTCTGCCGGCCCTGGAGGCGGCCCGCAACCTGTTCGCCGCCATCAAGGACGTGAATGGGCAGCTGTTCGAGGCGCAACCGGCCCTAGCTCCCCGGCTGGAGGGACTCAACGGCCTGGATGTCGCCTATCTGCTGCATGAGTACAACCACAGTGAATGGCAGCCGCAGTACGCCAACCAGGTGATCTCCCAGGCCGGCCTGCAGGGGCTCTCCTATCTGGGCAGCGCCACCCTGGCGGAAAACTTCGATGCGCTGCTGCCGGAGGCCTATCGCCAGCTGGTCCAGCAGCAGCAGCAGCCGGCCATGAGGGAACTGGTGCGCGATCTGCTCACCAACCAGGCGTTCCGCCGCGATGTCTATGTCAAGGGCCTCGATCCGCTCTGGTCGCGCGAGGCCCTCACCGGCCTGGAGGGCTTGCGCTTCCTGAGCGTCGCCGACGCGCAGGCGCTTGAGCGGGACGACGCCTTTCAGTTCCGTCTGGGCTTCGGGGAGGTGGATGGCAACCGTGAGTGGTTCGGAGCCCTGATGCGTTCGGTGGATCCGCACCCCGCCACCCTGGCCGATCTGCGCCGTTGTGAAGGGTGCCCACCACTACCGGAGCTGCTGCAGAACCTGGTTCTGCTGATCGGCAAGGGCCTGCTGGTGCTCGTGCCTCCCGAGCGGGATCCCGGGCCTGCCCTGCGGTTCAACCGCCTCGTCGCCGAGCGGGTGACAGCCGGTGCTCCTTATCGAAATCTCGCCTGCCCCGTGAGCGGCAACGTGCATCCCTTCAACGACATCGATCTGCTGGCCCTGCATGCGCTGCAGCAGGGCATGCCTCAGGACGCACTGCTCGGCTGCCTCGATGAGAGCCTGCAGGCCCTGGATCGCAAGCCGATGCGCGACGGACAGCCGGTGGAGGGCAAGGAGCGTCAGGCGGTGCTGGAGACGCTGGTGCAGGGCTTCCTCCAGCGCTCATTGCCGTTGATGCGCCGCCTGGGGGTGCTGGCATGAGCATGGATCAACCCGCCGGCCCCGGCAGCCTGCGCCACTGCATGCCGGCCCTGGCCAACAAGACCTACTTCAACTACGGCGGCCAGGGGCCCCTGCCCCAGCCCTCTCTCGAGGCGATCACCGCCGCCTTCGTCCGCATCCAGGAGCTGGGACCGTTCAGCAGCCCCGTCTGGCCTTATGTGGCGTCGCAGATCGAGGCGCTGCGGCGGCGGCTGGGCTCGCCGGCCTGGCTGGGCGTGGGAGGGCAGCGGCTGGCGTTCACCGAGAACGTCACATCGGGCTGCGTGCTGCCGCTCTGGGGGCTGCCCTGGCAGAGCGGTGATCAGCTGCTGCTCGGCGATGCCGAGCACCCTGGCGTCGTCGCGGCCTGTCGTGAGCTGGCCCGCCGCCATCAACTGGAGCTGCAGTTCGTGCCGGTGGCCGACCTGCGCGCTGCTCAGAGCGACACCGATGCGGCTGTGCTGCAGCGGTTTGAGCAGGCCTGCACGCCACGGACACGGCTGGTGGTGCTGTCGCATCTGCTCTGGAACACCGGCCAGGTGATGCCGATCGCCGCGTTGGCGGAGCGGCTGCGTCACCACCCCGGCCAGCCCTGGCTGCTGGTGGATGGCGCCCAGTCGCTGGGGGCGATTCCTGTGGCGGAGGCCGCGGCTGCCGCTGACATCTATGCCTGCACAGGCCATAAGTGGTGCTGCGGCCCCGAGGGCCTGGGCGTGGTGGCGGTGTCGCCGCGGCTGCTGGAGCAGGCCAGTCCCACCCTGATCGGCTGGCGCAGCCTCGCCGATGAGAACGCCATCGCCTCCAGCCCGGCCAACAGCCAGTTCCATGGCGATGCCCGCCGCTTCGAGGTCGCCACCTCCTGCACGCCGTTGTTCGCGGGGCTGGAGCAGTCACTGCGGCTGCTGGAGCAGCAGGGCGATGCCGAGCAGCGGCTGGTGCTGATCCGCGCCCGGAGCCATCGGCTCTGGCAGGGCCTGCGCGCCATTCCCGGGGTGCAGACCCTGCTGCAGGTCGAGCCTGCGGCCGGTCTCGTGAGCTTCACGGCTGCGAACCGGGCGCCGGCCGAGCTGGTGGCACGGCTCGGCGAGCGGGATCTGTGGCTGCGCACCCTCGCCGATCCGGTCTGCGTGCGCGCCTGCACCCACATCACCACCACCGAGACGGAGGTGGAGCGGCTGCTCGAGGCGATCCGAGAGCTGGCGGCAGATGCCTGAGGGGCGCTGCCCGTCGCTGTCGCGCTGATGCTGCGGGTCGAGGCTGCTCGCTGGTGGCGGCCGTGTTGGGGCGGAGGTTCGGAGCCGACAGGAGTTCCGCCGCTGTCCGCCAGACCGGACTGACACGGCTGTGACGGGAATCGTGGCCTCCGGTCTGCCTGATCGGACGTCGTGGGCCCAGCCGGTGGGTGGGGTTCAGCCTCCGTGTGCCCGCAGCGCCTTCTCGGCCTCCTCGCGATCGTCGAAGGGAACCTTGGTGGTGCCGAGAATCTGATAGTCCTCGTGGCCCTTGCCGGCGATCAGCACCAGGTCCTGTGGCGTGGCTGCGGCGATCGCCCCGGCGATGGCGCGGGCCCGGTCGGCCTCCACCTGCAGCTCGGTGCCCTCGGGGATGCCCGCCACCACGTCCGCCAGGATCTGCTCGGGATCCTCCGTGCGCGGGTTGTCCGAGGTGACCACCACCGCATCGGCCAGCCGGGCCGCGATCGCGCCCATCTGCGGCCGCTTGCTGCGGTCGCGGTCGCCGCCGCAGCCGAACACACAGATCAGGCTGCCGTCGGTGAAGGGCCGGCAGGCCGCCAGGGCATTCTCGAGACCATCGGGGGTGTGGGCGTAGTCCACCAGCACCGCCGGGGCCGGGGCCGTGCCGGCACTGCGCACCCGCTCCATGCGGCCGGGCACGCCCCGGAAGCTGGCGAGGCCATCGAGCAGCTGGGGCAGCGGCATCTGCTGCTGCACGAGCACGCCCACCGCCTGCAGCAGGTTCATCAGGTTGAAGCGTCCCACCAGCGGTGAGCGGAAGCTGCCGCTGCCACTCGGGGTGTGCAGGGTGCCGCTGACGCCCTGGGAGCCCATCTCCAGGTCGCTGATGCGCAGTTCGGCCTGCGGGTCCGACAGGGAGCTGCGCCAGCAGGGCACCCCCTCACCCAGCAGCCGTTCGGCCAGCTGGCGGCCCCAGGCATCATCGACGTTCACGACGGCGCCGCCCTGCAGCAGCGGCTGGCTGAACAGCAGCGCCTTGGCCTCGAAATAGGCCTGCATCGACGGGTGGTAGTCGAGGTGGTCCTGAGTGAGGTTGGTGAACACCGCCCCGGCGAAGCGGCAGCCCGCCACCCGCTGCTGATCGAGGGCGTGGGAGCTCACCTCCATCGCGCCGACCCGGGCGCCGCCCGCCACCGCCTGGGCCAGCTGGCTCTGCAGCAGATCCGCGAAGCTGGTGGTGTGCTGAGCCGTGACGCTGTGCCCAGGCCAGCGGTTCACGAGGGTGCCGAACAGGGCGGGGGGCCGTCCGGTGCAACCCGCCAGGTGCTCGATCAGGTGCGTGGTGGTGGTCTTGCCGTTCGTGCCTGTGACGCCGAACAGCGCCAGACGCTGGCTGGGATGGCCCCAGAAGGCGGCGGCCAGCTCGCCGCCCAGCTGGCTCAGCTGCTGCGAAGGCACCACCAGAACGCGGGGCTCTCCCTGCGGTGGCTGCTCCCGGGCCGCCTCCTGGCTGATCAGGGCACAGGCGGCGCCCGCGGCGAGCACCTCGGGCCAGTAGGTGCCACCGTCGACGCGGGTGCCGGGCAGACCCACGAACAGGCTGCCGTGACCGATGCGGCGTGAATCGCAGCTGATGGCGCTGATCTCGCTGTTGGGCAGCGTCGCGGGAGTGGTCAGCCCCACCTCATGGAGCAGCGGATGCAGCAGCTGAACCATGGCGGCGGCCCTGGAGAGCCCGGCGAACTGCAGCCTGTTCTAAGCCGCAGGACCGGTTCTCCACGGTTCGCCACGGCCGGCGCTTCGCCTGCCCCCTTGCAGGCCGTTCAGCCCTCCTGCGCCGCGCTCAGCTCGACGCCCTGACCGACGAGCCACTGCATCAGCCGCTCGCCGCCGAGACGCGGCGGCACCCGCGGCAGCACGCGCCAGCCGCTCTCGCCGCTGCGCATGGCCAGCACGGGCACCTCCAGCCCATAGCGGTTCTGGAGTTCGGGATCGCCATCCACATCGATCAACGCCAGGGGCGCGGCCGCTCCCTGCGTCGATAGCCCCAGCTCGCGCAGCCGCTCCTCCAGCCCTTCGCAGAGACAGCAGCCCTGGCGGGTGTAAAGGATCAGCCGCGGAGCCTCGCTGACTGGGGCGCTGGCTGCGGCTGTGGGAGTGCTGTCCATGGTGGTGAGGGTGAGGCGGGAACATCCGGGGTGGTGCAGCGCAGGGCCGCTCAGTCCGGCACCGGATCGCAGCCGCAGGGGGTGAACGGGTGGCAGCGCAGCAATCGCCGCAGCGTCAGCCAGCCGCCCCGCCAGGCGCCATGCCGCCGGATCGCCTCGAGGCCGTAGGCGCTGCAGCTGGGGATGAAGCGGCAGCGCGGGCCCAGCTGCGGCGAGATCCAGCGGCGGTAGAGCTGAATCAGCAGCAGCAGCAGGGCGGCCAGAGGGCGTTGCCGCCAGGGCAGGGGTTCGGCAACTGCGATCGCTGGGCTCGCCGCGGGCAGGGGCGCAAAGCCGAGGCCAGGGGGGGCGACGGACAGCGTCAGGGGGCGCCTGCCAGGCCCCGATGGGCTGTTCCCGGTGGCGGCGACGGCGGGGCCGGCCGGCCATTGAGGCTCGCCGCCGGCTGCCGCTGCATCCGTCGCTTCAGCTGGGTTGTGGCCGATCGAGGCAGGCGTGGGGGTCGCGCGCCGGTCGCCGCCTTCCGGCTGCGAAGGCCCGCTGCTGGGGGGGAGTGGCGGGGAGGCGGGAAACAGGGGCGGGGCCGAGGTCTAGAGTCGGCGATCGGCCACGCATGGCGAGCGCAGACTGGATTACCAGCATGCCGCAGACCTGCCTGACGCTGAGCCCGTCGCCCTGCGGCGATGCGGCGTTTCCGTTGCCTCCGCGCAACGCTCACCCTGCACTGAACTTCCCATGTCTCGCTACCGCGGCCCTCGCCTGAGGATCACGCGGCGCTTGGGAGACCTCCCCGGTCTCACCCGTAAGTCCGCCAAGCGGTCTTATCCCCCCGGTCAGCACGGCCAAGCCCGTCGCAAGCGCTCCGAATACGCGATCCGTCTCGAAGAAAAGCAGAAGCTTCGCTTCAACTACGGCATTTCCGAACGTCAGCTGGTCCGTTACGTCAAAAAGGCCCGCGCCCAGGAAGGCTCCACCGGAACTAACCTGCTGCGCCTGCTGGAGAACCGGCTCGACAACGTCTGCTTCCGCCTGGGTTTTGGCCCCACCGTTCCCGGTGCACGGCAGCTGGTGAATCACGGCCACGTCACCGTCAATGGACGAGTGGTCGACATCCCCAGCTATCAGTGCCGCGCCGGCGATGTGGTGGCCATCCGCGAGCGCAAGGCCTCCAAGAAACTCGCCGAAGGCAACCTCGAATTCCCCGGTCTGGCCAACGTGCCGCCGCACCTGGAGTTCGACAAAGCCAAGATGACCGCCAAGGTCAACGGCAAGATCGAGCGCGAATGGGTCGCCCTTGAGATCAACGAACTGCTGGTGGTGGAGTTCTACAGCCGCAAGGTCTGAGGCCTCACAACCTGTCCTGGCGTCGGCAGTCCGGCGCTGCATCAGGCCTCTGCCACTGGCAGGGGCTTTTTTGTTGGGCTTTGGCATGCCGGTTGGACCGGATGAAGCGGCGACTGACGCCCGAGCAGAAACGTCAGCTGGAAGCCGTGCCCGCAGCGCTGCCGCTGCGCGAGCTGGTGGGTCATGTGCTCGATCGCCTCGATCCCAACCGGGAGCTGCAGCAGGCGCACGTGATGGTTGAGCTGCCATCAGACGCCAGCCCCAGCGAGGCGCAGCATCGCATCCGAGGCCAGGGCGGCCTTGCTGGAGGAGGCCGCCGCGCCGTTGGCCGGCAACTCGCTGCTGTGCCAGGCGCTGCTGCAGGTGCGCCAGAGCCAGGAGATCACCATCGATGGGCTAACCAGCGACGCGCTGACCTTTGCGGGCCCCCGGCTCGACCAGGCTTGCCACGCCCGAAACACGCACGCTCCGCTTCTCCTCAGTCAGCAGAAATCAGGGGCAAAACCATCGCCAGTCTCTGCACGGTGCTTGGAGAAGGCCTGACCATCTGCGCAGCTCGGCGGCTTCTGCCCTGTCTTGTAGTCGATACAACATCCGCATTGTCGACACCGGATGTAACCACGTGCCCCAATAGGCCTCTTCGTGCATCAAGGTGTTGCAAACTGAGGCAAGCGCCGTCAGCAGCAGAGACCATGGAATAGGTCTAATCGCTCAAGATGGCGGCTGTTCTTCTGCTTTTGGTGATCGCGCTTTTCGCCTGGGGCGCGAGCCTCGCAAAACGCCTGAAGAAGCTCAACGAAAAACTGAAGCCGATTACCGACGCCGAGGCCTACGCCAAGACGACAAGGAAGCTCGCCGATTCAGACCTGTCGAAAGCCAGGCTAGAAGCGAAGGCAATCCTTGATGGTGTCTCAACGAGAAAACAGGAGCTGGAGAAAACGATCGAGCAGCTCCAGGCCCAGTCAAGGCAGGCCGAAGCCAAGTTGATGATGGTTAACGAAGGGCTCAAGCTGCGATCGGATGAAGCCTTCTTGCTTGAGGTCGGTTACTACGAGGCTGTCTATGGCTTTGAGGATCTCCCCAGATACGAGAACGAGCTCAGAAGGATCAAGGACAACCAGAAGCAACTGCTGCGCATCAGCGGAGAAGCTGGCGACAGGAGTGGCGCAGCCTATGCCACAAGCCCCCTGATGTTCAACGGATCTGAAGCGCAAGGCAGACAGCTCCTCAAGCGAGTTTTGCGACTGATGCTGAGAGCCTTCAATGGTGAGTGCGACTCGTTCATCGCCAGAGTCAACTACCGCAACGTCGAGGCGATGAAAAAGCGGATCACATCGTCCTATGACCAGATCAACCAACTGGCCCAAACCTGGCACTGCAGCATCAGCGATGCTTACCTCAAGAATCGAGTCTCAGAACTCGAGCTTGTCTATGAATACGAAGAGGCGAAGCAAAACGAGAAGGAGGAACAGGCCAGGATCCGAGAGCAGATGAGAGAAGAAGAGAAAGCAGCCAAGGAAGCCGAAAGAGCAAGACAGCAAGCAGAGAAGGAAGAGAGGCAATATCAGGAGCTGCTTGAAAAAGCGCAAGCGGAAGCTGGTATTGCGAGCGAGTCAGAAAAGGAAACCTTAAACGCGAAGATTGAAGACCTTCAGAGGCGTATTGCCGAAATCGAAGAAAAGAAGCGAGCGATCAGCCAGGCAATGATCACGAAGCTCGGATACGTTTACATCATTAGCAACATCGGCAGCTTCGGGGAGAACGTTTTCAAGATTGGCATGACGCGTAGGGAGATGCCAATGGAGCGTGTAAAGGAGCTTGGGGATGCCTCTGTTCCGTTTCCATTTGATGTTCACGCTCTAATCCGGACCCCGGATGCGCCTGGGCTGGAAAATGCTTTGCATAAGCACTTCAGCCACAGGAGATTGAACCTGGAGAACGAGCGAAAGGAGTTCTTTCATGTCACGATCCAGGAAATTCGCAACGAGCTCGAAACTCTTAAAGAGCAGCTTGGATTGGAATCCGAGCTCCGCCTGACCTTGCTGGCTGAAGCCAAGGAGTATCGGATGAGCCAGGCCAAACGAAAGCACCTGGAACGCAGCTGGGAGCAGTAATGGCAATGCATTCAGTAGAGATAGACAGCGATTTGCAATTCCCTTCCTGTCTTCGCATGAGTACAGCTGCCTCGGTGCGCACCGGCATCGTCGCCGCCAACCCTCCCTTCGGCCGCAAATCCTCGATCAAGGTGATCGGTGAGGAGGGTGATGTGGGCAGCGAAGCGATCAGCTACGAACGCGTTGACTTCTGGGCCACCACCTCTAACAAGCAGCTCAACGTCGTTTAG
>CAYNGR010000125.1:0-9050 GCA_964396755.1 uncultured Cyanobium sp. | reverse complement strand
AGGTGATCGGTTCGCCGTGGATCGCATGGCTGCGGCCGATCATCACCGTGCCCTTGTGGGCGCGAGCCAGATCGCGGATGGCCTCGGCCAGGGCGTCGAGCTCTCGGCGCAGCAGCTGCACCGACGCCTTCATCTGCAGGGCCAGGCCGGTGTCGAGCACGTCGGAGCTGGTCATGCCGACATGGATGTAACGCCCAGCATCCCCAACGTGCTCGTTGACGTTGGTGAGGAAGGCGATGACGTCGTGGCGGACCTCGGCCTCGATCTCGAGGATGCGCTCGACGGAGAAGGCCGCCTTCTGCCTGATCGTGGCAACCGCCTCAGCCGGTACCCGTCCCAGCTCGCAGTTCGCCTCGGTGGCGGCGATCTCCACGTCGAGCCAGCTCTGGAATTTCGCCTCTTCGCTCCAGATCTGGCCCATCTCGGGCAGGGTGTAGCGCTCGATCAAGGCCGGTGGGAATGTGTCGTCGATCCCAACCTACGGACCCGCCGACCGGCGCCGGCCGGCGGGCTCAGGCTGCGCTGGTCAGCTGGCGGTGGGCCACCTCCCAGTGCACCAGACGTCCCCAGGCCTGCTGGCGCACCCAGCAGCGACCACCACGGCAGCCGATCAGCTGGAAGGGGGGCAGATCCTCGGGCTGATTGCGCAGCTTGACGAAAGCGCCGGGGTGCAGCAGCTCCAGCACCGTCGCGGAGCCGGCGGCAGCGGGACGCAGCTGGCGGGCCCGCGACAGGGGCGCGTGGCAGGACTCCGGAGTGCCGGGACCAGTCGGTTCAGGGGCGCGTGCCATCGCGGGCATGGGGGAAGTGGGGCCATCCTCCGGCGTGTTCCAGCAGCGCCGCTCCTCTCTCGGTTTTTGTTCGGTTTCGTCTGTGTTTCGATGAAGAACGGAAACGGACTGTGATGCAACAGGAGAGTGACGGTCCATGGCCCGCAGACAGCGTCTCGATCTGGAACTGGTGCGGCGCGGGCTGGCCGGCAGCCGTCAACAGGCCCAGCAGTTGATCCGTGCCGGCAAGGTGCGCGGCGGCGACCAGCTGCTCGACAAGCCGGGCACCGAGGTGTCGCCCGATCTGGAGCTGCAGGTGGAGACGCCGCCGCGCTTCGTCTCGCGCGGCGGCGAGAAGCTGCTGGCGGCGCTGCAGGGACTGCCGATTCAGGTGCAGGGACGCATCTGCCTGGATGGCGGCATCTCCACCGGCGGATTCAGCGACTGCCTGCTGCAGCACGGAGCCCAGCGCGTCTACGGCATCGACGTGGGCTATGGCCAGACAGCCTGGAGCCTGCGCACCGATCCGCGGGTGGTGCTGCGCGAGCGCACCAATCTGCGCCACCTGCAGCCGGCCGATCTCTACGGCCCCGGCGATCCCTGGCCGGATCTGGCGGTCGCCGATGTCTCGTTCATCTCCCTGACCCGGGTGCTGCCGGCGCTGCGGGGCCTGCTGCGCCCTGGGCCTGAGGCCACGGCCTGCGCAGCTGGCGATCCAGCAGCCGCCGGCATCCGCCCGGACGATGACAGCAGCCACGCCAGCGCAGCGGTGGCGCCGGCCGAACCGGAAGCGGTGCTGCTGGTCAAGCCCCAGTTCGAGGTGGGCCGTGAGCGGGTCGGCAAGGGAGGCGTGGTGCGCGATCCACGCGCCCACCGCGACGCGATCCAGACGGTGATCGAGGCGGCGCAGCCGCTTGGCTGGCTGCCGGCGGGACTGGTGGCCTCACCGATCACCGGACCGGCCGGCAACCACGAATACCTGCTCTGGCTGCGGGAGCCGGCAAGGCTGGAGGAGAGCAGCACGCACCCGCTGTCGCCGGAGCAGGTGACGGCGGTGGTGCAGCGCACGATGATCGGTGAGCGGACGTGACACCAGCACGCCCTGCGGAGTGGGGGCGACGGGGCTCAGCGCAGAGCCTTCGCGCCGAACCGGCACCCGCCCGCCGGGGGGTCAGGTGGCATCGGCCCGGCCGGCAGTGTGACCTGTGGTTCCGGGCGAGTGGCCACCACAGCGGATGCGGTTGGGGCCTGGGCGGCAGGCCCAGGCCACCATTGGCCTGAAGCCAACAGCCCAAGCCGCCAGAAGGACGCTTGATCCGGCACAGCACTCACCGGGGGCGAGGCAGGGCACGCTGTCTGGAGCCGAGGGCGATCCAGGGCAAGGGCGCCAGGCCACGCAGCAACATCCCAACAGGCACCAACCCGAACTGCGGACAGGTGAAAGCAACGGATGCGCATCGCTCCCCGCCCAGGCAGGGGAGCGATGCGCATCCGGGGGCAAAGAGCCTGCGGCCGGAGCGGAGCCGGCGGCAGGGCTGATGTCAGATGGCGGCGCTGTCGCGATCGCCGGTGCGGATGCGGATGACCGCGTCGATGGAGCTGATGAAGATCTTGCCGTCGCCGATCTCACCGGTGCGGGCCGCATCCTGGATCGCGTTCACGACCGTGTCGACGCGGTCGTCATCGACAACGATCTCGAGTTTGAGTTTCTGCAGGAACTCGACGGTGAATTCAGAGCCGCGGTAGCGCTCCACCTGGCCCTTCTGACGGCCGAACCCACGCACCTCGCTGACCGTCATGCCGACGATACCGGCATTCACCAGAGCGATCTTGACGTCTTCCAGCTTGAACGGACGAATGATGGCCTCGATCTTCTTCATGGTTGCGGGGTTGTCTCGATTGGAGTCTGGAGGGCTGGCAGGAGAGGGGCAAGCCACCCTGTGCGCATCGCCACAGGAGTGGAGCAGGATCCCGACCCCAGCGTCCGGATCCGGGGGTCGCCGGCCCGGCCATTAGGCCCGAGAGCGGCGGCCAACGTCGTAACGGTTGCTACGGGACGGCCCGGGGAAGCAGGCGGCGGCGGGGCCGCTGCCGCGACCAGCGCCGCTGAGGAAGCCAACACGGCGGTGGAGCGCCAGCTCCTGGCTGATGGCACCGCGCCAGGGCGGAGCAGGAGCTCCCGGACGTCAGGAGCGATCCAGTACGGTCCGAACCAGACCGTTGCGTTCCGCAGGCCCATGCCAGCCGCCGCCACCGAGCAGACCCGCACCCCCCTGTACGGCGAGCGGGCGATCGCCGAGGCAAACCTGATCTGCTTCGAGAATCCCCGACCCGGCCGGGCCTACGAGGTGTCGATCGAGCTCCCGGAGTTCACCTGCCTCTGCCCCTTCTCGGGCTATCCCGACTTCGCCGTGCTGAGGCTGCTCTACCAGCCCGGCCCCCGCGTGCTCGAACTCAAGGCGATCAAGCTGTACGTCAACAGCTACCGGGATCGCACCATCTCCCACGAGGAGGTGGTCAACCGCATCCTCGATGACCTGGTGGCCGCCTGCGACCCGGTGTGGATGGAGCTGGTGGCGGACTTCAACCCGCGCGGCAATGTCCACACCGTGGTGCGGGTCAGCCACGGGCAGCGTCAACCCTGCTGAGCAGCTGCGGCAGCTCGGCAGCGAAGGCGGTCAGGTTGCGGTTGCACAGGCCAGCCACATGCAGCCGACCGGCCTGGGGCTCGCTGATGGCCCACAACTGTCGCGTGGCCAGCAGGCTCAACCCTCCACCCAGCAAGGCGATGGCGAAGCCGCTGTAGACGAGCGGCACGCCAGGGTCGCGCTTGAGCAGGATGCCGCTGGCCGGCAATACCGAGTCGACCCGGATCGGCAGGCCGCGCACCTCGACGGCCTCACCGCCAGGCGCCAGCTGGGCCAGGCGCGTGCCATCGGGGCCGAACACCTGCACGGGACCCTGCTCGCTGGAGAGGGTCAGCAGCACCGGCTCGCTGCCGTCCGGACGGGTGGGCATCACCACGCCCCACACCTGCTCGCCCAGCTGGGGAAGGCTCTGCAGCGGCAGAGACAGCACCGGGCTGCGGCCCAGCTGCACGTTCAGCAGGGCCAGCGACCAGTCGGCTTGATACAGGGTGATGCCGCGATGGCGCAGTGGATGGTTGACGCTGATCTCCGCATCCAGCACCTCAGCGGCCGCCCGGCCACCGGCCGTGGCCGTTTGGGACAAGCCCTGCTGCGCGTCGGCGGATGACGACTCCCCCGAGGCGATGGCTGGCGGGATCAGGCGCAGCTGCGAGCGGAACTGCTCGGGGCGACCGGCCGGGTCGCGTTCGATCGCGAAGGCATCGAGCGCCACGGTCAGCTGGGTGCGTCCGCGGCTGTCCATCAGCTCCAGCTCGCGGCCCGGGGCCAGGAACTGCTCCAGACGCTGGCCTCCCAGGGCCCCCCAGGCGGCCCCGACCATCAGCACCACCAGGCCTGCATGCACCAGCAGCGGCCCGACGCGGCCGGCGACACCACGGCGGGCGGCGAGGCGATCGTCCTGGCGCTGGATGCGCCAGCCCTGACGACGCAGCTCCTGCTCCAGCTGCCCCAGGGCGGCATGGGCGTCATCGCTGAGCAGGGTCTGGGCGACGCTGAGCTTGCTGAGCTGACGCGGCGAGCGGTAGTCGATCCAGCGCAGCGACGCCGACAACGCCGGCCACTGACGCCGCCAGCTGCACAGCAGCAGGGACAGGCCCAGCCAGGCCAACAGGGCCAGAAACCAGTTGCTCGAATAGACGTGATCGAGCTGCAGTGTCAGCACGCCATCACCGCGCAGAAGTCCCAGCCAGGGCGCCGGGTCGTAGCGCTGGTGGTAGAGGGCCTCGCTCTCCTGCTGGGGGATGGCGGTGCCGATGCCGCTGGCCACAGCGATCAGCAGCAGCAGCACGATCGCCAGACGCAGATCGGAGATGAGAGCCGCAAGGCGCTGCAGCAGCCGCATCGGCTGCACAGCCGCAGCCCCGCTGGAATCAGCCATGGACGGTGCAGGCGGCGAAGGACTGGAACAGGCCGGAACGACGCGGCGCCGGCGACAGCGCGGGCGCAGGGATCGGGTCGCTGGCGGGGACGTGAACGCGGGAATCCGGTCCGCTCATGGAAGCTGGGCAATCAGGGTGAGACAACCGGTGGTGAGCAGCACCACGCCGCTGAGCGGCGGGATCCACTGCCCGACCCTGCGCAGCCGCAGCAGCGAGGGCAGGCTGGCGGCGGCGGTGCCGGCCAGCAGGAGCGGGATCACCTGACCGGCGCCGAAGCTGGTGAGCAGCAGCATGCCCGTCAGGGGACGTCCGTTCTGGGCGATCCAGGCCAGCAGCACCGCCAACACCGGGGTGGTGCAGGGGGTCGAGGCCAGGCCGAAGGCCAGGCCGGCGACCAGCGGACCCAGGGGAGCCGGCACCAGGCGGCGCCAGCGCTCCGGGTCGGGGCCGGCAGGCAGCGGAATCGGCAGCAGCCCCAGCAGGTTGAGGCCCATCAGCACCGCCACCACGGCGACCAGCAGGGGGATCTGGCTGGGCAGGCTGCCGTACAGGCGTCCAAGCAGAGCGCTGCCGCCGCCAAGCAGCACCAGGGCCGCAACGATGCCGGCGGTGAAGCTGAGGCTGCGCTGCCAGGGCAGGGTTGGGCGCTGCTGGGCTGCGACCTCGCCGTCAGCGCCGAATCCGGCCAGATAGGCCAGGGTGACGGGGAGCAGGGAGAGGGAGCAGGGTCCAAGGCTGGTCAGCAGACCGCCGCTGAACACCAGGGCCAGGGTGAGGGGCCCGGGGTGGGTCAGGGAGTGCTGCAGCAGCAGTTCGCCGCTGCGACCCCAGTCGGCGAGCAGCAGAGGCGGGCTGAACATGGCCGAAGGATGGCCGGCGGGGGGTCAGCCTATCGAGGCGGGGGCGGACTGCTGCCGCCTGGACCGGCTGGCCTCAAAACCGGTGGTCTCCAGCGAGCAGCGCAGCAGCAGGCCGGCGGCGAACAGGCTGCTCAGCAACGAGTTGCCGCCATAGCTGATCATCGGCAGCGGCAGACCGGTGGTCGGCATGGCGCCACTGGCGACGGCGATGTTGAGGATGGACTGGCCGACCAGCAGGGTCGTGCAGCCGATCGCCACCAGGCGTTGCTGGTTGCTGCGGCAGCTCAGGGCAATGCGCAGGCCGACGAAGCCGAACACCATCAGGAACAGCAGCAGCATCAGGGAGCCGACGTAGCCGAACTCCTCAGCGAACACCGCGAAGATGAAGTCGGTGGTCTGAATCGGCAGGTACTGGAGCTTCTGGGTCGACAGGCCCAGGCCCTGCCCCAGGGGCCCGCCGGAACCGATGGCCAGCAGGCTCTGCACCAGCTGATAGCCATCGCCCTGCTGGTCGCGCCAGGGATCGAGGAAGGAGGTGACACGCAGGCGCTGGTACTCGTTCAGCAGGATGCTGATCGTGCCAACCAGGCCGCCACCGCCTGCAGCGCCGAGCAGCAGCAGCAGCGGCAGACCGCCGGCAAGGGCCATCAGCCACAGCAGCAGCCCCATCAGGGCGGCACTGCTGAGATTGGGCTGCTTGAGGATCAGCAGAATGACCACCGCGAAGATCCCCAGCCAGAGCAGCTTCTGGTCATTGCCGATGCGGCGCCAGTGGGAGAACAGCACAGCCCCCTGCAGCACGATGAACGGCTTGATCAGCTCGGTGGGCTGGATCTGCACCGGACCGAGCACCAGCCAGCGGCTGGCCCCGTTGACGGTGCTGCCGACCACGAGGGTGGCGGCGACGAGAAGCATGCCGATCAGCAGGGCGGGTGCCGCCAGATGCAGCCAGCGCCGCATCGTGGTGCGGATGGCAAGCAGCAGCAGGCCCCAGCTGGCGATCAGCCAGATCAGCTGACGCTTGAGGTAGTAAGCCGCATCGTTCATCTCCCGCTCCGCCACGAACCAGCTGGCGGAGGTGAGCACCAGCAGCCCGAAGCAGCTCCACACGGCCAGCAGACCGAGCAGCAGGCGGGCCTCGGCCGGCCAGAGACTCCAGGGCAGGGGAAGGATGCCGCGGCGACGGCCGGCGGAGCCGAGCGCCGTCGCCGCCGCGGAGCGCTCATCCGGGGAATGTCGGGTCAAGGGCTGGATCAGGGCGACGACGGTCCCCCATTGAGCCGCGCCCAGGTCGGGTTTGTCGAGACATTGGACCGATTGATTGGGATTCCTTGGCCACCAGGGCCTCAGGGCAGCAACAGCGGCAGCGAGGCAGGCGAGGCGGCGCGCACCCGGGCGAGCTCGGCCTGGACGAGCGGATCAGCGCGGAACCGCTGCCATTCGGGGATGGCCGTGATCTGGGCAGCGGCGCCTCGGGCGAAGCGCTGGGCCGCCAGCACGTCGGAGGGGTAGTGAACGCCGCACATGACACGGTTGGCGCCACCGGAGGAGCCGAGCACCAGGATCCGTTCCCGACGCTCCGGCAGCAGATCGGCAAGCAGCAGGGCCGCCGCGGCGTACCAGCTGGAATGACCGGAGGGGAAGGAGTAGCCGGTCTCAAGGGGCAGACAGGGCTGCAGATCCGCATGGCTGCTGAAGGGCCTGGGGCGTCGCAGCCTGGCCTTGATCGCGTCGCTGCCGGTGTCAACCAGGGCCATGAACGGTGCCATCCCACGCAGCAGATGGGGCGTGGTCTTGACCATGTCGACACCCAGGGCTGGCGAGAACACCGCCAGATCTCTGGCAAGCGTTGTCCATGTGGCGGCCACCATCTCGGGCGTGCGGTTGCGCTGCAGCCAGCGCAGCACGGCCAGATCTTCCAGCAGGGCGGTGCTGCCGGCGGCGGGAGGAACGCCGGTGAGCCGCAGCAGAGGCTCCAGATCGAGCATCAGCCCCGAGGCGGGCGAAGCAGCCGCGGGCGGCGGAGCAGCGGCGCTGAAGGGGGCGGCGGCGGCAGGGAGCAAGGCCTGCAGGGAAGCGCCAGCCAGCGACAAGGGCGTCAGGAACACCAGTGCGGCAAGGCGGCGCAGACTCACGGACGCGAAGGTAGAAAGGGAGAGGGCCAACGCTCGGAGAGAGGAAAACGGGACTGCCTGAAACAGGGTTGGCGAGCGAGCTCGCTCTGACGGAGCACACTCAGTTGTGGCCCTGCCCCGGGGGCGCCGTAACGGAACAGGAAGATCTGATCGAAATCGTCCTCGGCGACCGGTGGCAGGCCCTCCCAGCCGAGACCCCTGGCCAGTTCAGGGATCCGCCGGTGTTCCCAGAACAGAACCTGACGCTCGTTGGAGCTCTCGGCACGCTCGCGCAGCTGTCGACCGACCGCGAAGGAATTGTCCTGGGAGTCGAGGGCGATGCGGATGGTGACGCCGGTGGCGACGGCCAGGGGCACGGCGCTCTGGTAACTGCGGGCGTTCTTGCTGCTGCCAGGATCGAACAGATAGGTGGTGATGCTGTTCGGAACCCCCAGGCAAGCGGGGATGAGCCGTGCCAGCCCGATGGCCCGGGCAAAGCCCGCCGGGGAGAGGTTGTAATCGCCGCGGGCGGCGTCCTTGTCGGCGTGACGCATCAGAATCACATCTGAAGCCACAGCGACAGGCGCCGCAGACAGCGCCAGGGTGGCGGCAGCCATCGTCAGGGCGGCAGCAGTGCGAAGCATCCATTCCAATCGATTGGACGCATTGTGGCCGCCGCCGCAGCGGCCACGGCAGCAGGTTGCAGCAAGAACAGATGTGTGGCTGACCAGGCACGAGCCGGGCCGTCGAGCGCGATCCAGGCCGGCAAGCAATCGCCACGCGCAGCAACCGCAGGCAAGCGGAGGCACAAAAAAAGCCCGCTGAGCGGGCTGAGGGTTCGAGGCTGTGGCTGTGCTGAGCAAGCCGTGGAGTCAACAAACAGTGGACTGCCACGGCGTGAAGCAGACAATCAGTTGCCGCAGCTTTGCTGGCGACGACCGGTGACAAGCTCAACCTTGAGAATCTTGCCCCCCTGCTTCATGATCCGCTGCTGTTCCGCGAACCAGCTGGAATAGGGAACCCACTTGGTGAAGTAGGTGTTCTGCAGTTCGCGCTGAGTGCGAACTTTCTCAGGGCAGGGAATGCAGGCCGTGATCTTGAACAGGCGCATGGGGACAACTCCTCTCAGGAAGGACGGAAGGGATCAGCCGAGGCCCGAGCAGATGTAGTCGAAATAGACACCCATTTCGCGACCGGCGTCAGGACCGACCAGAGCGGCGGTGGCTTCCTTCATGGCCTGGATCGACTGCACGGTGGCACCGATGGGCACGCCCAGGGA
>CAYNGR010000124.1:0-9060 GCA_964396755.1 uncultured Cyanobium sp. | reverse complement strand
GCAGCCGGCGCGAGTAGCCGAAGGCGGTGGCGGCACCGGCGGCGGGGAGGGGGGCAGGGACTTGGGAGGCGCTGAAGTTGGAGATTGTCAAGTCACCAAATTCGGAGACATTTTCAACAATGAAGTAGAGGCTGTCGTTGCCAGTAACAGTAACCGTGTAGGTCCGGTCGTCAACAAGGTTGATCTCTGTTCCATTTGTACCAACTTTGTAGAGGTAGGTTGCATCCAGGGCGGTGTCAAAATCTGCACGGAAAGTGACCCTGTAGCCTTGGGGATTGCCTCTATTCCCTGGTCCAGATTGCCAGGTGGTAATCGTGTCGGTCTCTGGCTGAGAGTAAATGATTGCCGTTGTTGCAGAGACGGAATAAACGCAGCTAACAAGATTGATATCGCAGTTATTCGCGTCGCCCCATGAGGATCTGCCCCCCGTGTTGTCTGAGAGCGACCAGCTGCTGGATTCTGAGGAACCATTGAAGAAGAAGGGGTTGCTGGTGTCGCTGGCCGGCAGCGTGAAATCCGCGGCGTTGCCCGGTTGGGCGCCCAGTGCCACCACAAGCGCCGAGGAGGTTGCAACTGCAGTGGCGGCGATGCGCAGACGGTTTTCATGACCGAGGCTGGCAAGCACGAACCTGCTGATCATGGACTGCAGGCGAAGCCAAGGAGATTTTTGCTGCGCTCTCATGGGCGGTAAAACAGATGTCACCGAGATCACAGGAAGAAGTTCTGAGCATTCAGGCTGCCGATGGCATTGCTGACGTTGGGCGTTGAGATCAGAAAGTCGTTGGTATTCTCGCTGCTGTTGTCATCGGCGATCGCCAGGTAGACCCGCTGGGAGCGGCTGGTCGCTCCCCAGGTGAACATCACCGCTTCTCCAGCCAGGAGTGGCTGGCTGCCATCAGTGAGAAACTCCTTGTCGCCTATGGCCAGGGCGAGGGCGTTAGTGAGTGATGAGGCCGAGATCAATCCCACATTCCACAGTTGGCTTGGCCGGGTGGGCAGGACGATCCGATCCCCATTAAAGAACGAGGCGTCGGTGGTGTCCATGCCGAAGCCCAGGCAAGACTCAGAATAGGAGCGGTAGATGAACTGATCGATGCCAGCCCGGCTAGAGAGAAGGTCGGCTCCCAGGCCTCCCGTCAGTTGATCGTTCCCCTCCAGCGCATCGATCTGGTTAACACCATCATCTCCAGTGAGGATGTCATTTCTGATGGTGCCGGAGAAGTTGCCGGAGGAGGTGAGGGTGATGCCTGCATTGGGATCCGCGGGCGTGGCGGTGTCGTCATTGACGATGGTGGCGGTGGCCGTGAGGGTGGAGCCGCCCCCCTTGAACGTCACCCCAGATGGGGCGCTGAGATCGAGGAAGACCGTTTCATCCGACTCCAGTGTGTTGTCGCCGCTGACGCTGATCGTGATGCGATGCTCAGTTCCCCCTGCGGGAATGGTGACCGTGCCTGAGGAGGCGCCCACCACGGAGTAGTCGCTGCCGGCGGTGGCTGACCCCTGGCGCACCTGATATTGGAAGGAGGTGCTTGCGGAGGTGGACTGCGACAGCTTGATCACGAAGGTGACAGATTGAGTGCCGGCGTTGTTCTCGACTATCGACAGGTCGGCCACCGACACCTCCGGAACCAGGGCGGCGTCGTTGTCGGTGATGGTGGCCAGATCAAAGCTGTCGGAGAGGCTGATGCTGTACCGGGGGGTGGAGTTCAGGGTCAGCCGGATCTGCCGGCTGCTGTTGGGAATGAGGTTGTCGAGCACCGGCAGGATGACATCCGCCGAACTCTGGCCGGCGGCAATGGTGACCGTGCCGTAGCCGTTGGTGGTGTAATCGGGATCGGCGTGGGTGAAGTCAACACCGGCTATGGCGGTGCTGCTGGAGATCACATAGGTCACAGTTAGGGCTTCCGTGATCGGGCCTGTCCGCGTGATCCGGAACTGGCAGGGCGCTGGTCCGCTTTCGCTGCCGTCGCCGCCTTCGGGCACCATCACCGAGAGCGCCCCCAAGATCACGATCGGCTCCGGTGTGTAGGCGAAGCTGACCGGAGTGCTCTGGAACGGACCAATGTTGCCGGCCCGATCGAAGGCACGCGCGTTGATGGTGACGTTGAAGTTTCCCTCAGCCGCGTCCGTTCCCCGCAACAGGGCAGCCTCAGCGCTGGTGAGCACCACCGCCTGGGTGCTGCCGCCAGCCACCACGGACTTGGTGAAGGCTGTGCTGCCGGTGGCCGTGCTGCTGAAACTGAGCTGGAGAGTGGCGCCTGCCTCTGCAGACACCCGCAGGATGCCGGCTCCGCTGGTGAGCTCCTGGGCGCTGACATTGCCGGAGGCATCCGCCGCACGTTGCAGGCTGACTGCGGGAACCCCGGGCGCGGTGTTGTCCACCACCACCGTCCAGACATTGCTGGTGGCGGTGTTGCCGGCCGTGTCGGTGACGGTGCCGCGGTAGCGGTAACTGCCATCGGCAAGGCCGGTCTCGATCGTGTTGCCCGAGGCATCCTTGGCCAGTGGTGCCCAGGCGCTCCAGATACTGCCTGTGAGGATCGATTTCTCGAACACGTCGGCAGCCCCGCCCTCCTTGTTGGGCAGGGTGAGCTGGAAACTGTTGTCCTGGCCTGAGGCCTGACGGATCGTGCTGTCGATGTTGCCGGTCTGGCCGTTGTTGCCGTAGCCAACCAACACCAGTTCACCGCTGAAGGTGATCGGGTCGTAGGTGTAGGCCTGCGAGAAGGTGCTGGAGGTGTTGCCGGCTTCGTCTTCCACGATCACCAGGATCGTGCTGGGACCTGAGAGGGTGACGTTGCCGAGGCTGAAGCCACGCCGTTCCAGGGTCACGCCCTCGATGGACGCACTGGTGACGGTGGCCAGACGCCAGCTGCTGCCATTGTCGATCGAGACACGCACCACATCGGTGAAGCTGACGCTGTTGCTGAGGGTGCCCAAGACGGTGCCGGTGACGGTCTGGTTGGCCTGGTTGGTGATCAGGTCGGTGCTCGAGCTACCGGTATCGGCGGAGAACAGCACCGAGCTGACGGCAGCGGGAGCCTGCGTGTCGACAACCAGGCTGAGGCTGGAGGCACTGAGGTTGCGGATCAGATTGTTGCTCTGCAGCCCGAAGGCGCTGACTCCGACGCTGATGCTGACATTCTCCTGAACGCCGTCGGCTGGTGTGTAAAGAGCTGTCCACAGCGTCGGGTTGCTGGTCGCGGCCAGGCCGGAGAGGCTGCCGCTGCTGACAATGATGTCCTCAGGGGTGAAATCAGATGGAGGCTGAGTGAAGGTGAAGGTGATCGTGGCGGTCTCCCCGATCTTCAGACGCTTGCTGTTGCTGCTGATCGAGACCACCGGCGCGGAGCTGGCGCGCAGGGTGTTGAGGCTGAAGCTGAGGCTGTTGTTGGCGTCGCCACCGTCGACGTTGGCGTTGCCGGCCCGATCGCTGAAGCGGCCGCTGGCCACGGTGAGCGAGGCCGTGCCGACGAAGTCGATCTGGGGGCTGTAGGTGGCCGTGAGCGTATTGCCGTTGACCGCAATCGGCGTGAGCGTCCCGGAGCTGAGCGTCACCAGGGCATTGAGCGCTGCCGCCAGGGCCTGGGGATCCGTGATCGCGCTGATGGCGGTGGTTTCCGAGAACGTGAAGCTGATCGTGGTGGTTTCGGCCGCCTCACCCACCAGGCCCAGGGTCGTCTTGGCTGCCGCAACGACAACCGTGGGGGCGCTGGTGTCGACGGTGATTGCGCTGGAATTGGTGAAAGCGGTGCCGGTGCGTCCGCTGCTGTCCAGCTGACGCACACGCAGGGCGCTGGCGGCGTAGTTGCCGGGCAGCAGGGTGAAGCTGTTGGTGCTGCTGCCGTTGAGCCAGGTGGCCCCGGCGTTGGTGCTGTATTGCCAGCTGTTGCCCTCGGCGATGCCGGCCACCGTGAACACACCGTTGCTGGTGATGCCATCGCTGGCGGAGCTGCCGGTGTCGGTGAAGCTCACCGTGGGCGCGGCTGGGGGCGCGATGGTGATGACCTGGGCTGCAGAGGCGGGACTCTCGTTGCCGGCGGGATCCACGGTGGTGGCCGTCAGGCTGTAGCTCCCGTCGGCCAGTTCGGCTGTGGTGAAGGAGAAGCGGCCTGTGGAGGGCACCAGATTGTTGGCGGCCCCGGAGATCAGAGTGCCGCCGGAATAGATGTTGAGGCGGCTGCCGACTTCGGCGGTGATCACCAACGTGGCCCGGGTGCCGGTGACCGTGGAGGCCGTGATCACGGGTGCAGCCCCCGCCGTGCGGTCGATAATCAGGCTGAGGGTGTTGCTGTTGGAGCTGTTTGCGGCTGGATCGGTGGCGATGGCGCGGAACTGATAGCTGCCTTCTGCCAGGCTGGCGAAGCTGGTCTCGTTCAGTGTCGCCCAGGTGCCGGAGCCGGATCGCTTCTGGTAGATGACGCTGCTGCCGTTGCTGTCGTTCGTGCCGCTGAGGGACAGGTCGAAGCTGTTGTCGCTGGTGATGAAGTCCGTGCTGAGCAGGCCGGTGTCGGTCAGGCCGGAGAAAGCCAGGATGCCGGCTGTGGGGGCCACTTTGTCGACAATCACCGCGAGCGCGTTGGAGCTGGTGCTGTTGCCCGCCTGGTCGGTGACCACAGCACGGAACAGATAAGAGCCGGAGGCAATTCCCGCCTGGACGGCCGTGGTGTTGGACCAGGTGGAGCCGCCATTGCTGGACAGCTGATAGGTGGTGGAGGCGATGCCGAGGTTGTCGCTGCTGCCCGTCAGGCTCAGATCGAACGTGTCGTCGGTGGTGATCGCTGGCGTGTTGCTGCTGCCGCTGTCCGTCAGTCCGGAGAAGGCCAGGCTGCCGGCGGTGGGGGCGGTGGTGTCAATCACCAGCGTCGGGTTGACCGCCGTGGCGCTGGTGCGGCTGTTGCCCGCGGCATCGGCATGCACAGCGGTGAGAGCGTAAGTGCCTTGGCTGAGCGTGCCGAGAGTGAGCAGCGCGTAGCCATTGCTGAGATCGAAGCTCGAGAGTGTGGTGCTGGCCCGCACGACGCCGCCGGAGCTGACCTTGATGCTGTCGCCCACCGCAGCTTCGTTGCGATCGAAGCCCACCTGGATCACCGGTGCGGTGATGTTGGTGATGTGATCGAGGTTGGAGCTGCCGCTGTCGGAGCTGGCCACCAGATCGAGGCTGATCGTTTGCGGGGCACTGATCATCGTGTCGAGCGTGATCGCCAGCTTGCTGCTGCCGGTGACGCTGTTGCCGGCGATGTCGTAGTGAACGGCGCTGAGCTCGTTACGACCTTCGGCAAGATCGCTGGTCAGGCTGATCTGAACCTTGCCTGCGGAGATGGCACCAGCCGTGAGCGTCACATCGCCGATGGTTTCGTTGATGGAGCTGCCGGGGCTGGCTTGTATGGAGCGGGTGATGGCGATGATGTCGCCCACCTGGGCCTTGCTGCCATCGAAGCTGACCTCGATCGTCGGCCGCAGCGTGTTGGTGAGGTTGTCGTCGTTGAGGCCGCCGCTGTCGTCGGTCGCGATCAGATCGGGGATGACCGATTCAGCCCCACTGATGGTGGTGTCCAGGGTGACTTGCAGAACAGCACTGGCGGCGGTGTTGGTGGCCGTGTCGGTGTAGACGGCCGTCAGGTTGTTGAGGCCCTCGGCGAGCGGCGCGCCGTTCGCCAGGGTGAGACTGACAGATCCCGCCGTGACATCAGCACTCTGCAGTGTTCTGCTGACCAGCACCACGCCGTCCCGCTGCACCGAGACGATGTCTCCCGCCACGGCCTTGGTGTTGTCGAAGCTGACCAGGACGGTGGAGAGGGGGATGTTGGTGCGGTTGTCCGTGGTGTAGGTGGCGCTGCCACTGTCGCTGGTGAGATTGAGAACCAGGCTGCCGGCGGCGGGGGCGTTGGTGTCGATCTGAATCGACAGTGGGGTGGCCGAGGTTGCGGAGTTGCCAGCCTTGTCGCTGTGGACGGCGGTGAGGCTGTAGCTGTTGTCTGGCAGATCGGTCCCGACCGTGATCGCGACCAGACCAGCGGCGGCTTGAGTGCCAGTCAGGGTGGCAGACCCCAGCAGGCTGCTGCCGGAGAACAGCTGGATCGTGTCGCCTTCTGCGGCTTCGTTGGCGTCAAAGCTGACGTTGATCGTCGGCGTTTTGTCGTTGGTGATGTGATCGCTGTCGACGCCGCTGTCAGAGGCGGTGTCGAGATCGAGTGACAATGTGGAGGCCGATGAGATCATCGTGTCCACCGTCACCGTCAGGGTGCTGGAGCTGCTGACGCTGTTGCCGGCCGTGTCGCGCTGGCGAGCGGTGAGGGTGGTGGTTGTGCCCGCCGGGTTGCTTCCCGTCGCCAGCGCAGAGATCAGCGCGACGGTCGCATAGCCGAGCCCCAGGTCCGTGCTGGTGAGGGTGGTCGAACCAATCACCTCAGGATTGCCGCTGGTCGGGCGCAGGATCTCGATCACATCACCCACCTGCGATTGGCTGGCAACGAAGTTCACCCGGATCGAGGGCTGGGTGAGGTTGGTGACCCTGTCGGCGGTACTGGTGCCGCTGTCCTGGCCTGGAGCCAGGTTTGCAATCAGTGAGCTGGTGGTGCTGATGGTGTTGTCCACCTTGAAGGCGATGGCGTTCTGCGCCGCGCTGCTGGTGTTGCCGGCGGCATCGGTCTGACGCACGCGGATGCTGCCAACGGCGTAGCTGCCTTCCGTCAGGGTGAACGACGAACCGCTGCCTGCGCTCCAGCTGCTGCCGCTGTCGGTGGACAGCTCCCAGGTGGCATTGGGCTCAAGGCCAGAGATGGTCACCGTGCCAACCGTGGTGATGCCATCCGTGGTTTCCGTGCCGGTGTCTGAGCTGAGGCCGAAGCTCGGAGGACCAGGCGGGAGCGTATCGACCGAGATGCTGACAGCTGCCGAGCTGCCGGTGTTGCCGGCGGCGTCGGTCTGAGAGGCGGTGATGGATTTGCCGCTGCCCTGGCCGATGGTGGTGAGATTGGCTGCGGTCAGGGTGTAGGTGAAGTTGCCGCTGGCATCGGCGGTGGTGGTGCCGAGTGGCGTGTCGCCGAGGAAGACCGACACGGTGAGACTGGCTTCTGCGGAGCCGACGATCGCGTTGTCGTTGGCTCGACTGCTGACGGTGCCGTCGTTGCCGCCGATAGAGGAGATCGACACCGTCGGCGCGACGGTGTCAACGGAGAAGGAGAAGGCAGCTGAGGTGCCTGTATTGCCGGCGGCGTCTGTTTGTGAGGCGGTGATGGCTTTGCTGCCGCCCTGGCCGATGGTGGTGAGGTTGGCAGCGGTGAAGGTGTAGGTGAAGTTGCCGTTGGCGTCTGTGCTGGTTGTGCCGAGTGCCGTGTCCCCGAAGCGGATGGTGACAGAGCTGTTGGCTTCTGCAGTTCCAACGACGGTGTTGTCGCTGGCCTGGCTGCTGATGGTGCTGTCGCTGCCGCCGATGGATGCGATCGAGACGGTTGGCGGGATCTCATCAAGATCATTGACCTCCAGGTTGACGACCTTCTCGGATGCGTTGCCGGCGGCATCCGTAGCGACGACGGTGAAGGCGTAGCTGGACTTGGTCTCGAAGTCGGGGTTGCCGATCAGGGTGACGGCGCCAGTGGTGCCGTTGATGGAGAAGAAGCTGGAATCGCCGTCATCGGATTTGAGCGAGAAGGTGACACCGTTGCTGATGTCAGCCGTATCGGTCGCTGTGGCGGTGTAGATCACCTGGCCGGCACCGGAGTTTTCCGCGATCGCTGCAGCCGAGGCTCCGGAACTGAAGACTGGAGCCAGCTCGTCGAGGTTGGTGACGCTCAGGCTGACGGCCTGGCTGGAGGCATTGCCTGCCGCATCCGTGGCGACTACGGAGAAGGCATAGCTCGCCTTGGCTTCGAAGTCGGGGCTGGCCTTGATCGTCACCGCGCCGCTGCTGGCGTTGATGTTGAAGGCCGAGGCATCGCTGCCGCCGAGGCTGTAGGTAATCGAACCGGCGCTGGCGGGGGCGTTGAAGTCGCTGTCGAGGGCGGCGGCGCTGTAGACGAGGGTGCTGGCGGCCACGTTCTCATTGATCGAGGCGGTGCTGCCGGAGGAGATCACGGGGGCGACGGTGTCGACGTTGGCGACGGCCGCGGTGGCGGTGGATGTGACCGATTCGGAGGCGCCCAGCGCGTCGGTGTAGGAGGCGGTGACCGTGATCGCCTTGCCGACCTGGGCCTGGGTCAGGGTGAAGGTTTCAGCGCTGGCGCCAGTGATCGCAACGCCATCCGCCTTCCACTGGTAGCTGATGCTGCCCAGCCCATCGGCATCGGCGAGGCTGTTGGCGGCGGTCAGGGTCTGACCTTCGCTGGGCGTGCCGCTGATCGTGACGCTGCCGCTGGGGAGGTCGTTGACGTTGGCGACGAGAGAGGTAGCCGCGGAGCTGACCGTCTCGGCGGTGCCCTGGCCATCGCTGTAGGAGGCGGTGACCGTGATCGCCTTGCCCACCTGGGCCTGGCTCAGCGTGAGGGTGGAACCGGTGGCGCCGCTGATCGCTTCGCCATTGGCGCTCCACTGATAGCTGATCGTGCCGAGGCCGTCGCTGTCGGAGAGGGTGTGGCTGACGCTGAGTGTCTCGCCCTGGCTGGCGCTGCCGCTGATCGTGACGCTGCCGCTGGGGCCGTCGTTGACGTTGGCGATCGTCTGGCCAGCGGAGGTGAAGCTGGTGGTGCCGGAGAGGGCATCGGTGGTGGTGGCGACGACGCGCACCTGCTTGCCGACGAAGCTCTGATCGGCAGGGATGGAGAGGGTGGCGGCGTTGGCGCCGGAGATGTTCGTCCAGGTGCCTGAGATGTTCTCCTGCCACTGGAAGGCGGTGGAGGTGGAGCCGTCGGGATCGCTGATGTCGCTCAGGGAGGCGGTGAGGGAGCCGCCTTCCTGTGCGGTGCCGGTGACGGCGAGGGTTGCGGAGGCCACATCGTCGACGTTGGCGATCGTCTGGCCAGCGGAGGTGAAGCTGGTGGTGCCGGAAAGGGCATCGGTGGTGGTGACGACGACGCGCACCTGCTTGCCGACGAAGCTCTGATCGGCAGGGATGGAGAGGGT
>CAYNGR010000123.1:3562-9484 GCA_964396755.1 uncultured Cyanobium sp. | reverse complement strand
GCACCGCAGCGGAGATGAGCCCTGCATCCTGTTCCCAGGCCTGGCTGGCTGAGCCACTGCACCCATTCAGATGGGACCCTGAACCCACTCCTTTCGCGTTGATCCGGCATGAACGCTCCGGCCGCTGAGCCAACCCGTGCGGTGCAGCTGTTGCGCTTCAGCGTGCGAGCCCTGCGCATCGCCGCCAGCACTGTGGCGGTGGTCGCTCTGCTGAAGCAGCAGTGGATCGCCGCTGGTGGCTTCTCGCTGGCCTGGCTGCTGATCGCAATCGCCCCCCTGCTGATTCCTCAGCTGCGGCCTGAGCCGTCCAGTGAGGAGCAGCCGCGAACTCCCGACGCCCAGGGCTGAGGCCGCCGCCTTCAGTTTCACCCCGGCATCCGCTCCGGAATGGCCGGTACGGTGGCGCCCATGCAAGCTCCCGCCCCCCTGCTGCAGCACCTCGCCAGCCGCCCGGAGATGGCCTCCGGCCGTCGTCGCCTGGTGGTGCTGTTTCCCCAGCTCGGCGATTTCGACAGCCTCGAATACGGCCAGGCCCTGGCGGAGGCTCTCCCCCGTCTACAGGCCAGTGGGATCGGCCTGCTGGCCATCGGCATCGGTGAACCGGCGGGCGCCGAACGCTTCTGCCGCCACACCGGCTTTCCCCGCCCGCAGCTGGAGGTCGAAGCTGAGCCGCATCTGCACAGGCAACTGGGCCTCTACGAGGGACTGGCGCCTCGCTTCGGGCCCTGGCCGGCACTGTTGCTGATGTGCGCCGGGGTCGGCTCCCCCGGCACCCTGACCGAGGTGCTGCGCGGCTACAGCGGCGATCGTTCCGCTCCCCAGCGACTCGATGCCCCGCTGTTCGATCTGGCCGGAGGCCATGGATTCCAGCGCCCCTTCGAGCTGGCGACGGTGCGATTGCGCAACATGATCGAGGTGCTGGGGCACTGGCGCACCTACGTTCCCCGCGATGACTTCCTCACCCAGCGCGGCGGCACCTTTCTGCTGGATGCCGACGATGCGCTTCTCTACAGCCATCGCGACCCCGGCATCCTCGGCTTCTCGGCCACCATGGCCCGGCCGCTGAGCTTCCTGGATCCCTTCCTCGTTCCGACGGCTTGATTTCTGTTTCATGACCGCTGCCCTTGGCCATCTCGCCCTGCTGATCCATCTGGCTCTGTTCCACCTGGTCGGGCCCGTGCCAGCCGATCTCGGGGTGCATGCCGGTGCCCTGTCGCCCTGTTCCACACCGGCCCACTGTGCGCGGCAGGACTGGGCGGTGGCCGATCCTGAAGCGGCTCTGGCGTCGCTGCGCAGCGCGTTGCTGGCCATGCCCCGCACCGAACTGGTGGAGGAGTCAGCCGGCTACGTGCATGCCACCAGCTCCAGTGCCCTGTTCGGCTTCGTCGATGACGTCGAGCTGTTGGCAGACAGCGCCGCTGGTCGGGTCCAGGCCCGCTCCGTGTCGCGGCTCGGCGACTCCGATCTCGGCGTCAATGCCCGTCGCCTGGCGTCCCTGCGTGAGGCCCTGCCGGGCTGAGCTCGGGCCTGCTGCGGCAGACCTGAAGCCGGAGGCCTGCGGTCGGCAGGCTGGTGCGGCCGCCAGGATGGTGCCGCACCGATCCTCTGCCGTGACCGCCGCGCCCCCTGCCGCCTCCCCATCCCAACGCTGGCCGGAGCAGGCTCTGCCACTGGCCCAGGAGCTGCACCGCAGCCTCAGCATCCATGAGCGTGACTGGCACGCCCTCAAGAGCCAGCGTCCCCGTCGCGCCGCCGAACAGCTGGCTGCCGCCCTCGTGCAGCTGCTGGCCCGCGACACCCCCACCAATGCCGCTGCTGGCGACGCGCGCCAGCAGGCCATCGCGTTGGCCGAGCACGCCGTCGGCTGGCTGAAGGCCGAGCTCAGCGATCCCGGCTGTCCGAGCCACGGCCGTTGATCAGCCGCAGCCGCCGCAGCGGCCGGCGGGCGGCCAGCTGCAGCCGGTTGCCGCGGCGGCTCCAGCGCACATCGTCGAAGCAATGATGGATCAGGAACAGTCCGCGCCCGCAGATCGCATCCGGGGCGTCCGGCAGGGCGTAGACGCGTGAATCGCTGGGGAGTCCCGGTCCCTCGTCCTGCACCTGCCAGATCAGCCAGTTGGGCGTGATGATCTGACGCACCCGCAGGCACTTGAGCGGGTCGCAGCCATTGCCGTGACGCACCGCGTTGACCAGGGCTTCCTGCAGACCCAGCTGCAGCTCCGCTTGTCGGACCGCGCATTCGACGGGTTCCAGCAGGAGCTCAAGCAGCGGCGCCAGCTGCAGCGTGGAGGGTGTGATGAAATCAGCCCAGCGCAGAGCCATGTCGCGGCCTAGCAGGGGTCCGTGATCCGGTTTCAACCTACGTCAGGGGCCCTGAGCACGGCAGGTGCTGCAGCCGAGCGTCATCAGAGGGCTCAGGCCGGGGATTCGACGGCGGCGGCGATGCGTCGGGCCAGGGCCGGGTGATTGAGCAGGGCGTCCATCAGACGCACGCCCCGCAGCTGATTGATCAGCGGCATGTGACCGTCGGGAGCCTGCAGGGACCAGGTGAAGGAACCCGGGTAGCGGGTCCAGCGGCCCTCGTGTTTCCAGCCCAGCTTGGGCCACAGCCGCTCCCACTGGCCGCCGCAGGCTCGCAGCAGCCTGCCCTGCACCGAAAAGCCGAAGCGTCCCTGGGAGTAGACGAGCCAGAGGCGATCGAGGCTCTCCAGATCCACTGACGGCATGGCCGCCACTTCGCTGTAGAAGACATAGCCGCGGCGGACGGCATCGCCACCGGCCAGCTGACGCAGGATCTCGCTGGTGATCCGGTCGGCCTGCTCGTACTCCAGTCGCATCAGATGCTCCTGCAGCGGCCCGAAGTCGATCCCGGCGCCGCTGCTCACGGCCAGCCAGCCGCCGGGATGGCGATCGAGGAAGGCCTGCCGCAGCGCTGCGTCCTCGCCGGCCAGCAGCCACTGCACCAGTGCGCCACCGGCCCAGTCGTCCGACGTGGCATCGAGCTGATCAAGGGCAGCGGGCAACAGGGGCAGCAGTTCGGCGAGCCGCTCCTCGAGCTGGGGCAACAGGCTGCGGCGCTGCCTTGATGATCCGCTGAGAAAGCGGTCCAGCAGCTGGTCGGCGCGGGCGGTGCGGGTGACCGGAGGTCCGGAAAGCATGGAGAACGGTCGGCCGGGAGACGTCCGCTGGCAGGCAGGCCGACCCATTGTCAGGCATGGGCGCGAGCGGCGGCGAGTCGTTCCCCCGCCACTGCCTAGGATCGGCTTTTCCCGGACAGCCATGGGCGCGGCCATTCAGTTCTTCCGTGGGGTGGACGAGCCCGTGGTGCCCGACATCCGCCTGACCCGCTCGCGCGATGGACGCACAGGGCAGGCCATCTTCGTGTTCGAGGACCCCGAGGCGCTCGCTCCCGAGACGATGGGCGACATCACCGGCATGTTCCTGGTCGACGAGGAGGGCGAACTGGTGACCCGCAAGGTCGATGCCCGCTTCGTCAACGGCAAGGCCAGTGCGCTCGAGGCCACCTACACCTGGAAGACCACGGCCGATTTCGAGCGGTTCATGCGTTTCGCCCAGCGTTACGCCGAGAGCCATGAGCTCGGCTTCTCTGGGCAGGACGAGTCGAAGGGGGCCGAGGACGAGGCTTGAAGTTCGGCGACTGGCTGGGTCTGCTCGGCCTCACGGCCGCCCTTGCGCTGCTCTGGAGCCTGCGCGGCGGCGTGATCCTGATCTTTGCCGCCGTCGTGCTGGCGATGGCGCTGTGCACCCTGGTGGGTGCCGTGCGCCAGCGGCTGGGCTGCTCCAGGCCACAGGCGCTGCTGCTGAGCCTGCTGGCGGTGCTGCTGCTCGTGCTGGTGGCGCTGACGGTGATCCTGCCGCCCTTCTTTGAGCAGTTCGCCCAACTGCTTCAGAAGCTGCCGGAGGCCGGAGAACGCCTGGTCGATCTGCTGCACTCAACGATGAGCAGCGTCTCGCAGATGCTGTACGGCAGCCGAGAGGGTGGACTCAGCTGGCTCCGCCAGAACCTCACCCCCGGTCCTGAGGCCCAGGGTGCCCTGGCCAGTGGCCTCAGCGGCGGGCTGCTGCGTCTGCTCGGATTGGCCGGCAACCTGGGAGCCGGTCTGCTGCAGACGCTGTTCGTGGTGGCGGTGGGCTTGATGATCGCGGTTCAGCCGCAGGCCTACCGCGACGTGGCGGTGCTGCTGGTTCCTTCCTTCTACCGCCGCCGCTTCCGTCAGGTGCTGTTGCAGTGCGGCGACGCGCTCAGCGCCTGGATGGTGGGCGTGCTGATCAGTTCACTGTGCGTGGGCATGCTGGCCGCCATCGGTCTGTCGCTGCTGGGGGTCAAGCTGGTGGCCGCCAACGCCGTGCTGGCCGGAGTCCTCAACGTCATCCCCAACATCGGCCCCACCCTCAGCACCCTGTTCCCGATGTCGGTGGCCCTGCTGCAGGACCCCTGGAAGGCCCTGGCGGTGCTGGCGCTCTATGTCGTGGTTCAGAACCTCGAGAGCTACCTGATCACCCCCTCGGTGATGCATCACCAGCTGGCGCTGCTGCCCGGGCTGACGCTCACCGCCCAGCTGCTGTCAACCCTGGTGTTCGGCCCTCTGGGCCTGCTGCTGGCTCTGCCGCTGGCGGTGTGTCTGCAGGTGATCACGCGTGAGGTCCTGATCCACGACGTGCTCGATGGCTGGAAGCGGCGCCCCGGACCCCAGCGGCTCGGCTCATGAACGCCCGCACCCTGCTCGGGGCCCTGGCCCTCATCGTGCTGGTGCTGCTGGTCTGGGAGCTCCGCTGGGTGTTGCTGGTGCTGTTCGGCGCGGTCGTGCTCGCCGTCGCCCTGGATGTGCTGATCAGCATGTTGCGCAGGCTGCTGCCGCTCAACCGGCCGGCGGCGCTGCTGCTGGTGCTGCTCGGTCTGACCCTGCTGGGCTGGGGCCTGTTCACCCTGCTGCTGCCGGAACTGATCGAGCAGGTGGAGCAGCTGGTGGCTCTGCTGCCCAGCCTGACGCGCCGTCTGGCCCAGATCGCCGATCGCATCCCCTGGTTGCCGGATCTGGAGCACCAGCTGATCCAGTCAAGCAATCTCGAGCGTCTGCAGCCCCTCGGCGGTCAGCTGCTCGGTGTGGCCGGCGGCGCCGCCAGCACCACGATCCAGCTGCTGCTGATGGCGCTGCTGGCCCTGCTGATGGCCCTCGATCCCCGCAGCCACACGCGTCTGGTGGTGGCGATCACGCCGGCGTTCTACCGCTCTCGCATGCGTGAGCTGCTGGCCGAATGCCGGGAGGCGCTCGGGGGCTGGCTGGCCGGCATGACCCTCTCGGCCCTGGTCGTGTTTCTCACCACCTGGGCGGGCCTGGCGCTGCTGCGGGTGCCTCTGGCCCTGCTCAGCGGTCTGATCTGCGGTCTGCTCACCTTCGTGCCCACGATCGGGCCGACCGCCGCCACGCTCGTTCCGCTGTCGGTGGCCCTGCTGGTCTCCCCCGCCAAGCTGCTGCAGGTTCTGGTGCTGCGCCTGGTGCTCCAGAACGGTGAAGCCTTCCTGCTCACGCCACTGCTGCTCAACCGGGCCGTGAATCTGCTGCCGACCGTGGCTCTGATGGCGCAGCTCTGCCTCGGGGCGCTACTGGGTCTGCCTGGGGTGCTGCTGGCCCTGCCGCTGGTGGTGGTGCTGCAGGTGCTCTGCCAGCAGGTGCTGGTGCACGACATCATGGATCACTGGGACCGTCAGGGCGAGTTCTGAGCCTGCAGTCCTTCTGACGATCGGGCCCGTCCGGCGGACTGGCCGTTGGAGGGCCCGGCCCGTTTGCTCGATTGGCCGGCGTGACGGCCCGACGCCTGGGACGCGCTGCCCTTGCGCTCGGCCATCGGCATGGTGCACCAGCCTTCTCTGATGCTCGATGCATCAGAGGAAGCGTGCTG
>CAYNGR010000123.1:0-3462 GCA_964396755.1 uncultured Cyanobium sp. | reverse complement strand
GGTCGGGGTGTTCTGCTGGAGCTGATGGCGTTGCTGAGGAGCTGGCCTGACGAGCTCAGGGCTGAGGCCGGGCCGCTCGATAGCGGCGCCAGAGCGAGGGTTGGGCCAGCAGCACAACCACCGCCAGGGGATGGGTCGTGATCGCGGTCAGCAGTGAGGTGAGCGTGAAATGGTCGGCCAGCAACAGCAGTTCCGTGCGCAGATCGAGCAGCGCAAGCACCAGCAGCAGCGGCGGCAGCAGGTGGAAGCGTGACGGACGGTGGATGTCGCCGGAACGCAGCGCAGCGGCACCGGAAGAGGATGGACTCATCGGCGCGACAGCACCGGCAGCAGGGTCGGCGCCACGCCGATGCTCGACCAGCTGCCGACGGCGATCCCGACGATCAGGGCAATGGCGAACCAGTGCAGGCTGCTGCCGCCGAAGATCGCCAGACCGAACAGGGGCAGCAGCGTTGTCAGCGAGGTGTAGAGGGAGCGCGTCAGCGTCGCGTCGACGGCGACATCGACCTGATCGAGCAGGGGCAGGGAACCGAGGGCCTTCTTCTGCTCCCTGATGCGGTCATAGACGACGACGGTGTCGGTGACGGAGTAGCCCGCCACCGTGATCAGCGACACGGCGAACAGGGAATCCACCTCAACGCCCTGCAGCAGCCCCAGCCAGGCAAACAGCCCGCAGGTGATCAGCACGTCATGGGCCAGGCAGAGCAGGGCCAGGAAGGCGAAGATGCCGTTGTAGCTGAAGGTGATGTAGACGGCGATCGCCGCGAAGCTCACCAGCAGCGACACGATGCTGCCGCGCAGCAGCTGGGAGCCGAGGGTCGGCCCGATCGTGTTCACCGAGGTGCCGCTCGCTTGCAGCGGTCCGGTCACCGGGGCAAGGTCCTGCAGCAGCTGGGCGCTCTGCTCGGCGCTCAGGGTGGGAAGACGCAGCAGCAGCGACTTGCCGCCGTCGAGCACCTGCACGCCCGCTGTGTCCAGTTTGGGAGTGGGAGCCTGCTGGCCGGGTTCCGGCAGCAGAGCGATCTCGGCGAGCTGCTGCTGCACCTGCGAGACGCGCAGCTCGGAACAGCTGCTGCCGCAGGCGCGCTCCACCTGGATCTGGGTGCCTCCGGTGAAGTCGAGGCCGGGCTTGAGCGGCGACTGGATGGCCGGGTTGAGCCAGCTCAGCACCAGTCCCAGGATGCTCAGGCCGCAGGCCAGCAGCGAGCCGATCCAGGCCACGCGGCGGTGGCGGTTGATGCGCAGGAAGCGGATCGGCGGCATGACCGCCTCAGCGGTGGTGGGAGCGGGGGTGGCGGTCACAGGGGGAGGGGTGGGGGAGCCGGGTGTCTCAGGCGGTGGCGCTCTGGCCCTGGGCGGCGGGCAGCTGCGAGGCGGGCAGGAAGTAGTTGGGGCGCCGCAGGGCCGGATAACTCATCAGCAGCCGCAGCAGGGTGCGCGTGCAGGTGAGGGCGGTGAACAGGCTCAGCAGCAGACCGATCGCCAGGGTCACGGCGAAGCCCTTGACCAGGCCAGTGCCGAGGAAGAACAGGGCGGCGCAGCTGATCAGACCGGTGACGTGGCCATCGAAGATCGAGGAAAACGCCCGGGAGAAGCCCGTGTCGATCGAGCGGATCAGGGTGGTGCCGGCACGCAGCTCCTCCTTGACCCGCTCGAAGATCAGCACGTTGGCATCCACCGCCATGCCCACCGAAAGGATGAAGCCGGCGATGCCGGCCAGGGTGAGCGTGACGGGGATCAGGGCGTAGATGGCCAGGTTGAACAGCGCGTAGAGGCTCAGGGCCAGCACCGAGACCAGACCGGGCAGCCGGTAGACCACAACCATGAACAGCCCCACCAGGGCGAGGCCCGAGAGCGCAGCGACGAGGCTGGTGCGGATGTTCTCAGCTCCGAGCGAGGGCCCGATCGTGCGCACCTCGATGATCTTGACGGGCAGGGGCAGCGAGCCGCCCCGCAGCTGCACTTCCAGTTCCCGGGCTTCCTCGGCCGAGAAATTGCCGGTGATCGTGGCGCCGCCTCCGGTGATGCCGGCGGTCTTGAATTCAGGTCCCACCGTGGCCTCGCTGATCGAGCGGCCGTCGAGCACGATGCCGAGCACTCGGCCGGTGCCGGCGATCGCCTGGGTCAGGGCGGCGAACTTCTCACCACCCTCGCGGTTGAAGCTCAGGGTCACCTCCCAGGTGTTGCCCGTTGAGGCTTGCTGGCGGCCGGCGGCCGTCAGTTCCTTGCCGGTCAGCTGGGTGGGCCCATAGAGACTGATGACGCGGCGGTTGACCTCCTGAAGGAGCAGCTCGATCTGATCGGTCTCGCTGCTGCCGGCCGGAACCTCGACGCCGAGCGACCGAAGGGAGCGGGCCAGATCCTCAGGGGCCAGCTGCGGCCGGGGCTGGGGCGGGGTCAGCGCGTCCGGATCCTGAAGGACGCCCGGATCGCGCGCCGCCAGAACCGCCTCTGCCTGGCGCTTGAGCGGCAGCAGCCCCTGCATCTCCTTCTCGGTGCCGGGCCTCTGGGCCCGGAACTCCAGCAGGGCAGTGCTACCCAGCACCCTGGCCGCACGGGTGGGCTCCTGCTCGCCGGGCAGCTGCAGCACCAGCTGGTCGGTGCCGACGGTCTGCAGGGTGGATTCCGCCACCCCCAGGCCGTTGATGCGGCGCTCGAGCACGTCCTTGACGGCTTCCAGCTGCTCCTGCTGCACGCTGCGGATGGCTCCGGCGGGGAGAACCTGGAGGGTCAGCTGGCTGCCGCCGCGCAGATCGAGACCAAGCTGCAGGCCGTAGCTGGCCAGCAGGGCTGCGGAGGCGATCGCGAGCGCCAGGATGAGGGCGACCCAGCCCTGTTGGCGTGCCATGACGGTGCGGGCGAAGAGGGAGGGACGGTGAACGGTGATCCGGGGCGGAGCCGGGCGCCTGGCTGGTGCCGCTGCGCTAGGGCGTCCTCAGACGGTGCCCGCCTTGAGCTGATGCGCTGCCTCGACGATCTGGTGCGGTTGGATGATCGTCAGATTCTCCAGCTTGCCGTTGTACGGGGTGGGGATGTCCTGCGACGACAGACGAATCGGCCTGGCATCGAGATCATCGAAGCAGTGTTCGGTGATCAGGGCGATCAGTTCGGCGCCGATGCCGCCGGTCTTCATGCACTCCTCAACCACCAGCACCTTGTGGGTCTTGCGGATCGAACGGCTGATCGTCTCCATGTCGAACGGCTTGAGGCTGATCAGATCGATCAGCTCCACATCGACACCCTCGGCCTCCAGCTGCTGGACGGCCTTCAGGCAATGGTGGCGCATACGCGAGTAGGTGAGGATCGTCACGTCCTTGCCCTCGCGGACCACTTCGGCCTGATCGAGTGCGCAGATGTAGTCGCCTTCGGGAATCTGTTCGGAGAGGTTGTAGAGCAGCACGTGCTCGAAGAAGAGCACCGGGTTGTTGTCGCGGATGGCGGCCTTCATCAGGCCCTTGGCAT
>CAYNGR010000122.1:0-9486 GCA_964396755.1 uncultured Cyanobium sp. | reverse complement strand
TGCAGGACATGCTGCTGTTCTTCCTGGCCTGGGAGCTGGAACTGATCCCGGTGTATCTGCTGCTGGCCATCTGGGGCGGCAAGAAACGCCAGTACGCGGCCACCAAGTTCATCCTCTACACGGCGGGCAGCTCGCTGTTCATCCTGCTGGCGGCGCTGGCGATGGGCTTCTTCGGCGGCGGCACGCCGAGTTTCGAGTATTCGGTGCTGGCCACCCGCGAATTCGGGGTCGGCTTCCAGGTGCTCTGTTATGCGGCGCTGCTGATCGCCTTCGGGGTGAAACTGCCGATCGTGCCGCTGCACACCTGGCTGCCCGATGCCCACGGGGAAGCGACGGCGCCGGTGCACATGCTGCTGGCGGGGATCCTGCTGAAGATGGGCGGCTATGCGCTGCTGCGCTTCAACGTGCAGCTGCTGCCCGATGCCCATGCCCGCTTCGCACCGCTGCTGGTGGTGCTGGGGGTGGTGAACATCATCTATGCGGCACTGACCTCCTTCGCGCAGCGCAACCTCAAGCGCAAGATCGCCTACAGCTCGATCAGTCACATGGGCTTCGTGCTGATCGGCATCGGCAGCTTCAGCGCCCTGGGCACCAGCGGCGCCATGCTGCAGATGGTCAGCCACGGCCTGATCGGCGCCAGCCTGTTCTTCCTGGTGGGCGCCACCTACGACCGCACCCACACGCTGCAGCTCGATGAGATGGGCGGCGTCGGCCAGAAGATGCGCAAGATGTTCGCCCTCTGGACCGTCTGCTCCCTGGCCTCGCTGGCCCTGCCCGGCATGAGTGGCTTTGTGAGTGAACTGATGGTGTTCGTGGGCTTCGCCACCAGCGAGGCCTACAGCCTCAGCTTCCGCATCGTGATCTCCGTGCTGGCGGCGGTGGGCGTGATCCTGACGCCCATCTATCTGCTGTCGATGCTGCGCGAGATCTTCTTCGGCAAGGAGAACAGCGAGCTGGCCTCCCACACCCACCTGGTGGATGCCGAGCCGCGGGAGATCTATGTGATCTCCTGCCTGCTGGTGCCGATCGTGGGCATCGGCCTCTACCCGCGGATCATGACCGACACCTATCGGGCCTCGATCGAGACGCTGGTGGCCCGCGAGGACGCCGCTCTCACCGCGATGGGCGAGCCACCCCGGCCCCTGCGCGCCGCCGGGGTGATGGGAATGCTGCCACCCCTTCTGCGGGCACCGGCGCTCGTCTGAGCGTCCCGGGCTGTAACGCCGCGCGGTTCTGCCGTGCCATCTCCACCTAACCTCCTGACACTTTCGCCCTTGCCATGCGACAGCTGAACTTCCTGCTGATCTTCAGCTTCGGGCTGGCCACGGTGATGTTCACGCTGGAGAACACCACCGCCACCACCGTTCATTTCCTGCCGGGCGTCAGCAGCACCCTGCCGCTGGCGGCTCTGCTGCTGGTCGCCGGTGGCATCGGCGCCACCGCCGCCTGGATCTTCGCCGTCTGGAACGGCGTGGTGAAGAAGGTCGAGACCCTGCAGGAGCAGAACGAGCGCGAGGCCGACCAGGTGCGCATCCGCGAACTGGAGAACGATCTGCAGCGCTACCGGGCCACCGTCGACGCCCAGCTGGGCCTGCTGCCGGCGGCCGGCCAGACCAGTGCCGACAGCCCCATCGACGCCGGCTGAGTCACGCGACGGCCAGCACGGCGAACGGCAGAGCCACCAAGGCTGGCTGCCTTCTGCCCTCGAGTGCGCCGCCATGGTGGCCGGCACCCGGCGAGATCGGTACGGTGCCCCTGATGAGCCGATCCCATCCAAGCCCGATGCCCGCGGGCGGACGCCGTGATTGAGACCGGCGCCCGCGCCGCCATCCGCCTGCTGCAGGATGCGGCGGAGCGTGGCGACATCGATCCCTGGGACGTCGATGTGATCGCCGTGATCGACGGCTTTCTCGATCAGCTGCGCACGCGTCTTGAACTGCCGCGGCTGGCGGCAGGCCAAGGGGGCAGCTACGAGATTGATCTGGCCGAGAGCAGCGAGGCGTTTCTGGCCGCCTCGGTGCTGGTGGGCCTCAAGGCGGAGGTGCTCGAGGCCGCCACCTTCCCGCCGCCGCCGCTGCTGGAGGAGGACTTCGGCCCCGAGGAGGACGGCTGGGCCGAGCCGGGCGGTGGCCTGGTGCTGCCGGCAAGGCCGGAGCGGCATCTGATCCGCAGGCCGGTCGCGCCGCCGCCGCTGCAGCGGCCCGTCACCCTGGGCGAACTGATCCGCCAGCTGGAGGACATCGCCGAGCGGCTGGAGCAGGAGGAGGGCCGCAGCCGCGGACGCCAGCGCCCGAAGCGCTACAGCGACCGGGCGGCGATCGCCCAGGTGGCGGCCCTGGCCCACCGGGAGAAGTTGCCGGAAACCACCGCGGCCCTGGGGCGCTTTCTGCAGCAGCGGATCGAGGCGGGCGGCGACTGGCTGGGCTTCGAGCAGCTGGTGGCGGACTGGCATGGAGCCGTGCAGACGGCCGGAGCCGAAGAGGAGCTCGATGGCGACCGCGTCGGGGTGTTCTGGGCGCTGCTGTTCCTCTGCTCCCAGGGCGCTGTGGAACTGGAGCAGCAGGGCGGCCTGTTCGGACCGCTGCGGCTCAGGCGACCCGAGGCAGCCGCCCAGCAGCCCCTGTCGCTGTCGCTGCGCGGCGGCGCAGCCGGCGAGGGGTCAGATGGGGGGCCGGCTCGCGCGGAGCTGGCGGCCTGAGCTGACTCCCTAGGCTGCTGCCTCAACCATGAAGTGCCGACGCCGATGAAGGCGATGATCCTGGCGGCCGGCAAGGGAACGCGGGTGCGTCCGATCACGCATACCACGCCCAAGCCGATGATCCCGATCCTGCAGAAACCGGTGATGGAGTTTCTGCTGGAGCTGCTGCGCCAGCACGGCTTCGACGAGATCATGGTCAATGTCTCCCACCTGGCCGAGGAGATCGAGAACTACTTTCGCGACGGCCAGCGCTTCGGGGTGCAGATCGCCTACAGCTTCGAGGGCCGCATCGAGGACGGCGAACTGATCGGCGAGGCGATGGGGTCGGCGGGTGGCCTCAAGCGCATCCAGGACTTCCAGCCGTTCTTCGACGACACCTTCGTGGTGCTCTGCGGCGACGCCCTGATCGATCTCGACCTCAGCGAGGCGGTGCGCCGCCACCGGCAGAAGGGGGCGATGGCCAGCCTGATCACCAAGCGGGTGCCGATGGAGCAGGTGAGCAGCTACGGGGTCGTCGTCACCGACGAGGACGGCCGCGTGCGCTCCTTCCAGGAGAAACCGCCAGTGGAAGAGGCGGCCAGCGACATGATCAACACCGGCATCTACATCTTCGAGCCGGAGGTGCTGGACTTCATTCCCAGCGGTGAACCGTTCGACATCGGTGCCGATCTGTTCCCCAAGCTGGTCGAGGCGGGGGCGCCGTTCTACGCGCTGCCGATGGAGTTCGAATGGGTCGACATCGGCAAGGTGCCTGACTATTGGCAGGCGATCCGCAGCGTGCTTCAGGGTGATGTGCGCCAGGTGCAGATTCCCGGGCGGGAGGTGCGTCCCGGCATCTACACCGGCCTCAACGTGGCCGCCGACTGGGACAAGATCACCGTGATGGGCCCCATCTATGTGGGCGGCATGACCAGGATCGAGGACGGCGCCACGATCATCGGCCCGGCCATGATCGGCCCCAGCTGCCACATCTGCAGCGGCGCCACGATCGACAACTCGATCATCTTCGACTACTCGCGCATCGGCCCGGGCGTGCGACTGGTGGAGAAGCTGGTGTACGGCCGCTACTGCGTCGACCGCAACGGCGACCACTTCGACCTGCAGGAAGCAGCCCTCGACTGGCTGATCACCGACGCCCGCCGCCAGGACCTGGCGACACCCTCACCGCAGCAGAAGGCGATGGCGGAACTGCTGGGCAGTGATCTGGCGCTGAGTCAGGCAGCCAGCTGAGAGCACGGCGCCGCATCGTCCGTGGCGGCCAACAGCCTGCCGAAGGTTGCATGCCGCCAAGGCTGAGGGAGGGCGCCCGCAGCGGCGCTCGACTCGCCTGGATCGTGCCGTGCCCCTGGCCGGGACCACTGGATCCGGATCGCAACCGGCTTCAGGCTGATCCCTGAGGCGCTGGGGACTCAGCCCACCGCCACCGGCAGCGGCGAAAGCGGCCGCGCCTGAATGCCGGCCTGGTTGAGAATCGCCGGGATGCGCTCCTCCGCCTTCACCGCCATCAAGTGCACGCCCTGGGCGATCTCGCGGTAGGTCGCCACCTGCTCGGCGGCGATGGCGATGCCCTCGGCCGCCGGGTCTGATGATGCGGCGAGGCGGTCGATGATGCGCTGGGGGATGTTGGCGCCAGGCACCACCCGATTGATGAAGGCCGCGTTCTTCGCCGATTTGAGCAGGAACACCCCCGCCAGCACCGGCAGGCCCAGCGGGCCGCTCACCTCCTCGACGAAGCGCGTCAGCGCAGCGGCATCCATCACCATCTGCGTCTGCAGAAAGCGCGCCCCGGCCGCCTGCTTGCGCCTGACGCGGCTGACCAGGCCGCTCCAGCTGCCGCTCTGCGGATCGGCCGCCGCGCCAGCGAACAGATCGGTGCCGCCATCAGCCAGCTCTCCCTGCACCGGATCGAGCCCCTGGTTGAAGGCGCTCAGCAGCTGCAGCAGCCGCACCGCCTCCAGCTCATGCACCGGCCGCGCCTCGGGCTGATCGCCAGCCTTGACGGGATCGCCGGTGAGGCAGAGCACGTTGCGAATGCCCAGGGCATGGGCCCCCAGCAGGTCCGCCTGCAGAGCGATGCGGTTGCGATCGCGGCCGGTCACCTGCCACACCGGCTCGATGCCCCGCTCGAGCAACAACCGGCAGAGCGCCAGGCTGCTCATGCGCATCACCGCACGGCTGCCGTCGGTGACGTTGACCGCATGCACCAGGCCGCGCAGAGCCTCCGCCGCCGCCAGCGCATGGGACGGATCGCCACCGCGGGGCGGCATGACCTCGGCCGTCACAGCGAAGTCGCCCTGTTCCAGTGCCTCGCGCAGCAGCGGCCCACCCCCGATCGCAGGGGCCCATCATGCAGCAGCAGCCTGCCTACAGTGCGGGTTTCGCTGTGCGTCCATGCCAGAGCGCGGCCTCCCCGATCGGGCTCCGGCACATCGTCCGTCGGCCCACCAGCCACCCCAGCCCCGCAGCGACCTGTCGGAGCGGGAGCTGGAGATCATCGAGCTGGTGGCCACCGGTCTCACCAACCAGGAGATCGCCGAGCGGCTGACGATCAGCAAGCGCACGGTGGACAACCACGTCAGCAACATCTTCACCAAGACCGGCGCCAAGAACCGGGTCGCCCTGCTCAACTGGGCGATGGACAACGGCAAGATCTGCCGCGACGGCTTCAACTGCTGCTCGCTCGAGGACGGTCGCGGCGCGGAGCAGGACTGATCCCGGCAGCCGCGTCATCCGATCGCGAGGGCCCCGAGCAGAGCGTTGCGCTCCTCATCACTCCAGCGCTGGAAGGGCCTGGTGGCCAGCGCCGCATTGCTGAGTTCGCGGCGTCCAGTCAGCTCGCACACGCACCAGTCAGGCAGCGGCACCGACTGATCGGGATGTTCCAGCTCCACCTCCGCCACCACCAGCGGCGCGTTGGCCCCTTCGAACACATCCAGCACCCAGTCACCACCGGGCAGATCCAGCCCATGGCGGCACTTCAGCAGCTGCTGATCCGTGAGCGCCAGCATCGCCTCGGCATCCGCCAGCGGGATGCCGTATTCGAACTCCAGACGGCTCAGAGCCAGGCCGGCTGCCGGCGCAGGGGGCGGAGCCTTGAGGGTGAGCCAGGCCTGGGCGGTGAGCTCACCCTCAACAGGCTCACTGGTGCGGACCCGCACCGTCAGGCTCTCGCCGGAATGGCTGAGGTAGCCCTGACGCAGACGCGCCTGCCAGAGGCTGTGGCGCCGCCACTGGCCGCCGCTGACCAGAAAACGCCGTTCGATTTCAAGCGCCAGAAGGGCCTCCAGCCAACCGGATCGATTCTGCCCCTGCCCCCGCCTCAGGGGCACTGGCGCAGATCCAGGGCCCACCGCTTCAGCCGCTGCTCCACCCTCTGGCGGTGCCACAACCCCAGCGGCGGGATCAGCAGCAACCCCAGATAGCGGCCGGGATGCCAGATCAGCAACAACGGCAACAGGCTGGCCAGGGCAATTACCCACAGAGGCGGCAGCAACTGAGGGCGCCGGGCCCCGCGCAGCCCGCGGGACCTGGCACGGCGAAGGATGAGCGCTTGCTGCGCCGAAAGCCCGTAATCCATGCCACAAGACTAAGAAATAATCAGAGATCTGTCAGGCGTCGGCATTGATGCAAAACGGCACCATCAGCTCAGATTCATACTCTTTTCAGCAAACACTGCCTTGGTCACTGCATCGCCAGGAGGCTGGGGAGGCTCAGCCGCGTCAGCAGGGGTCCGCTCAGTTGTGTGACGGTTCGGAACCGGTGAGACTGCCGGCCCAGTGCAGCTTGCGGGTGAGCGTGCGGTAGTAGGAGGGACTCTGCTCGAGCTGCAGCAGCAGGGCCGGATGGGGAGCGCGCTGCACCGTGCAGCGATCGCCAGGATCCAGCACTGTCGCATGGGCGCCGTCCTTCCACAGCTTGACGCGGCGGCTGCTCTCCCCCAGGGGCCAGACGCTCAGCCTGGCGCGGGGCGGCACCACGATGGCGCGACTGGAGAGGCTCATCGGGCAGATCGGATTGACCACGATCGCCTCGATGCCGGGGTGCAGGATCGGTCCGCCCGCCGCCATCGCATAGCCGGTGGACCCCGTGGGGGTGGCGATGATCAGGCCGTCGCCGCGGTACTGGTCCACCACCTCGCCATCGATCTCCAGCTCCAGCAGACAGGTGGGTGACACCTCATCCAGACAGGGACGGAAATAGAAGTCGTTGAGTGCGGCATGGGGACCGGCCGCATCCACCTCGGGGCTGCCAGCGCGGCTGGCATCGCCGGGCAGCGGCACGCCATCAGCGCGATCGATGCGGGCCTCCAGCATCATGCGCCGCTCCAGCGCGAAGCGGTCCTGGCGAAGGCGTTGCCAGAGGCTCTGGCCATCCTCCGGACGCAACAGACCGCGATCGTGGGTGAGGAAACCCAGGTGGCCGCCGACGTTGAAGCTGAGGATGGGCACCCCCAGAGGGGCCAGGTGGCGGGCAGCGCCCAGCACCGTGCCATCACCACCCAGCACCAACGCCAGATCCGGCGGGGCCGGCTCGGTGGCCAGCAGGCCTGGGAAGGGATTGGCCGTCAGCCCGGAGGCCGCGACGCTGACCATCGCCCCCTCCACCCGCAGCTCGGTGGCGCAGGCACGGGCCTGACGCTGGGCGGCGACACTGCCGCTGCGGTGAATGACCCAGACGCGCTCAAGCCGCATCGTGCTCGGACCTGACGCTCACAGCCTGCCCACCCGCCGGGCTGATCGCCAGCCAGCGTGGCCAGCTGAACCGGCGATCGGAGCTGGCACGCAGCGGAGACGCCGGCAGCGCACCACGGCCAGGAGCGAGGAGGCATCGGCTCGGGGCAGCCTCGGAGGGTTGACTGACTGCCAGGCGCAACGAGGTCTGCTGGCGCGGAGCAGTCAGCGGCAGTGGTGCGGGCTGGTGGGTCGGGATGGCTGCCGCAGGATCAGGCGGAGCAGCAGCCTGGATCACCAACGCAGCAGGTTGAAGCGCTCCATGTCGACCGTTTCGCGGTTGCGATAGAGCGACAGCAGAATCGCCAGACCCACAGCGGCCTCGGCGGCCGCAACGGTGATCACGAAGATCGTGAACACCTGGCCGCGCACCAGCTGACCATCGAGATAGCTGGAGAACGCCATCAGGTTGAGATTGACCGCATTGAGCATCAGCTCGATGCTCATCAGCACGCGCACCGCGTTGCGGCTGTTGATCAGACCCCAGACGCCGGTGCAGAACAGCACGGCGGCCAGGGCGAGGAAAGCCTGCAGGGGAATGGCCGAGGAGCTCATGAGCGGGGTTCTGCCAGGGTGGACGTGGCGCCGGAGGGGGTCTCCAGCAGCAGGGGGGTGCGGGCCTTCTCGAGCAGGCCCTGGTCGGCCGGCTCACCGGTGACCACATCGGTGCTGAACACGTCGCGGCGGGCCAGCACGATGGCGCCGATCATGGCCATCAACAGCAGCACCGAGGCCAGCTCGAAGGGGAGCAGGTAGTCGCTGAAGAAATGCTCACCGATGCGGATCGTCGCCTCTTCACCCACGGGGATGGGACCGGGCAGGGCCCAGTGGGTGGTGAACGCGACCCGCAGCAGCAGGGCGAACAAACCGGCGCAGACCGCTCCGGAGAGCACCCGGCGCAGCAGCAGTCCCGGGATGTCGCTGAGATCCTCTCGCTTGTTGACGAGCATGATCGCGAACAGGATCAGCACGTTGACCGCGCCCACGTAGACGAGCACCTGAGCAGCCGCCACGAAGCTGGCGTTAAGCAGCAGGTAGAGACCCGCCACCGACAGGAAAACGCCGCCGAGCAGGAAGGCCGAATAGACGATGTTGGGCAGCAGCACCACGGCCAGTGACCCCAGCACCAGGGTGGCCGAGAGCACCAGGAAGCAGATCTGCTGCGTGGTGGAAGCAATCGTCATCAGGATTGGGCTCCTTGCTGCGTGGACTTGTCTGCAGGCGATGCAGAGCTGGCGGGCAGGGTCTCAAGCACCTGCTCGGGCAGTCTGCCGGCCCGCGGAGCATCAGCGGGCACCCCATGGGGATCGATCTCACCAGCGGGCAGATAGGCCAGCTCGCGCAGGGGGAACACCGAGGGATCGGTGGTGACGCTGGTCGGCAGACGGCCGAGGGCGACGTTGTCGTAGTTGAGGCTGTGCCGATCGAAGGCCGCCAGCTCATACTCCTCGGTCATCGACAGGCAGTTGGTGGGGCAGTACTCCACGCAGTTGCCGCAGAAGATGCACACCCCGAAATCGATCGAGTAGTTGCGCAGCTCCTTCTTCTTGGTGGCCTTGTTCATCACCCAATCCACCACCGGCAGGTTGATCGGGCAGACCCGCACACACACCTCACAGGCGATGCACTTGTCGAACTCGTAGTGGATGCGGCCGCGGTAGCGCTCCGAGGGGATCAGCTTCTCGTAGGGGTACTGAACCGTGATCGGACGGCGCTTGAGGTGATCGAAGGTGACCGCCAGACCCTGGGTCAGGTACTGGGCAGCACTGACCGCGTCCTTGGTGTAATCACCGACTTTTTTGAGAAACCCGAACATGACGCTGGTGGGGAGGAGGGGCGGACGGGCGGAATCGGCCCATGATGGCGGGGCCGGCCGGGAACTGACGCAGGGGGCGCTGCGCTCTCGGAATCAGCCGCCGAAGGCGACGGGGAAGGCCAGCTTGAGGGCTGCGGTGACCAGAAGATTGACCAGGGCCACGGGCAGCAGGAACTTCCAGCCCAGATCGAGCAGCTGGTCGATGCGCACCCGGGGCACGGTCCAGCGCAGCAGGATCGCGA
>CAYNGR010000121.1:0-9545 GCA_964396755.1 uncultured Cyanobium sp. | reverse complement strand
AGGAGCCGGCGGCCGATCTGGGGGTGGCCGCGGCGGTGGTGGCCAGCTACCGCGATCTCACCCTCCCCCCCGGCACCGCCCTGATCGGTGAGCTGGGTCTGGGCGGCCAGCTGCGGCCGGTGGGTCAGCTGGAGCTGCGCCTGCAGGAGGCGGCCCGCCTCGGTTTCACGCGGGCGGTGGTGCCCCGCGGCGGCGGGCTGGGGCCGGTCGCCGCCGGCCTGGGGCTGGAGCTGCGCGAGGCCGGCACGGTGGCCGAGGCGCTGGTGGCGGCCCTGGGGGTGAATCCGGCCGAGGAGTGAGGGCGGCCTTCCCAGTCATCGCGCCCCTTGTGGTGAGAGGCAACGGTGGTGCTCCGGACCCGGGTGTTGTCAGCGGGCTGCCGACGCTTCGATCACACTCCCGCATCACCGGCCGATTCCGGCGTCCCTCGGATGACCCTTGCCTCGCCTGCAGCCGCACCGCATGCCCCCGGGGCGCGGTTCACAGTGGAACAATTCCACCGACTGTGCGAGGCCGTTCCGGAGCGGCGACTGGAACTGATCGGCGGCGAGGTGCTGGATGTGATCGCCAAAGGAACGCGACACAGCGTGTTGGTGAACCGGTTGAACCGACTGATCACGCTCTGGCTGCAGGAGCAGGCCAGCCTCCCCTGGGAGCTGCGGGTGGAATCTCCGCTGCGCCTGGGGGAGCGGGATGAACCGGAACCTGACCTGGCTCTGGTGCAGCAGCGCCCCGATGGCTACCTGGAGGCCCATCCCGGGCCCGCCGACACCGTGCTGGTGCTCGAAGTGGCGGACAGCAGTCCGAGCTTCGACCTGGAGATCAAAGCCCGCCTCTACGCCGCTGCGGGGATCCGCTCCTACTGGGTGGTCGATGTCAGCAGTCCCAGGCTGATTGCCGTGGCGCAGCCGGCGGGCGCGCCCCCGGCTCTGCGGGACCTGCAGGCCGCGGTGGAACTCCTGCTCCAGTCCATCCCCCCGGCTGCTTCTGCCTGAAGACCAGCCGCATGGGCCCCTGGTTCAAGCGTCAGAAATAGACATCGACGCTGCTGCGGCCCGACGACTTGAGCCAGTTCTCGATGTCCAGATACCCGCCCGGGTAGAGCTTGACGGCCTTGCTCCAGCTTTCGGCCGCCATGTCCAGCCAGCGGTCGGCGCTGTCCTGATCACCCGATTCGGCGGCGATGCGGCCCCACTTCTCGTAGATCAGCCCCATGTTCTTGAGGCAGGACGGCGAATTGGGGTTTTCCGCCAGCGACTGTCCGTAGTACTCCAGCGCCTTCTCCTCCTCGCCGGTGCTCATGAAGATGATCGCCATGTTCTTGAGGATCTCGCCGCGGTCGGTGGCGTTCTCCTCGAGCTTCAGCGCTTCCTCGTAATTGTCGAGCGCTTCGGCGTAATCGCCGTCGTTCTGAGCCGAGAGCCCGTCGCGGTAATAGACGTAGGCCTCCTTGGAGCGGGCGTCGATCGGCAGCAGCTTGACGATCAGATCGGCCATCACCGTGAAGCTCTTGTCGATGAAGTTGTCGTTGCGCTGCGAACGGGGCACGGCGGGCTCGGGCGGATCGTGTCTCCACTCTGCCGCCTGCCCGCCAGCAGCCGTCGGGCCGGGTCGCCTGGCAGCGGGCCCCGAAGCTCCGCTGCTCGCAGGCGCCCCTGAGGCTGGTTGACGCTCGGCTCCGGCGGCCTCGCAGCCTCTGCGATCCCCTGACGCGCGGCTGGGGGAATGGCACGGTCTCCCTAGCCTGGGAGGCCCTGCGCGCTGCCGTTGCCGTCCGGCTCCCTGCGAACCCCCTGGCGCCATCGCCCTCCGGCCGCCGGAGCGGAGGCTGGCCCTGATGACGTGGCCCCAACGGCGGCTGAAGCCGGCGTCCAGGTGGCCTCCGCTCCCCCCTCGGCCCCTGCGGTCGCAGCGGCTGGATCGCTGCTGCTGGAGGTGGAGGGGATGAAATGCGGCGGCTGCGTGCGGGCCGTGGAGCAGCGGCTGCTGCAGCAACCCGGGGTGCGGCAGGCCAGCGTCAATCTGCTGACGCGCACCGCCTGGCTGGAGCTGGAGCCCGGCCTGGGCCGCAGCGGCGAGAGCGGCGCTGCGGCAGATGGGGAGGGCGCGGCGGGCGACTGGCTGGCGTCGCTGCTGGCCAGCCTGGCTGAGCTGGGCTTCCAGGCCCGTCCCCGCCAGGAGCACGCCACACCCCTGAACCGGCGTGAACGGCTCGCCCAGCGGGACTGGTGGCAGCGTTGGCGCAGCCTGTTCGTCGCCCTCAGCCTGGTGCTGATCTCGGCCCTGGGTCATGCCGCCGAAAGCGGCGCCTTTCCCGATCGGCCGCCGTTCGCGACGCTCTCCAGCCCCTGGCTGCACGGCCTGGTGGCCAGCCTGGCGCTGGCCTTCCCCGGTCGCGCCATCCTGTTGAACGGCTGGCGTGCCGCCCTGGCCGGCCTGCCCAGCATGGACACGCTGGTGGGGCTGGGCATGGGCAGCGCCTGGCTGGCGAGCGTGGTGGGGCTGCTGTGGCCCGCCAGCGGCTGGCCCTGCTTCTTCAACGAGCCGGTGATGCTGCTGGGCTTCGTGCTGGCCGGCCGTTTTCTGGAGGAGCGGGCCCGCTGGCGCACCGGCCGGGCGATTGAAGAGCTGATCGAGCTCCAGCCCGACCAGGCCTTGCTGCTGGTGGATGACGGCCCGCCGCGGCAGGTGCGGGTCGGCGGCCTGCGTCCCGGTGACCGCATCCAGGTGCTGCCGGGGGACCGCATCCCGGTCGACGGCGTGGTGCTCGAGGGCGACTCGGCCCTCGACCTGTCGGCGCTCACCGGTGAATCGATGCCGGAGCCGGCGATGCCGGGCCAGGAGCTGGCGGCCGGCAGCCTCAACCTGACGGCCCCCCTGCAGCTGGAGGTGCGGCGCAGCGGCGCCGACAGCGCCATCGCCCGCATCGTGCAGCTGGTGGAGCAGGCCCAGGCGCGCAAGGCTCCGATCCAGGGCCTGGCGGACCGGGTGGCGGGTCGCTTCGCGCTGGCAGTGCTGCTGCTGGCCGCCTGCACCTTCCTGTTCTGGTGGCTGCTGGGCGCCCACCTCTGGCCCCAGGTGCTGCGCTTGCCGGCCGGTTCTGCCCTGGCCATGCATGGCGCCCATGGCCTGGCCCTGCATGCCGGCCATGGGGCCGCGGCCGCCGGTGACACGATCACGCCGCTGGCCCTGGGCCTGCAGCTGGCGATCGCGGTGCTGGTGGTGGCCTGCCCCTGTGCTCTCGGCCTGGCCACCCCCACGGCGATCAGCGTCGGCTGCGGCCGGGCGGCGCGGGCCGGCCTGCTGTTCCGCGGCGGCGACGCGATCGAGATGGCCGCCTCGCTGCAGGCGGTGCTGTTCGACAAGACCGGCACGCTCACGCTGGGGCGGCCGCTGGTGACGGCGGTGGAGCCGCTCGGCCCGCTGGCTCAGGATCGGGTCGTGCAGCTGGCCGCCAGCCTCGAGAACCAGAGCCGGCATCCACTGGCCCATGCGCTGCTCCAGGAGGCCCAGCGGCGCGGCCTGGAGCTGCTGCCTGTGCAGCAGGGGCGCAGCGTCGCCGGTGAAGGGGTGCAGGCCCGCCTGCAGGAGCCTCACCCCGCACTGGGTGGGCTGCTGCCTGGCAGCAGCGAGGACGCTGAGGCGCCGCTGCTGCGGCTGGGGCGGCTCGACTGGCTGATCGGCCAGGGGGTGGCCGCCGGCGCGTCGGCGCTGGCGCGTCAGGCCGAGCTGGAGGCCTGCGGCGCCACCGTGCTCGCCCTGGCGGCCGGGTCCTGTCTGCTGGCGCTGGTGGCCGTGGAGGATCAGCCTCGTCAGGACGCCGAGGCCACCTTGAGCCAGCTGCGCCGCCGCGGTCTGCGGCTGGGGTTGCTCAGCGGCGACCGGGCGGCAGCGGTGCGGCGTCTGGGTGAGCGGCTCGGGGTCCAGCCCCAGGAGCTGGCCTGGGAGCTGCGGCCCGAGCAGAAGCTGGAGCGCATCGTGCAGGCGCGCCGCCAGGGTCCCGTGGCGATGGTCGGCGATGGCATCAACGATGCCCCCGCTCTGGCGGCGGCCGATCTGGGCATCGCCGTCGGCACCGGCACCCAGATCGCCCAGGAGAGCGCCGGCCTGGTGGTGATGGGCGAGCGGCTCGACGGGGTGCTGGAGGCGCTGACCATCGCCGCGCGCACGATGGCCAAGGTCCGTCAGAACCTCATCTGGGCGTTCGGCTACAACCTGATCGTCATCCCGATTGCCGCCGGAGTCCTGCTGCCCGCCTTCTCGCTGCGTCTGACGCCGCCGCTGGCGGCTCTGCTGATGGCTCTCAGCTCGATCACGGTGGTGGTCAACGCGCTGCTGCTGCCCGCTGCCGGTCTGCGCCGGGGGGATGCCGGTGTCCGCTGACTCAGCTCCGCCGCCGGTTGTCCCCCGCGGCCGCTTCCTGGTGCTCGAGGGCATCGACGGCTGTGGCAAGACCACCCAGCTCGAGGCCCTGGCCGCCTGGTTGCCGGGCAGTGGCCTGCTGCCGCAGGGGGCCCGTCTGCTGACGACCCGCGAGCCCGGCGGCACCGGCCTGGGGCGGGCCCTGCGCCAGCTGCTGCTGCATGCACCGGTCGAGCAGGCCCCCTGTCCGGAGGCTGAGCTGCTGCTCTATGCCGCCGACCGGGCCCAGCACGTGCAGACGGTGATCCTGCCGGCGCTGGCAGTGGGGGACTGGGTGCTCAGCGATCGCTACGTCGGCTCGACCGCCGCCTACCAGGGCCACGGCCGCGGCCTGGACATGGGTCTGATCGGCCGGCTGGAGGCGATCGCCACCGCCGGCCTGCAGCCCGACGTCACCCTCTGGCTGGATCTGCCTCTCGAGCAGTCGCTGGCGCGCCGCAGCGCCCGGGCGGCCGATCGGATCGAGGCGGCGGGAGCCGCCTTCCTGGCGCGGGTGGCGGCCGGCTTCGCCACCGAGGCCGGCGAGCGTGGCTGGTGGCGGATCGCCGCCGAAGCCCCGCCGCCGCAGGTCACTCAGGCCTGCATCGCGGCCCTGCGGCAGGCTCTGGTGGCCAGGCCGGGCGGCTCTGCCGGCGTCGCCTGAGCTTGAGGCCGATGCAGGAGTTGTTCGACGATCTGCTGGGGCAGCCCCGGGCTGTGGCGTTGCTCACCGCCGCCCTGGAGCGCCGGCGCCTGGCTCCCGCCTATCTGTTCGCCGGGCCGGACGGGGTGGGCCGGCGGCGGGCGGCGCTGCGCTTTTTGGAGGGGGTGATCGGCCTGGGGGCCGCGGCACCCCAGGCCTCGGGGCTGCGGCGGCGCCTGGAGCAGGGCAACCATCCCGATCTGCTCTGGGTGGAGCCCACGTATCAGCACCAGGGCCGGTTGGTGCGCGCCTCCGAGGCGGAGTCGGAGGGCGTGAACCGGCGCACGGCACCCCAGATCCGGCTGGAGCAGGTGCGTGAGGTGTCCCGCTTCCTGGCGCGCCATCCGGTGGAGGCTCCGGGGCCGCTGGTGGTGCTCGAGAGCGTCGAGGCGATGGCGGAGGGGGCGGCCAATGCCCTGCTCAAGACCCTGGAGGAACCTGGCCAGGGGCTGCTGCTGCTGATCAGCGCCGCACCTGAGCAGTTGCTGAGCACGATCCGCTCGCGCTGCCAGCAGATTCCCTTCGTGCGGCTCAGCCCGGATCAGGTGCAGACGGTGCTGGCCGGCCTCAGCCAGGCCGGCGCGCTGGCCCAGCCCGATCCTGCCGATCCGGCCGAGCTGCTGGAGCTGGCCGCCGGCTCTCCCGGTGCCCTGCTGGAGCAGCGGCGCCGCTGGCGCGAGCTGCCCGAGGGTCTGCCCGGGCGGCTGCTGACCCTGCGGGCCGATCCGATGGAGGCGCTGGCCCTGGCCCGGGATCTGTGCGAGGCGCTGGAGGGGGAGCAGCAGCAGTGGCTGCTCAACTGGTGGCAGCTGGCGCTGTGGCGGCGGCAGGGGCCGTCGGTTGATCTGCGCCGCCTCGAACGGCTGCGTGCACAGCTGCGCGCCCACGTCTCGCCGCGGCTGGCCTGGGAGGTGGCCCTGCTGCAGCTCGGCGGCAGCCTCGGCTGAGCAAGGCATCCGCCGCTGCCTGCCCAGCCGGGTCGGGACGGCTGGGCAGGCCCGCTCGGTGCTGGTGCGTGCGGGAGGCGCCCGGCGTGGCCCCTGGCCAGCTCGCTCCCGGCCGGCGGGCAGGGTCAGCGAGCCTCACCTGCGCCTCAACAGCTCCGGCGCTGGGCTGTGCCCTGGCCATGGGGCCGGATGATGCGGGGCTCGGCGTCAGAGCTCCCTTGCGGCGTTGCGCGCCCGCCTCGCCCTCGGGCAGATCAGCCCAGGAATCGAGGCATGCAGCAGGGACCCTGGTCAGATCGCTGCCACGGCGCGGTCCCTGGCGCCGCTGAGGCCTCAGGCCGCCTGGTTGCCCTTGGCGGCGCTGCTCTTGCTGCGGGCCTCGCGGGCTTCGCGGATCACCGGTTCGAGGCTGCTGAGCTGGTCGCCGCTGGGCAGCTCCAGGCAATAGCCGGCCCCGTACACGGTCTTGATGAAGCGGGGCTTGCGCGGATCCGGCTCGAGCTTGGTGCGCAGGTGGCGCACGTGCACGCGGATCGTCTCGATGTCGTCGTCCGGCTCGTAGCCCCACACCTCCTTGAGGATCAGCGAGGGGGCCACCGTCTGGCCGTGGCGCTGCAGCAGGCAGTGCAGCAGTTCGAACTCCAGGTGGGTGAGGCGCACGGGCTGGTCGAACCAGATGGCCTCGAACCGCTCGGGCACCATCGTCAGGCAGCCGTAGCTGAGGATCTCGTTGTGCTTGCTGGATAGGGGCGCCCGCTCGCTGCGTCGCAGCAGCGCCTTGACCCGCACCATCAGCTCCTCGAGATCGAAGGGTTTGGCCAGGTAGTCATCGGCGCCGGAATTGAAGCCGCTCACCTTGTCCTTGGTGCTGCCCAGGGCGGTGAGCATCAGGATCGGGATCTTGGAGGTGCGTTCGTCACGCCGCAGCCGCTGGCAGAGGGTGAGGCCGTCCACCTTGGGCAGCATCAGATCGAGCAGGATCACGTCGGGGCTGTACTGCAGCGCCAGCGCCTGCCCCTTGATGCCGTCATCGGCCCGCTGCACGTCGAAGCCGCCATGTTCCAGATGGCCTGCCACCAGCTCGCGCATGTCCGCGTCGTCCTCGATCAGCAGGATGCAGGGCTTCATGGAAGGGGAAGAAGGCCGGTGCAGAGGGCGACGGGGACATCCCCGACGAATCGCTTCTGCGGGCGGCGATGGAACTGCCTTGCATTGTCTTCGCTTTTGGTCCCCTGCGGAACGCCCGCAGCCCGCCGCAGACCCTGCTGATGGCCATCGGTGCCCGGCGGCAGCCCCTGCCGCTGACGGCTGCATCGATGCAGGTCAGCCACTGACAGGGATCTGCGCCGCCGATGCCGCATCATCGCCGCGCCAATCTTCCGTTTTTCTTTCACTGCAATTGGTTGCGGGCCGCGGCCTGGGAGCTGAATACGGCAGCGCTGCGCCTCTAAGGGACGATGCCGTGCGTTCTGCAGGGTCACGCCACAAGCCAGCTGGCGGCGGGTTGGTGCGGGCGCTGGCAGGGCGGGATGGGCGCTTCGGCGCGGCTCGGCTGCGGGGACACCTGCCTCGCCGGAGTCCGGAACCTGAGGGACTCGGCCGACCACCTGAAGGCCCTGCCTCAATCCTCTTCAGGACAGATCCACAAAATGGATTGGTCTGCACCGCTCCGTCATGAAGCGGTGAATGGGTTGTGAAAACTCCCCGGGCGGGATTCGAACCTGCGACCAATCGGTTAACAGCCGACCGCTCTACCGCTGAGCTACCGAGGAATGCACCGGCTGTCGCCGGGACCCCGAGAACCTACCCCCGAGCCCTGCCGATGGGCAAGAGGGGGAGCTCCTCGAACGGGTGCCGTCGCCTCGGCCCAGGCGTCAGGCAGTCCAGCCGCTGCCCTGAGGCCGGGCCTCAGCCGCCGCCCAGGGACCGGCGCAGCGCCGCTCCGCTCTGCCAGGGGCCGATGCGGCCGGCCTGCATGCGGGCGGCCCCGTCGCAGAGCTCCAGCTCCTCGAGGCGATGGGTGATCCACAGGGCGCTGAGCTGGTCCGGCCCCGGGCCGCACAGGCGGCGGATCAGCTCCAGCACATCCCGCTGGCTGCCTGGATCGAGCAGGGCGGTGGGTTCGTCGAGCAGCAGCAGATCGGCGTTGCTGGCCAGGGCTCCGGCGATCGCCAACCGCTGTTTCTGGCCGCCGCTGAGCGTGTGGATCGGGCGCTGCAGCAGGCCCGCCAGTCCCACCTGGGCCAGGCAGCCCTCCAGCCGGCGGCGGCGCTCCAGGCGCGGCAGCGATTGCGTCAGGCTCAGCAGCAGGTCGCTGCCGCAACTGGGCAGCAGCAGTTGGTGGTCAGGGTTCTGAAACACCAGGGCCGCCCTGCCGGGCTGCTCGATCGTGCCGGCATCGGGGGTCAGCAGGCCGGCGATCAGGCGCAGCAGCGTGCTCTTGCCGCTGCCGTTGCTGCCCACCAGCATCCACAGCCCCGGACCCGGCAGGCACAGATCGCAGTCGCTCAGAGCCGGCGGCCCTGAGCCCCAGCCGAAGCGCAGGCCTGTGATCCGCAGCGGCGGGGCGGCGGTGCCGTCGGCGGTTGCGCTGGCTGGCAACGGGGCGGTGATCAGGAGACGACCGCGAAGCCGGGACGGCGGGCGCCGGTGCCGGTGGCGGATTTTTCGTAGATCTGAACGGCCACGATCTCGCTGCTGAGCAGGCTGATGCGCTTGTGCTCCTCCTTCTCGCAGGTCAGCTCCAGCACCCGCGGCTGGCCGTGCTCGAGCGCCTGGCGCACTTCGCCGTAGAGGGCCTGGGCGGCCTCGAGCTCGCGGCGCTGCACCGCGACAGGCATGGGGCTGAGGCGCAGGGAAAGCTCGATCGCGTACATGGGCCGCTGCAGGTCCTGGGAACCCTCACTCTGGCGAATCGCCGACCGCCGGGGCGGGCGGCATAGGCACTTCTGCTCATTCCCCCCGTCCCGGTCCTGCCCCCTCGCACAGGACGGCCAGTTGCCCGTACACTCACCCCTGTAACGCTTCGTTAAGCACCCTCATGACGATCGCTGCAGGGCGTTTGCCCCAGCGGGGATGGTTCGACGTCCTCGATGACTGGCTCAAGCGCGACCGTTTCGTCTTCGTGGGCTGGTCGGGTCTGCTGCTGTTCCCCACCGCCTACCTGGCGCTGGGCGGTTGGCTGACCGGCACCACCTTCGCCACCTCCTGGTACACCCACGGCATCGCCAGCTCGTACCTGGAAGGCTGCAACTTCCTCACCGCCGCCGTCAGCACCCCTGCTGACGCGATGGGTCACAGCCTGCTGCTGCTCTGGGGCCCCGAGGCCCAGGGCGACTTCGTCCGCTGGGTCCAGCTGGGCGGCCTCTGGCCGTTCGTGGCCCTGCATGGCGCCTTCGCGCTGATCGGCTTCATGCTGCGTCAGTTCGAGATCGCCCGTCTGGTGGGCATCCGCCCCTACAACGCCATCGCCTTCTCCGGCCCGATCGCGGTGT
>CAYNGR010000120.1:0-9581 GCA_964396755.1 uncultured Cyanobium sp. | reverse complement strand
GGGCGCCGATGGCCACATCGAAACGCACCTGGTCGTTGCCCTTGCCGGTGCAGCCGTGGGCCACCGCGTCGGCACCCGCCTCGCGGGCGATCTCCACCAGCCGACGGGCGATCAGCGGCCGGGCCAGGGCGGTGGACAGCGGGTAGCGGCCTTCGTAGAGGGCGTTGGCGCGGATGGCGGGAAAGGCGAACTCGTGGATGAACGGTTCGATCAGATCGCCGACGATCGACTGGCTGGCGCCGGAGTCGAGCGCCTTCTGCCGGATCGGCTCGAGCTCATCGCCCTGACCCAGATCGGCGGCGAAGGTGATCACCTCCTCGATGCCCCACTCGTTCTTGAGATAGGGAATGCAGACGCTGGTGTCGACGCCGCCGGAATAGGCGAGCACCACCCGGCGCGCCCGCGGCCCGCCAGCCCCCGCCGTGCTGTCCGTCGTGCTGCCTGCGTGCCCCGAGGCCACCATCAACCCTGCTCCCTGTTGGACTCCTCTGATTCTCTCCCCTGGCCGGGCAGGTTCCCGGACGCCGCCGTTGCCTGCCCGTTCGTGGCGGGATCCGCTGGCGGCAGGGACCAGCCAGCCAGCAGCACCAGTGCCATCGCCAGCGGCGGCAGCAGCACCAGGGCCCAGACCAGCGCAGGCCGAATCGGCAGCGGCTCCGGCCAGCGCTCCGCGGCTGCCGCCAGCACGGCGCTGAGGGCCAGGGCCAGGGACCAGACGCGAAGCACGGAGCGGGAGCTGGACACGGGGATCGCGGCGGGAGGCCTGGCCTTGATGATCCCGGATCGCCCCGCAGCCCTGCCGGTGTCGCGGCCTGACGGACCACGGCACACACCAGCGCTGGTGGATCAGGGAGCAGCGGACCCTGCATCTTGGGTGTGCCGCTGCCCCGGCGCTTCGGCGCCGATCCTGCAAGGACTGACGCGTAAGATGGTTGATTGGTTCTGCGTGAGCCCGGCCGGCACATGAGCATCCTTGACACGATCAATCCTTCGCTGACGCGCTACGGCCGCCGCGAACTGGCGCCGGTGCTACCCCTGCGCGATGAGCCCGATCTGCTCACCCTGCTGGAGGCGAGTGGCCGCCTGGTCGCCGATGAGGAGACGGCCGGCACCGAGGTGAGCACCGTCGAGGAGGAGGAGCTCTCGGCGCTGATGGGCGAGAAGGAGGACTACAACCAGGCCGACGAGCAGCCCGAGGAAGACTGGGAAGACTGAAACGCACTCCGGGCTGAGGCGTCCCCGGTCCGCACGCGTTGCCAAACACGCCCCAGCCTGCTCAGGCCTTGCAGGGTTCGCCAGGGCAGTGATGCGCCTTCCCTCTCCGGCACCGCCTGTCGACCGGTGGTGCTGGTGGCAGCGGGGCTTCTCTAGGCCTTCCTTGCGGATCGCCGCCCTGCGCGGCCGCTCCGCTGCGATCGGCCTGGGTTCCCGTCCCATGGCCGGGTGAGCACAGCCTCCGGGCCGTCGAGCTTGTCTGCCCGATCCCTCGCTCTGGCCAGGGCAGGTCAGTGGATGGCTTCAGTTGCAGACGTCGGTCGCCGATCCCCGGCTCCCGTGGGGCGGATGGCACGCCTGGCTGCCGTGTTCGCGGGCCTGAGCTGGCGGTCGGGCAGCCGTGCAGGCAATCTGGCCAGGCCGTCCCCACCGGAGTCCGTTCGTCTTGCCTGCGATCCAACGTCCCGACGGCCGGGTGATGGCCGCCCTGCTGGCTGCGGTGCTGCTGCTCGCCGCCCTGGCCAGCGATGCGCTGGTGGCCAACTCCGCGCTCACGATCCCGCTGCTTGTCTCGGCGCTGGCAAGTGCCGGGGTGCTGACCTGGGGCGTGCCGCGGCTGCGGCAGCTGAAGCTGGGTCAGGTGATCCGCGAGGAGGGACCCCAGGCGCACCACAGCAAGGCCGGCACTCCGACGATGGGCGGACTGCTGGTGGTGCCGGTGGGCGTGTTGGTGGGAGCCTGGATCAGCCCCGGCGATCCGCGTCTGCTGGCCACCGCGGCGATCACCCTCGCCTACATGGCGATCGGCGCCGTCGATGACTGGCGCAGCCTCACCCGCCGCACCAACACCGGACTGACGCCGCGCGGCAAGCTGGCCCTGCAGGCCCTGGCGGCGGTGGTGTTCCTGGTCTGGGCCGCCTGGGGCGGCTGGCTCGGCGGGGGCGCTCCCGGTGATGTCGGCCTGCCGCTGGGCTGGGTGCTGCCGCTCGGTCTGCTGATCTGGCCGCTGGGCCTGTTCGTCTTCCTGGCGGAGAGCAACGCCACCAACCTCACCGACGGGCTCGACGGTCTGGCGGCCGGCTGCGGTGCCGTGGTGTTCAGCGGCATGGCCCTGCAGCTGATGCTGCGCGGCAACGACGGCGATGCGGCCCTGGCCGGTTTCTGCGCAGCGATGGCTGGCTGCTGGCTCGGGTTCCTCAGCCAGAACCGCCATCCGGCCCGGGTGTTCATGGGTGACACCGGCTCGCTGGCCATGGGCGCGGCCCTGTCGGCGGTGGCCCTGCTGAGCAACAGCCTCTGGCCGCTGCTGCTGATGGGCGGGGTCTTTCTGGCGGAATCGCTGTCGGTGATCCTGCAGGTGTGGGTGTTCAAGGCCACCAAGGGGCCCGATGGCCAGGGCCGGCGTCTGTTCCGCATGGCGCCGCTGCACCATCACTTCGAGCTCGGTGGCCTGCCGGAGCAGGCTGTGGTGCTCGCCTTCTGGGGCGTCAGCCTGGGCCTGGTGCTGCTCGGCCTGCTGCTGCTGCCCGCCTGAGCAGCCCGGGCGCCTGCCGCTCCGCCCTGCCGCTGTTCCCGCCTGCGGGCGCAGAATGTCCAGGTCAGGTCGCGGCAGTACCGGCGATGGCCTACTTCACCTGGCGGGAGGCGGGCCTCACCGCCGACTGCGTCAGTCTCGACGCCATGGCGGCGCGCTTCGAGGAGGCGGCGGCGCTGATGCGGCGACTGGCGGCTGAGGGCTTCCGGATCGAGCGAAGCCCCGAGGGGCCGCGCATCACCCATCCCGATCCCTCCGTGTTCGAGGCCTATGGCTTCATCAGCGAGGAGCCGCCCGAGCGTCAGCTGACGGTGTTCAACGACTGAGGCGCCGCCGGCGTGGCTGCGGCCCTGCTGGCCCAGATGGCGGATTGAGTCGTGCGCCCGGCGTGGTGATGCCGCCACGGGCCACCCTGCGCGTGGCTGGCTGCAGACCGCGGCCCTCCCGACTGGGTGCCCGTCGCCCGGCCCTGCAGGACCCATCCGTCGGCGGCCAACACTGTTCTCAGGTCCCGGAGTTCCCAGGCCTCGGAGCCGGAACACCGGGCCCTCACCACGACCCTCGCGGCCGATGCCACAGGGGTGGAACCAGGTGGCTCCTGCGGTGACGCCAGGGCCAGGCCTCAGTCAGATGGCCTGGCCCATAGGTCCAGGCCCTTGCCGTCATTGGCCATGAAGCGGGGGCAGGAGGGGCATGGCTCAGCGGCGCAGGAAGCCGATCACCCACACCAGCACGAAGGCCAGCGACGAAGCGGCCAGATAGATCAAGGTCCACTTCTGCAGGCCGGCCATGTCCATCCCGAAGATCTGCAGGCCATCACCGGCATCGCCCGCGGTCTGCAGGGCCAGAGGGAGCAGGGCGAAACCCTGGAGCGTGGCGACCACTGGGCTGCGGTAGAGACGTGCGCGCACCCTAGGAAGGCGGCTGTTCCGGCCAGCCCGGGCCGGGCCGCCGGCCTGGCCCGGCTGGGAGTCTCAGGCCCCCTGGCAGGCCAGGATCGGAACCACTGACCTGCCGTTGTGGCGCCGCCCATGGATCCTGCCTCGCGCCCCTTCCCCCGCACCCTGCTGCTGCTGGGCAGCGGTGAGCTCGGCAAGGAGGTGGCGATCGCGGCCCAGCGCCTCGGCTGCCGGGTGATCGCCGTCGACCGCTATGCCGGGGCGCCGGCGATGCAGGTGGCGGATGCCAGCGAGGTCGTCGCCATGACCGATGCGGAGGCGCTCAAGGCCGTGGTGCGACGTCATCAGCCGGACGTGGTGATCCCAGAGATCGAGGCCCTGGCCGTTGATGCCCTGGCTGAGCTGGAGGCAGAGGGCATCACCGTCATTCCCACGGCCCGGGCCACGGCCGTGACGATGAACCGCGATCGCATCCGCGATCTGGCTGCAGGGCCGCTGGGCCTGCGCACGGCCCGCTTCGCGTATGCCGAATCCGCCGAGGAGCTGCTGGCGGCTGCCGAGCCGCTCGGTTTCCCGGTGGTGGTCAAACCGGTGATGAGCTCTTCGGGCAAGGGCCAGAGCGTGGTCCACGACCGCCAGGGCCTGCAGGTCGCCTGGCAGGCGGCCCAGGCCGGTGCGCGCGGCATCGGCACGCGCGTGATCGTCGAGGAGTTCCTGCGCTTCGAGCTGGAGATCACGCTGCTCACCGTGAGGCAGTGGAACGGCCCCACCCTGTTCTGCCCGCCCATCGGCCACATCCAGGAGCGCGGCGACTACCAGTGCAGCTGGCAGCCGGCGGCCCTGGGCACCGCCCAGCTGCAGGCGGCCCAGCAGATGGCCCGTGCCGTCACCGATGAGCTCGGTGGTGCAGGGCTGTTCGGGGTGGAGTTCTTCCTCTGCGGGGAGCCGGGCTGCGAGGAGGTGGTCTTCTCCGAGCTGTCGCCCAGGCCGCACGACACCGGTCTGGTCACCCTGGCAGGTCAGAACCTCAGCGAGTTCGAGCTGCATGTGCGGGCGGTGCTGGGCTTGCCCATCCCCGAGATCCGCTCGCTGGGAGCGGCCGCCAGTCGCGTGATCCTCGCTAGCGAGTCGGGTGAGACCGTCCGTTACGAAGGCGTCGCCGAGGCGCTGCGCCAGTCCGACACCCAGGTGCTGCTGTTCGGCAAGCCGGACAGCAGACCGTTCCGGCGCATGGGGGTGGCCCTGGCCCGTGCTGCCAGCGAGCAGGAGGCCCGGGCCAGGGCTGATGCCGCGGCGGCGCAGATCCGCTGCCTGGCCGGCTCCTGAACCGTCGACGACCCTGGTGCGAAGCGGATCCTGGCCGTAACCTGCGCCCAGCCAGGAGTCCGATGGCACAGGCCCCAGCCCCCAAGCCGCTACGCCCGACGCGGCGCTCCACCCGTCGGGAGGACCGCAGAGCCCGTGCGGGCCGCCGCGCCGATGCCTCCTTGCCCGAGCTGCTGGTGCGTCGTCAGGGTGCTTCCGCATCGAGACGGCCGCGGCGGCAGTTCTGGCTGCCGTTCGGCCTGGGACTGAGCCTCGGCTATGGCCTGGCCTCGCCCCTGCTGCATCAGCTGCCTGGCCTGATGGCTGGCTTGATGCATGCCCCCCACAGCCTGGCCTCGATCGTCAATCCGATGGCCAGCGGCAACCGTCGCGTGCTGGTGATGGGTCGCGACAAGGTCGGCGACAACACCGATGTGATGTTCACCGTCCAGGTCAAGGACGGCACCACCCTGGTCACGCAGGTGCCGCGTGACACCTTCGTGGAGACCGATCAGCTGGGCACGATCAAGGCCAATTCCCTGTTCGCCCTCGGCGGTGTGGACACGGCCAAGGAGGAGGTGGCCAAGCTGATCGGAGCCCCCGTGCAGCGCTACTTCAAGCTCAACCTCGATGCCGTGGCCAAGATCGCTGATGCACTCGGCGGGGTCGAGGTGGATGTGCCCAAGCGCATGGTCTACGTCGACAATGCCCAGGGGCTGTACATCGATCTCTACCCGGGGCCCCAGGTGCTGCGTGGTGAGGCACTGGAGGGTTTCCTGCGCTTCCGCCACGACGAGGCCGGCGATCTCGGCCGCATGGAGCGCCAGCGCCTGGTGATGGCCAAGGTGTTCGGCAAGCTGGCGCAGCCCGCCACCCTCACCCGCCTGCCGGAGCTGCTCAGGATCGCCGGCAACGACGTGCTCACCGATCTGTCGCCGATCGAGATGACCCAGCTGCTGACCGCCATGGCGCAGACGAAGCTGAGCACCCAGCGGCTCCCTGGCCGGCTCTACTGGCAGGACAGCCTCAGTTACTGGATGCCGGACACCAACACCCAGCATCCCACCGGCAGCGGTGAGGAGCCGATCTACTGACCCGCTGATGAGCGGTCGAGGCTGAGGTGTGGATCGGGCCAGCCACGAGCGGCGTGGCCATGGCCCGGCGATGGTCGACTGCCCCTGAGGGGGCTGCCGCAAGGACAGCACTGCCGCCCGCGCTGCCCTGATCAGGGGGTGGCGGCGCTGGCCTCCACCAGCGGCAGACTGGTGTTGCCCCAGCCCGCGGGCGGCATCAGAGGGAGGGCTCCGGCTGCCGGACGCACACGGTCGCCGGCCTGGAAGGCCGCATTCGTCCAGCTGACCAGCAGCGGGGACAGCGGCGCGCTGGCTCCCTGCTCCCTGGGGGCGCGCAGATTGAAGTGATCGCCGCCCTTCACCAGCACCAGCTGATGCCCGGCGTTGCGTACGGCCTGGAAGCGCTCAAGCGCCTCCGGTCCGGAGGGCACCACCCAGTCATGGCTGCCGCTCACCATCAGGCTGCGCGCCTGCATCCCGGCCGCGGCTCCCCGGTCGAACACCAGGCTGATCGGCGGGCTGACAGCCGCCACGGCGATCACGCGCGGATCCGCCAGGGAGGCACGGTCGGCCGCCTTCAGGAAGCTGCACTGCAGCACCCAGCTGAGATTGCGTTCGGGATCGCGCAGGTCGGTGCAGCGCTGCCGCAGCCGGTCGGCGCTGGGGCGGGCCCCACCCAGCTGCAGGGCCGTGGTGGCTCCCCAGGAATGGCCGATCACCACCACCCGGTCGCTGCGAACGCCCTGCACTGCGGGAATGCCACCGGCGGCGACCGCATCGATGGCGGCCGAGACATCCAGGGGCCGCTTGCGCAGTTCGTCCGGCGGCGGCGGCGGCGCCTGGCCGGAGAGCATCGCCTGCTGCTGCTGCTTGTCGCTGCCGGGGTGGTAGGGAAGGATCACCGCATAGCCGCGCGAGGCGAGGGCCTCAGCCCAGCCCTCGAAGCTGGCCGGGCTGTCCCAGAGGCCATGGGAGATCAACACCAGCCGGCCATTGCCGCCCTGGGCTGGGGTGATCAGCTGCAGCTTCAGGGGCTCCGTGCGGTGGCGCACCGGGATCGAGACGCTGCTGGACAACGTCTTGAGGGAACCGGGGCCGCTGAGGGTCGGATCGCTGCTCACCGGCGGTAGCTCGGCCACCAGTTCCATGCCCGCCCGCTGCTGGCGCTGCAGCCGCTGCACCGCGTACAGCGCCCGCTCCAGGTCGATCGAGGCGGTCTGGCCGGGCATCGCCTGCAGCAGGGCGAGCAGGGTGATCGGTTTGCCGGCCGGGATCTGATCGAGGGCCGACGCCAGCCTGGTGCCATCCAGGTCCGGCGGCAGGTCCTGCACCTCCACCAGGGCGCTGGCCACCAGCATCACCTGATCGAACAACGGTGTGCCGATGGCGTTGTTCACCAGGCTGCGCACCGGCAGTGGCAGCGGGGTGGTCATCAGCTGGCTCAGGTGCCGTCCGATGCGGCCGCCCGTGGCCTGATCCAGCTGAGCCAGATCGCTGTTGCCGCTGAACAGCAGCCGCGGGCTGGCCAGCTCACTGACCTTGACGGTGAAGTCGGTCTGCAGCAGCGGCAGCTGCAGCTTCACGGTCTCAAGGGCTCGAGCGGGGGCTGCCGTCAGCGACAGGCCCGCCAGCAGGCAGGCGGGGATCCGGCGCAGGAGTCTCGGAGTCACTGGCGTACAGCGGCGAGCCACTGGAAGACGGATGCGGCAAGGGTAGGGGCTCGCACACTGTCGTTCTGCGCAGCATCACGGCTTCAATGGAGGCGCTCGAGGCAGGCGCGGAGCGCTCCTGCAGATCTGACGATCGCGGCGTGAAGGTCTCGATCAGATGGTCGTGTGGTCTTTGGTTTGTGGCAAAACCCACTGGCCGCAAGTCCTCAGCCTCTGGCATTCATGGGGTTGGGGCATCGTTGCCGGCTACGTGGTTTCGGCGACGACGTCAGCGACCGCCGTTCAAGGCCTTCAGGTCCTCTCTGTCGACATGGAAGGCTCGTGGCGATGGAGGTCCATGATCTGACCGTGGATGTTGCCGTTGCAGCCTCGCGTGTTGACGGCATCGGCCCACTCCCGGCTTGCCGTTCAGCTCGTCGGGCTGCCGACCTGCGCGGCGGTTGCAAGCAGCTTCATCAACAGGAATGACACGGTGATGATCGCTTTGATTCGAAGCCAGGTGGCAGCCCCTGAAGTCAGCAAGCTCGCCCTTGTGATTCCGAGCTGTTCCTGCCTGTCGCCGGCCTTCTTCTCGGCAAGACATTCATCTGCGGTCGATCGAGTTCCTTCCTTTGGAGTTGAGGTCTGTCGTGATTGCCTCTCTATCCGCGTCGGAAACCGGCCGTCGCCTCACCCTCCGTTCCAGTCCGTGAAGATGCTGATGGTTCGGCCCGCCGGCTCAACAGCGCGATGCTGGTTGAGACACCCTGGTGGTTCACCCAGGCGCCCTGGCGGCGTGAGCCCTGAGCGGCGGGCGGGGCGACTCGGTGGGTTTCGCCACGGCTGAGGTCTGTGACGGTCGTGCGTCCTGTCCCATGGCTGGATGGGGCGAGGTAGCCGGATGCACGCGGGGGATGGGTCTGGCCCTGACGCGGTTGTTGTGGGCTTGCCGGCAACAGCCTGGCTGCGCGCAGCCGTGTCGGCCGCCTCAGGACCCAGGCCATGCTCCCGGCGTGAGCGCTGGATGCCGTTCTCGGCGCTGCGGATGGGTGCGGCTTCCGCTCGGTGCGGCGGGCTGCCAAGACGCGTTCACGAGCTGGTCATTCGCTGCTGGGCTCTGAGGACGACGTGCCGCCGGTTCGCAGCTGCGGCTGATCCCCGCTGGCGAGCCAGGTCCCGTTGGCGCCGGGGCTTCACGCCGCCAGCTCCTGAGGCGGATGCTGCGCCAGCACCTGCTTGAGATAGCGCCCGGTGTGGCTGGTGGGATGGGCCGCCACCTCCTCAGGGGTGCCGCAGACGACGATCTGGCCGCCCTTGTCGCCGCCTTCGGGGCCCAGATCGATCAACCAGTCGGCGCAGCGGATCACGTCGAGGTTGTGCTCGATCACCAGGATCGAGTTGCCCTTGTCCACCAGCCGCTGCATCACCTCCATCAGCTTGTGCACGTCGTAGAAGCTCAGGCCGGTGGTGGGCTCATCGATCAGATAGAGCGTCTTGCCGGTGGCGCGCTTCGACAGCTCCGAGGCCAGCTTCACCCGCTGCGCTTCGCCGCCGGAGAGGGTCGGGGCCGGCTGGCCGAGCTTGATGTAGCCCAGCCCCACATCCACCAGGGTGCGCAGCCGGTCGGCCGCCTGCGGGATGGCGCTGAACACGTCGGCCGCCTGCTCCACTGTCATCTGCAGCACGTCGGCGATCGTGTGCCCCCGGTAGGTCACCTGCAGGGTCTCGCGGTTGTAGCGGGCCCCCTTGCAGACATCGCACTGCACATAGACATCGGGCAGGAAATTCATCTCGATCACGTTCACGCCCTGGCCGCCACAGGCCTCGCAGCGGCCGCCCTTGACGTTGAAGCTGAACTGGCCCACCTGATAGCCGCGCGCCTTGGCCTCCACCGTGGCGGCGAACA
>CAYNGR010000119.1:0-9753 GCA_964396755.1 uncultured Cyanobium sp. | reverse complement strand
CCCTCCGCGTTGCGACGCCTGCACAGTCCCGGTCCGGTCCAATCCCAGCCTCTCTGCCGCGACGCCCACGGCAGCCTGGTGGCGTGAGCGAGCTCGCCGTGCGGGAACTGCCGCTGTTTCCCCTGCCCGATGTGGTGCTGTTCCCCCAGGAGGTGCTGCCACTGCACATCTTTGAGCCGCGCTATCGCATGATGCTGCGCACGGTGATGGCCGAGGACCGTCGCTTCGGGGTGGTGCGCTGGGACCCCCAGCAGCAGAAGATGGCGGATGTCGGCTGCTGCGCCGAGATCCTGCACTGCCAGAACCAGGAGGACGACCGCAGCAACATCGTCACCCTGGGACAGCAGCGCTTCCGGGTGCTCAACATCGTGCGCGATGCGCCCTTCCGGGTTGGCCTGGTGAGCTGGATCGAAGATGAGGTCAGCGACGATCACGATGAACTCACCAGCCTCACAAGCCAGGTGTCACAGGCTCTGCGCGATGTCGTCGAGCTCACCGGCAAGCTGATCGGCAAGCCCTCCAGCCTTCCTTCGGACCTGCCGGATCTGCCCCGGGAACTCTCCTTCTGGATCGGTTCACATCTGGGCGGCCCGGTGGCCGATCACCAGCAGGCGCTGCTTGAGATCACCGACACCGGCGAGCGCCTGCGCCAGGAATACGACCTGCTGGACCAGACCCGGCGTCAGCTGGCGGCGCGCACGGTGCTCAAGGACACCCTGACCGGCCCCGATTCGGAGGACCCGGGCCTCGAGGAGCTGGACCGCGAATGACCCTCTCCTGGCAGGCTCTGGCCCTGTCGCTGACGCTCCTCGCCCTGATCGTGGTCATCGCCTCGGCCCTGTGGCTGCGGCGCAGCCGCCGCTATCAGGACAGCGCCAGCGTCGCCGATGCCTATGACCGCTGGACCGAGGATCGACTGCTGGAGCGCCTCTGGGGCGAGCACGTGCACCTCGGTCACTACGGCGATCCACCCGGACACCGCGATTTCCGTGCCGCCAAGGAGGCGTTCGTGCACGAGCTGGTGCGCTGGAGCGGTCTCGACCGCCTGCCGGCCGGTTCCACCGTGCTGGACGTGGGCTGCGGCATCGGCGGCAGCGCCCGCATCCTGGCCCGCGACTACGGCTTCGAGGTGCTCGGCATCAGCATCAGTCCCGCCCAGATCGAACGGGCCCGCCAGCTCACTCCTGCCAACCTGCCCAACTGCCGCTTCGCGGTGATGGATGCCCTCGACTTGGCCCTTCCGGACGGCGGTCCTGGTGTGGGCTTCGACGCGGTCTGGAGCGTCGAGGCCGGGCCCCACATGCCCGACAAGCAGCGCTATGCCGATGAGTTGCTGCGGGTGCTGCGCCCGGGCGGCCTGCTGGCGGTGGCCGACTGGAACCGACGCGATCCAAGGGATGGGGCCATGGACCGCCGCGAGCGCTGGGTGATGCGTCAGCTGCTCGACCAGTGGGCCCACCCCGAGTTCGCCAGCATCCGCTCGCTGCAGGCCAATCTGCAGACGAGCCGCTGGAGCGACGGGATCCGCATCGACACCGGCGACTGGACCCGCGCCACCCTGCCCTCCTGGATCGACTCGATCGCCGAAGGGGTGCGCCGTCCCGGCGCAGTGCTCGGCCTTGGGCCTGGCGCTGTGCTGCAGGGCCTGCGCGAAACCCCGACCCTGCTGCTGATGGACTGGGCCTTCCGCAACGGCCTGATGCAGTTCGGCGTGTTCCGCGGCCTCAAACCCCGGGCCTGAGCCTCAAGCCCTGGCCTCAGGCCGCCTCTTCGGCGCTGACGGTGGTGAGCGGGTAGGCCCCGAACAGCACCAGGTGCTCGCACAGCGGACGCAGCCGCTCCAGAGCCTGCTGCAGCGGCTCAGCAGCCTCGCCCTGCTCAAGATCGACGAAGAAGATGTATTCGCCCATCTCCCGCTTGGACGGGCGTGACTCGATGCGGCTCATGTTCAGCCCCTCGCCGGCGAAACAGCCCAGAGCCTCCAGCAGCGCACCGGGCCTGTTGGAGAGCAGCGAGAAGGCCAGGCTGAGCAGCGGTCCCTGGCTGGAGCGCTCGCCACGGCGCAGCAGCAGAAAACGCGTGCAGTTGCCGGGCACGTCGTTGATCGGATAGGCCAGCACGCTGAGGCCATGCTCCTGAGCCGCCTCCAGCGAAGCGATGGCGCCCCGGAAGCGGCTGCCGCGCACCAGGCGGGCCGCCTCGGCTGTGGAACTGGTAGGGAGCTGCAGGGCCGTGGGCAGATGCTGCTCGAGCCACTGGGCGCACTGGGCCAGGGCCTGGGGATGGGACAGCACCTCGCTGATGCCCTCCAGCGGGCCGCTGCCCAGCAGGGCGTGTCGGATCGGCAGCACCAGCGCCCGCGCGATCGTCAGGTCGGGATGCTCCCAGAGTGCATCCATGCAGGTGGTGACGCCTCCCTCCACCGAGTTCTCCACGGGCACGACGGCGGCCTCGCAGTCGCCGCTGGCCAGGCTCTGAATCACGGCGCGGATCCCGGCCTGAGGGACATAGGTGACCTCCCCGAGACCCTCCAGCTGCACCAGCTGCTGAGCCGCCCGCTCCCCATAGGTGCCGACGGGGCCAAGAAAGGCGAGACGCATGGCTCGGGGGCGGGAAAACAGGACGGATAGGATCATGCCCTGCCGGGCTCCATGCCATGACCCTGGCCTTCAGCGCCCGACAGCAACTGGCTCTGCCGGTTCATCAGAACTGCGAGCTGCTGGCCGATTACCTGCAGGATGAGACCCGGGTGGTGAACGCCCTGCTCGATCCGCGCCAGCTGGAGCCACTCGGCCCTGGTCACTACCGCTACACCGTCACGCGCGTGCAGGTGTTCCAGCTGCAGATCCTGCCCGTGGTCGAGCTGCAGGCCCACTGCCGCCAGGGCCGGCTGGAACTGCAGGCCCTCGACTGCCAGCTGGAGGGACTCGGTCTGGTGGACGACTTCCAGCTGGGTCTGGAATCCTGGCTGGAGGCCTCCAGCGCCGGCCTCGAAGGTGAAGCGAGCCTCTCGGTCACGGTCAGCCAGCCGCCGCTGCTGCGGCTGATTCCGCCCCGCATCCTGGAGGCCACCGGCCATTCGGTGCTAGCGGGGATCCTGCTGGGCATCCGCAACCGGGTGGGTCAGCAGCTGCTGGGCGATTTCCGCCTCTGGTGTCAGGAGCAGGCCGAAGGCAGCAGCGCCGCCTGAAACGCTGAGGCGCGGGCTATGGGGCCGGGTCCAGGCAGGCCGGGCCGATCTGAGCCTGGCTGATCGGAAGCGGAACGGAGTGCTCCCAGATCTCAGCGGCGCTCCGCCGAAGGCTCGCCCAGCAGCTTGCGCAGGAAGCTGCGGCGGTGCAGCGGCGTGGGCCCCAGCCGCAGGATCGCCTGCCGATGGGCAGCGGTGCCGTAACCGACATGGCGCTCCAGTCCATAGCCCGGATAGCGCCCTGACAGGCGGCGCAGCAGCTCATCGCGCGCCTCCTTGGCCAGCACGCTGGCGGCGGCGATCGCCGCACAGCGCTGATCGCCGGCCACCAGGGTGCGCTGCTCACCACTCCAGCCCCGCAGCGGCAGCACCCCATCCACCAGCAACAGCTGCGGCGGCTGCGGCAGGCGATCGAGGGCACGATGCATCGCCCGCTCGGTGGCGGCGCGGATGCCATGGCGATCGATCTCACCGGCGCTGGCCTGGCCCACGGCCGAGGCCCTGGCCTGGCTCTGGATCAGCGGCACCAGAGCCGCCCGGCGGGAGGGCGACAGTTTCTTGCTGTCGGTGAGGCCGGCCGACAGCAGCCGAGCGATGGCCTCACGATCGAGCACCACCGCCGCCGCAAACACCGGGCCGAACAGACAGCCGCGGCCCACCTCATCGACGCCGGCACAACTGGCGGGATCCTGACCATGCCAGGGATCACCGCTGCGATCGGGCCGGGCCGCCACAGGGCTCAGCCGCTGGCGGAGGAGCGACGGCGACGACGGCGCGGCTCGGAGGAGGACTGCGCCTCAGCGGCCTCGGCGACCTCAGCCGCCGGGCTGGCCGCTGCGGCCTCGGGCACAGCGCTGACCTCGGTGCGGGGCTCTGCGTCCGCCACGGCGCTGCTGGAGCGGCGGCGGCGGCGCGATGGAGCGGCCTCCTCGGGCGCTGGCGCAGCAGCAGCCTCGCTGCTGGCTGTGGGCCCTGGCTCCGGCAGGGGCAGGGGCGTGATGGTGAGCATCGGCTGCTCCACGGCGGCCGGGGAGGCACTGCCACCGGCCTCGGCCATGGCCTCACCGGCCAGCTCAGCCGACGAGGATCCTCGGCCCTCACCGCCGCGGCCACGACGACGACGACGGGAGCCGGAGGCGGCCAGCTGCTGGCGGGCCTGCTCAAGCACCTCCTCGGCATCGACGCCGGGGCGCACCACGCGCACGACCACGTTGTCGCCGCTGGGCACAGGATCGAGCAGCAGAGCTGGATTGAGCCCGAACCAGCCATAGACCCGCTCCTGCTCAGGCTGCATCGGCACCGCCACGAACTCGTGGTCGACCCGGCGGGTGGGAGCTTCACCGCGCTCCACGCTGACGCCGGCATCGCCGTTGGAGTAGGCGGGAGTCTCCGGCAGCGACGCCGAGGTCTCGACGGACTCGCCGCCACGACCGCCGCGGCCGCCACGGCGACGACGACCGCCGCCCGCTTCGGCGGGAGCCGCCACGACCGCCGGCAGATCGCTGCGGGTGGTGGTCACCGAGCGGACCAGACCCGAGACGGTGGCCAGAGGCTGCAGCGTGTCGCGGCCCGGCAGCACCGCCACATGGCCGAGACCACCGCAGCTGGGGCAGGGACGCCCGAACAGCTCGTAAATGTTCTGGCCCTGGCGCTTGCGGGTCAGCTCCACCAGTCCCAGCTCGGTGAGCTGGGCGATCTGGGGTCGGGCGGAGTCGTCGCGGACGGCCTGGGTGAAGTGCTCCAGCAGCTGCAGCTGATCGCGGCGCGAGTCCATGTCGATGAAATCGACGATCACCACCCCGCCGATGTTGCGCAGCTTCAGCTGGCGGGCGATCTCAAGAGCCGCCTCGCAGTTCGTCCACAGCACCGTCTCGCGGGCATTGGCCGAACGGGTGAACGAGCCGGAGTTGACATCGATGACCGTCAGCGCCTCGGTGGGCTCGATGATGATGTAGCCGCCGGACGGCAGCTCCACCCGCGGCTTGAGCGCATCGCGGATGGCGGCATTGACCTTGAACAGCTCAAGGATCTCGCCAGGCTCGCCGTGGAAGGCCTCGACGCTGACTGTGGCCTGATCGGGTCCGAGGAAAGACTTCACCCGGTTGACGGCGTCGGCCGAATCGACCACCACGCGCACCAGCTCGGGGCTGAACAGATCGCGCAGGACGCGATGGATGAAGTCCTCGTCACGGTTGAGCAGCACCGGCGGGTTGGCGGTCTCGGCCGCCTGCTGGATCGCCTCCCACTGACGCAGCAGCGCCTCGAGATCGTCGATCAGCTGCTCCTCGGCGACGCCCTCGGCCTCGGTGCGGATCAACAGGCCGGCGCCGGGGGGCTTGATCAGCACGCCAAGGGCCCGCAGCCGGTTGCGCTCGTTCTCGCCGTTGATGCGGCGGGAGATGTTGACGCCCTGGCCATAGGGCTGCAACACCAGAAAGCGACCGGGCAGGGTGAGGTTGCCGGTGAGCCGTGGGCCCTTGCTGCCGGTGGGCTCCTTCATCACCTGGACCAGCACCTTCTGGCGCGGCTCCAGCAGTTCGGTGATGCCGGCACCACCCTTCTTCAGCCGCAGAGGCCCAAGGTCGGTGATGTGAATGAAACCGTTCTTCTCGCTCTCGCCGATGTTGACGAAAGCGGCGTCGATCCCGGGGAGGACGTTCTCAACCGTTCCGAGGTAGACGTCGCCGATCTGATAGCGGCCCTGGGCCACCACCAATTCATCGACGCGTTCGTCGCTGAGCACCGCGGCGATCCGCAGCTGCTCGGCGATGACGATCTGCTGGGGCATGGAAAAAGCTGGCTCGACTCGGTGAGCCCTGCCACCGCTGGGCAGGTGGAGCTGTCGGCGTGGCCGGAAGGCCATCCGAGAGGGACGGCGATCGGGGAAGAATTCCTGACGCGGACAGGGAAGGGTGGAAGCGAACCGGCCCGCCCAGGATCGGGGTCCCATCGGGGGCGGGTGTGCCGACCAGATGGTCGGGGTTGACCGGAAACGGATCAGCGGATCCTGCGCTCAGCGGGGCGCACCGGAACAACGGCCGGAAGTGAAAGAGAAGCGCTATCCGAAGCGGTGTTCGCGAAGAAGCGAGCGATCGGAGGGAAGCGTCTGACGGGAGACCGGAGGAGGCAGACCCTGGCCGCGAGCACAACCCTGGGGTCGGTCTCTCGAGCCGGATTCCGCCAGGCATGAACGCGGATCGGATAGGAATGATCCGATCAGACCTGAGCGGAATGGTCGTTGGGACATCCCTGAGTGGGATTAGACCCCGGACCGATCATCCGTCTTGTGGTCAAGTTAGCACGGTTGCAGCACCAGCCTGCGCCGCTGCACCGTGCCGGGCTCCAAGGCCAGCCCCAGGCGCTCTCCCAGCCAGTGGGCGATCTGCTCGGGCCGCAGGCTGCGACCGGCGGGATCGACGGCCGCCTCCAGATCCAGGCCGATCGCAACCGCACCATCGGGCTGCAGCGCTTCGGCGCTGCGCTCCAGCCGCAGCAGCGCCGGGCGACACTCGCGGCTGCGGGGACGCCCCTTCTTGTCGGTGTCGTTCCAGATCAATGAATCGGCCTGCAGCAGGTCGACGATCGCGTCCATCCATGCCGTCTCAGGCGGCATGGACGCCTGGTCAGCGGCAACCGGCACCAGGCTGAAGCGCCAGTGCGCCTGCACCACCTCCTGGGACAGGCTGGGGGCCGACACCGGCACCGCCGCCACCGAGAGCAGCTGGAAATCGTCCGGCAGCTCGACCTGCAGCGCCCGACGCGTCGCCTCGGGATCGAGCCGCTGCGGCGACTCGGTGAACTCCAGGTCGAACCACTCACCCAGGCCCTCCACCCCCAGCGGCAGTGACAGAGCGAACTGCAGCCTGGGCAGAGGATGGAAGCCGCCGGTGAAGCTGACCGGCAGGCCGCTGCGGCGCAGGGCCCGCTCCATCAGCCGCACGCTGTCGAGATGACTGATGCGCGCCAGCGAACCGCTGCGGCGGAAGCCGAAGCGCAGGCGACTGACCCGCTCGCTGGCGGGGCTGCGCGCCGGCAGGGCCGGCGGCACCGGCGGCGGCGGGATCACCACGTTGTGGCCCAGCTCAGGCCCGCAGACCCCGCAATGGCTGCAGCCATCGAAAGAGCAATCGGGCACCACGACCGCCGCCAGGGCGCGCTCGAGATCCTCCGCCAGCCAGCCCTTGTCGACGCCGCTGTCGATGTGATCCCAGGGCAGCGGCTGGCGGCAGAAGGCGGCCCGCTGCTCGGGCGTCATCCCTTCGGTGCTTCCCCAGCCGCCCATCTCCAGCTCCCGGTAACGACCGGCCAGGCCGGCGGCCTCGATCGCACCGGTCCAGGCTGCATGGGTGCGCTCCGCCGATTCGAACCAGGCATCCAGACCGGCCCCGGCCCGCCAGGCGGCCTCGATCACCGGCGCCAGGCGCCGATCGCTGCGACCGATGAAATCCTCCACGGCCGAGAGGCGCACATCGGTGACATTGACCTTGATGCCGCGCAGCTGGCGCAGGGCCTGGCGCAGCAGCTCCTGGCGGCGCCGGAATTCCGCCGTGCTGACGCTGTGCCACTGGAACGGGGTGTGCGGCTTGGGGGTGAAGTTGCTGATCGTCAGGTTCAGCTCCAGCCGGCCCAGATCTCGGCACTGCTGCTGTAGCGCCCGGCAGGTCTCGGCGATGCCGAGCACATCGGCGTCGGTCTCACCGGGCAGGCCGATCATGAAGTAGAGCTTCACCTTGCGATAGCCGCTCTGCATGGCGGTGCGGATGCCGCGCAGCAGCTCCTCATCGGTGAGGCCCTTGTTGACGATGTCGCGCAGACGCTGGCTGCCCGCCTCCGGCGCGAAGGTGAGGCCGGCGCGGCGGGTGCCGCCGAGGATGTGGGCGATGTTGCTGTCGAAGCGATCCACCCGCTGGCTGGGCAGCGTGAGGCTGACGTTCTTCTCCGCCAGGCGGTTGCGCAACTCCACCCCCACCGCCGGCAGCGCCAGATAATCGCTGCAGCTCAGGGACAGCAGCGAGAAGTCGCTGTAGCCGGTGCGGCGCATCCCCTCCTCCACCGCCTCGACCACCGCCTCGGGCTCCACGTCGCGGGCCGGGCGGGTGAGCATGCCGGGCTGGCAGAAGCGGCAGCCGCGCGTGCAGCCGCGCCGGATCTCCACCGTCAGCCGGTCATGCACGGTCTCGATGTGAGGCACCAGCCCCATGGCGTAGTGGGGCATCGGCGTGGCCGTGCGCCGCAGGATGCGGCGCGGCAGGCCGGGCTCCAACGGCTCGATCGTGACCCCATCGGCGCCGGGTCCGTACAGCGAGGGGACATAGACGCCAGGCACCTGGGCCAGATCGCGCAGCAGCTCGCGGCGCGACAGGCCGGCGGCGCGGGCCTCCGCCACCACCAGACCGATCTCTGGCAGCAGCTCCTCTCCGTCACCGAGGGCGATGAAGTCGAAGAAGGCGGCGAACGGCTCTGGGTTGCTGGTGGCGGTGGGTCCACCGGCGAAGATCAGCGGTGGTGCCTCGGGATGGCCGAGCGGCAGATCGCCGCGGTCTGCGGCGTGCAGCGGAATTCCCGCCAGATCCAGCATCGCCAGGATGTTGGTGCCGCCCAGCTCATAGCTGAGCGAGAAGCCGAGGATGTCGAAGGCCAGCAGCGGCCGCCGGCTCTCGACCGCGAACAGCGGCGTCCCGGAAGCGCGCAGCCGTCCGGCCAGATCCGGGGCCGGCAGGTAGCTGCGGTCGCACAGCTGGCCCGGGACGCTGTTGAGGATCGAATAGAGAATGATGTGGCCGCTGTTGCTGGCGCCCACCTCGTAGATCTCGGGGTAGGTGAGGCACCAGCGCACCCCCGCCGCGGACCAGTCCTGATCCCAGTCACGCAGCAGCACGCCCCGCTCATTGCCCAGATAGCGGGCGGGCTTGCTGATGCTGCGGTCGACGAGCAGGTCGAAGTCGACGGGAGCGAGAGTCCTCGCGGCGGCGGCCTCAGAAGCAGCGACGGGCGAGGCGGCGGTCAAGGCAGCGCAGGCGGCACTGCGTTGATCGTATGCAGAGCGTGGGCTGGCAGCCGCGGGCGCGGCCGCGCGCCGCCGCCGGGGCGCTGCGACGACGGTCCGCCCCGCGCCATAGGACAATCCCGCCATCCGCACCCGCGCAGGCGCCTTCCGATGGTTCAGGTCAACGGCAACTACCTCAAGCTCAAGGCGGGCTACCTGTTCCCCGAGATCGCCCGGCGCGTCAAGGCCTTCAGCGAGGCCAACCCGGCTGCCCCGATCATCCGTCTGGGCATCGGTGATGTCACCGAGCCGCTGCCGCAGGCCTGCCGCGACGCCATGAAGGCCGCCGTCGATGAGATGGGCACGCGCGAAGGCTTCCGCGGCTACGGCCCCGAGCAGGGCTACCTGTGGCTGCGCGAGGCGATCGCGACCCACGACTTCCAGGCCCGCGGCTGCCAGATCAGCGCCGAGGAGATCTTCGTCTCCGACGGCAGCAAGTGCGACAGCGCCAACATCCTCGACATCCTGGGCGAGGGCAACCGCATCGCCGTCACCGACCCGGTCTACCCGGTGTATG
>CAYNGR010000118.1:0-9775 GCA_964396755.1 uncultured Cyanobium sp. | reverse complement strand
ATGCCGACAACGGCAACGCCATGCGGGCGGCCACGCTGGAAAGCCGCCTGGAGGAGCTGCGGGTGCTCAGATCCGTCTCCAGACCGAGGGTGAGCAACGACAACCCCTACTCGGAGTCGCTGTTCCGCACGATGAAGGATCGGCCGGACTACCCCCGCCGGCCTTTCACCAGCGGCGAGCAGGCCTGCACCTGGGTGACGGCGTTCGTGAGCGGGTACAACGATCGGCACCGCCACAGCGGCAGCCGGTTCGTGACGCCATCCCAACGCCACAGCGGAGAAGCCGTTGCGATCAGTAGCCACTGTGCCCGCGTCGACGAGCAGGCACGTGCACGTCATCCCCGTCGCTGGAGTTGCAGCACCCGCTGCTGGCGTCAACCGGAGGTGGTCTGGATCAGTCCGCCGTCACCAGAAAACGGAATCACTGCGGCTACATTGTTGATGACTGCCTGATCGACGGCAGGGGCAACAATTTTCCTGGCAGTCACCGAGGCCGCCTCGCTATCTGGGGCTCGATCACGGCCGCAGGTGGAACATGGCTCTCGGTGGCCTCATCCCCAAGCAGCGCCTGCAGCTGTTGCTCGCCGAATGACCTGGTGAGAAAGCACACCTACGCCATTTCAAGCTGCGCGGCCCGACCGAGTCAGTGCCGTATTCAACCTGCGCTTGATCGCCTACAACCTGATCCGCCTGAACAACCTGCTCAGGCGGATGGAGGCGCTGTCATGAACAGGATGCTCCCCAGTGATGGAAGTCCGCAAGGAGGATCAGCCCGCGGCCCAATCCAGAGGGAGATGACCGCACTGCAATCGTGAGTCATCCCATCAACTCCCATAGTGACCAGGACCTTGGGAAGAGAGATGGCGCTTCGTGTCACGGTTGTTCTGCAAACTCCTAAGCGTCTGCCTCCATAGACAGGCCCCAATCCTTGCAGCGCTGCAGAAAACGATCAAGCGCCTCCGCAGAGGCACGCGGCTCATAACCCAGCAATCCAGCGGCGGTCGCCACGACAGCCTGCCCCTCCTCCCATTCCAAGACGCCAGGGGCGCGCGTGCGCACATTGGAACTGTCCTGACGCCAATAATTCAAGGGCTCAGGAACGAAAGCGATGGAACCCCCTAGTCCACAAAGCCGGACATAGGTCATCCAGTCGCCGCAAAAGCGGGACTCAACATCAATCATCCCGGCGAGGTCGGGTCGGTTGCGGAAAAGCACCGCGCTGACATTGGGGATGGTATTTTTATGGATGAGAGCCGCCTCCAACTCTTGGCGCCCAGAGGCAACATACGGCTGACTCCAGCGCTGAGCAGAAAGATCGTTGGTCCAATCAAGAGGGACTCCCAGATGAGCGCCATTGACATCGATCATCATCGACTGTGAGTAGGCCAAAACAGCCTCAGGGTTGGCCTCCAACACCGCAACCAGCGTCTCAAGAAAACCAGGTGAAGCCGAATCGTCCGACTCCGCAATCCACACATAGCGCCCGCGCGCCAGTTTCAGGCCTTTTTGCCACTGGCGGAATGTGGAACCTGAATTTTGATCGTTCCGACACAGATGAGCGCGCGGCTCGAGCAGGCTGAAATCACGAAGAATTTCAAGACTGCCATCATTTGAATGATCGTCAAGCAGTATGTATTCAATATCGATTATGCCCTGAGCGGCAATCGATCGGAGACGTTCTCCAAGGTAGCTAGCGTGATTGTAATTTGGAACAATCACCGAGACGAGTGGCTTGGCGGAGAGAATCTCTTGCATCGAGATCGAACGCCCTGCTGCTTTGGCCAAAAGATGCAGGGTCAGAGACGCGGCACGGTGGCTGTCATGATTATGGCTGACGATTGAGAGTGCACTCGCACCCAGGCGCGCTCTTAGGTCTGGATCATCAGCAAGACGTGCAATCGCTACCGCAGCAGATTGAACGTCTTCCATGGGGAATGAAAGACATCCATCGCAAGAAAAGATTGTCGGAATATCGCCAGCGCCTTCAAAACACACGATAGGTAGGGATGCAGCTGCCGCCTCAAGAGCGACAAGCGGCATCGGATCTTCGCGGGATGACAAGAAGAAGACATCGGCCACTTGAAGGATTTCTCGGACGTCCAACCTCGTGCCGAGAAAACGAATCGTAGAAGCCAGCCCTTTGGCGTGAATCCAGTCTTGATAATATGAGGAGTCTCCACCAATCCACAGGAAGAGTGCATCAGGAACCTGACGAACGACATGCTCTGCGACAGCACAGAATAGATCCGGACCTTTGCGCCAATCAGTCGTCCCGCAACCAACAACTAATAAGCGATGAGAATCGCATCCAAGCTCGGCCTTTAGTGCCTCTATGTGGGCTGGATCTAGATACGGGTTCTCGACCTCAATATGGGCAGGGATGACAGCAACTCGCTTAGCCGGAATCCGATGACGATTGACCAGATTCTCCTTGATGCTTGGAGCAGCAGCTAAGAAGCTGTCACTATTGCGTACAGTGCCGCGAAAGATATGCCCAGGAGCCCAACGTTGAATCGAGCGCTCAAGCTCATGGGCATGGGTGACAATAGGAACGCCAAGGTGTCTAATCCAGGAGAGGATAGGACCATTGACTACGGTGTTGCTATAGATAAAGCTACAACCCCTCCCGTGGAAGGAGGCAAAGCGTTCTAGGGCATCCATCTTGAGCTCCACGTGATCTTCATCAGAGAGAAAGATTGTGGGATAGAGAGCGACAAAGTCCTGGCGAAGGATGCCATCTTCAACACAAGCGACTCGCACGTTTGCCAAGCCCATTCGTTTCCACGCTCTCAGGGTGCGTAGCAGGACCATCTGAGCACCGGCCAAGGCCGCATCATGACTGATGACTAGAATCCGCAGATCAGTCTTCCAAGGGCAGCTCAGTGGTTCCATAGTTGGTGATGGCGACTCCAGCAATGCCTCGGAAGTCTCCTGTAGGTATCGGTAGCCAAAGTGAAGATCAGGCTCCAAATGTGCCCCTTCAGCCCACTCATTCCAGGCGTTTACAAATAAGAGGCGTTGCTCGGGGATGTGCTCGCTGATCGTCCGCTCGATCGCTTTGCGGAGCCATTGACCATAGCGGTATGGTGTAGCGCCATACCACGACGTGCCGCGTTCCAAGCGGCGGGCTGTATTATCCCAGGATGGCATGATCCCGAGATGGAGTGGATAGTCGTAAGGCCTCAGCTCCGAAAGAGAGAATTCAGCCGCGTCATGATAAGCCCTGATCACACCCTGAAAATCCGGCACCGTCTTAATCACGGACCCTTCCGTTAAGGCTAGATCTTGACAAGGAATCTGCAGTGGCGGAAACTGAATTGCAGCGTCAAAACCAATCTCAAGTGGATTGTTTTTGTCAAAGCTACGAACAGCTATGAGATAAATTTCACCGATACCATGTCGACGACAAATATCACGCCATCGCAGAGACGCAGCTAGCGGATCCGAAAGCAGGCCGGGCCGGTAAATTAATAGGATCGGCTTACCCTCAATCTTAATGTACCGAGAGTCGCCAAGGATGGGGATTATATCAATAATAAACCGCTCATCACTGTCAGCTTCATGACGCTGTGCAATCAACATCTCTTGATCCAGTCCATCCCACGTACGGGTCCAGTTCTCATTGGCCCAACAAATACAAAATGGAAAATCGGGGCGACCTGATGCCAACATTGCCAGTAGTGGCTTATCTAGAAGGGTTTTTCCGTCAAACCAATAATAATAAAAGCAGAATCCAAAGATTCCATGACGACTCGCCAAGTCGGCTTGCCGCTCAAGGACGGCCGGGTCAGATAGGTCGTAGTAGCCTGTATCAGGGTGGGGAATGTGAGGTTGATAATGACCCGAATACATCGGGACAGCTCGTCGAACATTTGTCCATTCGGTAAACCCCTCGCCCCACCACAAATCATTCTCAGGAATACGATGAAACTGTGGCAGATACATGGCGATCGTACGGATATTTTCATCACGTGCTGATGGCCGCTTGCTCTTCCGATAGACGGAGCCAGGAATATGCCGGTGAATCTTTGTAAATACCTGGAATAGAGATGGATTGCGATGCAGAATCCTTCTGGCGAGTGGCTGCTCAATGACACGTTTAAGAAGGCGGCCAAATGACTGACCCAGAAACCAGGAAATAGCTGGCATCGCCGGGGATTCTGTCGTGGTCGCCATGAGCGGAACTCCCAATAAGTGAAGGCTGTCTGGTGGTTTAGTTGAGAGCTGCAAAAGCTCAGATTCCTGTCGTCATTGCTATGTTGCTGACTACTGGGAAACTCGAAAAAGACTCAGATAGAAGCGTTGTCAAGTCACGATCTCATCCTCTATCTTTAGCCATGGGTGACGACTCTTCAAGATTCTCTTCAATGTTCTTTCGCCTTGAATGGTTTGTGTGGACTGCATTGAGTTCTGATGACGGTTATAAACCGCAAGTTTCTGCGGGCAGAGGACGCCACCAAAACCAGCTTCGATGAGCTTGCACCAGAAATCAAAATCTTCCCAGCCACCAGGAATGTGCGTGAAGCCACCAACACGCTCCCAGGCACTCTTGCGGATCAATGCCATGGCGTCCACAAGATTGCCACGCAAAAACTGCTGCTTTTGCCATGATATTCTCGTCAGCAGGCTAGCACTTTGTTGGCGAGGATTGCGATTCTCCTCCTTGAGCGCCACAAGAGGGTGAACAACAGCAATGTTCGTGGAGCACTCCATCGCTAACTTAAGACAGTTTCTGACGGCGTTCCGTTCAAGTTGGTTATCAGCATCGAGAACGAAGCACCAGTCGGCCTTCGCTGCCGAGAAGGCTGAGTTACGGGCAGCCGCGAGTCCGCAGTTGAAGGGATGGCTCAACAAGCGTGCGTCCACAAACCTCGAACCATGATGATCGAGCCACTGCTGCACGACGTTGACGCTGTCATCCTCTGAAGCATCATCAATAATCAACAATTCAAGTTGTTCCTCTGTCTGGGTTAAGCAGCTATCGAGTGCCCCAATAATGCGATCAGCATAGTTATGCAGACTCACGCATATCGTTGCCCTGACAGGCCTGTGCTGAGTGTTGGCCCAAAGTGTCTGAGTGACAGGCTGTGGAGTGGGTGGGATCTCGGGAATAGGTCTGCCGGCGCGGAGCCAGGAAACCTCCTCGGCAAGCTCACGCGGCTGTATGGATCCCCAGACCATCGGAGGGGTGATCCAGGAAATCCCAGCACTAGGCTTCGGACGAACCAGTGCTCGATAAGGCGTGCAATAAAACTCTTCTAAACGAGGGTGAATGCGAACCAATTGCAATCCCAAGCGGCAGCAGGTGTTCAGCCAGCATGCTAGAGATCTGGCACTCTTCCAATCTTGAATGACAAGATCATCAAAAGCAGGCAAAGCAAGCCAAGATCCAGGAATCGCGGCTTCCCATTCTTCCCCTGCGCTGCCTAGGCAAAGCATGATCCCATCTTGGTCTTCAGCGAGTCGCAGCAGCGATTGTGGAGGCGGGAGACCTAGCTTTTCAGAAGCATCCTGAAGTTGCTTGTCCGAGCTTTTCAACCAGCCATTGGGGACATCGGTAGGGGAGAGTAGTTGGGCCGCCACTTTCTGTTCACGAAGACCCTCAATGCGTTCAGGGAAAGGGTCATAAACAACGGCCTTCCGACGTAAGGCATCCCATTCGACATCCTGCAGCAGGTCGAGTGGTCCCAGTTGAAGAGCGGTGGATGCTAATGACGGCGAAGATGGGGAATTACCGTTAAAGGCATCTTCCAACTGAGCGAGATCATCCGTCGTGAGTGGAAGCCACTGCAACCAGGCATGAACAGCCCACGTGTCAAGTCCCATCCCTGGACCCGTCACGTTGAGTGGTGCGTCGAGGCCGTCTTGATCCTGATCAGTTGAATGATGTTGAATAGACAGTGACTGGCCAGCAACCGGCAGCTCCATTTGATGACGCTGAGGTGACCCCCAGCTCGAGACGGCGTGCCGAACAGCATTCGAAACGAAACGTAGCGGCTTCAAGAGTCGTCTCCCTGGCTTTCGCATTTGCTAGGTGAGAGCAGTGGGTGAGCCATCAACCTGTGCGACCATGACGTATAGATCGATCGGATTCGATGACGGAAACTCTTCTGAAGCTGAGTTTGCAACACCGAGCGTTGCATCCGCTCCGCTAGAATCTGATCTTCCAATCGAGAGATTTCTGATCGAGATTCGATCAGCTCACGACTAAGTCTCTCACATTGTTCGACAGTCTCCCTGCATTGCGACTGGAGGGCTGAAATTTGCTCGTCTCGGTTGGCAAGGTGACTATTGAGGTCGCTGATCTGATTCTTCGCTTGCTGATATCGTGCGGCGATTTCTCTTAGTTTATTGAGATCATGTTGACCCTGTTGATACCTGCTCTGCAGTTCCGACAGTTCCTGATGCCGTGAATCAAGCAGCTCTACTTGTTCAGCCAATTGGAGCGTCGCCTCCTGGACTCGTAGCTCTAGATCAGCAATGGCCAACTGCTGAGTCCTGAGCCGTGACTCAGACTGTTCACGTTCATGATCCCAGTGCCGGCGGCTGCTCTCCAATTCCTGTCGATCTTCCTGGGACTGAAGCTCCAGTGCTTCACATTGCGCACGAAGTTCTGCTTGGTAATGAAAAAGTGCGTCCAATCGTTGCCTGAGGCTTATCATTTCGCTGGTCTCGCCCTCCCGACCCAAGCTTGAGAGTGCATCTTGACCGATGCGAGCCTCCAGCATTGAGTCCACTTTGACCTGCTCGCCGAGAGCAGAATCCAGCTGTTGGCACAAGAGCAAAGCTTCTTCTTGGGATGCTAGCAGCTTAGAGGACTGCTGTTCACACAAGGTCCCAAGACTTTCAATGCTTAGTCTTAGCGTATTGATGCCTCCTTTTAGCTCATCGATAAGCCGGCGTGTAGCATGAAGATAAGCGTCTTCATTTTTGGCCCAAACACTAAATCCTAAAAACGTCTTTGCCGCATCTTTATCCAACGAAATGTCATGATTCGAGACGGCTAATGCCCAGCGATATCCAGCCGCTTCGCAAAAGTGTGCTGACAGGCGCTCTAGAGCGTGCAACAACGTGCCATCCGGAGCGACTGGTTCAGAGACGAAGGAGACAAGTCGTGTGCATGCATTGGCCATCTGCTGCAGAGCAACAGGCCGGAACCAGAACATCATTCCAGCAGGAAATACCAATGGAGCCTGCGGCTCTAGAATGCGGTCAGGGAATATCGTGGCAGAGAGCATTCGAGCCAGCAAGAAGTTAGACCCCCAGTTCGCCAGTGGTCGGATCACTTCTCCAGCTTGTGGCATGATCAGCCCAAGCTCTGGATGATTCCTGAAGGCGGAAAGTATGGAGTCAACACAGGATGTGGAGGGAATCAGCGAATCAAGCATATCGAGCAACCATTGTCGCCCAAAACTATTGCCGACACTGCGCTTGGCGTGCAAATGAAGAGCAACATCATACTGCGAGATCAGCGGGTAAATATCGTGAAATAACGGCCGAAGATTTCTTCCTCGATTCTCGACAAGCTTCACGAGCTTCAAAAGACTCTTGTCTGCCAGGCCGCTGTCTGTAATCAGGCTAATAATCTGGTCACGCTTTTCCTCTGTGTCGGTTGTCAGGAAAAGTGCAGAATCTGCAGGAAAGGCATCAATGCAGTTCTCGAGTGCTCGCAGAATTGGCGAAAGCTCATCGATATAATAACAATGAATATGGATTGCGACTCCTCGTGCATTTGAAAGCTCGAGATCGGGAGCGCGACCGCTCTTGGCCAGGCTGCCATATTGCGGCGATGCAAGTAGACGAAAGTCAAGATGACGCTCCCGTGCAAGCGAGGGAACCAAAGTCGGGAATCCGGAGGTTGCCTGGATGTTCAGCTCAAATGCGACAGAAGAGGGCTCCTGCCGCTGTTGCGTCGATCCGTTTTCAAAAGGCAACTCTTTCAAGATGCTCCTCAGTCTGAGCAATCATAGGACTGACCACGCCCTGTTCCAACTGCATCCAGAGCTGCGATCAGAGGACGCCCCCTTCGGCCCAGCCAAGCGAGGAGACCAGCTCGCTGAGTAACGCAAACTTCCACCATCAGGCCCGTCGTGGGCTCGCAGCTGTCCTTGTCCCCGGAGCAGGCGAGGCGTTTCAGTTCGATCAAGACCGTAAGGATTCACGAATCATTCAGGCCTCGCTTGAGTACCTGGCTGGTGGCCCCAAGGAGACATGCCCAAGACAGCTGGTTGGGGAATGGCACACTGGCGTTCTCGGGGATTGGGCATGCCCGCTCCCCGGAAAAGGTTCTCTGACGCATCGGCTCCATTCAGAGGTATAAGCCAAGCCCGGTACAGTTTCGGCTCCTCTGCCTTTCCCAGGCAATGCGGAGAAGGAGGGAATACGAGTGGTTGACAAACCGGCAATCTGCTGGCTTCACGTCGTCCACCAGCAGATTCAAGGACAGATGCTTCTCCGTCCGGAAGGGAAGGTCAGGCTTCGGAGGTGACGTTCAGATTGGCCGACTGTTTCAGAACCGCTTCCAACCCTTCTAGATCCTTGTCTGTGATCTTGGTCTGCATCGGACAGTGCTTCGGACCGCACATTGAGCAGAACTCGGCCTGCTTATAGATGTCAGCAGGCAGTGTCTCGTCGTGGTACTCGCGAGCCCGCTCCGGATCGAGCGACAGGTCGAACTGTTTGTTCCAGTCGAAGGCATAGCGGGCGCGGCTCAGCTCATCGTCGCGATCGCGGGCCCCCGGGCGATGGCGCGCAATGTCGGCGGCATGGGCGGCGATCTTGTAAGCGATCAGGCCATTGCGCACGTCCTCAGGATTGGGCAGACCCAGGTGCTCCTTGGGCGTCACATAGCAGAGCATCGCCGTGCCATACCAGCCGGCCATCGCTGCGCCGATTGCGCTGGTGATGTGGTCGTAGCCGGGTGCGATGTCGGTGACGAGGGGCCCGAGCACATAGAAGGGCGCCTCGCTGCACTCCTCCATCTGCTTGCGCACGTTGAACTCGATCTGATCCATCGGCACGTGGCCAGGGCCCTCGACCATCACCTGGACGTCATGCTTCCAGGCGCGGCGGGTGAGTTCACCGAGCGTCTTGAGTTCGGCCAGCTGGGCCTCATCGGAGGCGTCGTGCAGGCAGCCGGGCCGCAGCGAATCACCCAGCGAGAAGGTGCAGTCGTAGCGCTTGAAGATCTCGCAGATGTCGTCGAAGCGCGTGTACAGCGGATTCTGCTTGTGGTGGTACAGCATCCACTGGGCCAGGATGCCGCCACCGCGGCTGACGATGCCGGTGAGCCGTCCCTTGACCTTGGGCAGATGCTCGATCAGCAGGCCGGCGTGGATGGTCTGGTAGTCGACGCCCTGCTGGCAGTGCTTCTCGATGATGTGCAGGAAGTCGTCTTCCGAGAGCTTCTCGATCGAGCCGTGCACGCTCTCGAGGGCCTGATACACAGGCACCGTGCCGATGGGCACCGGCGAGGCATTGATGATCGCCGTGCGCACCTCATCGAGGTTCACGCCGCCGGTGGAGAGATCCATCACCGTGTCGGCGCCGTATTTCACCGCCAGCTCGAGCTTCTTCAGCTCTTCGCTCACATCGCTGGCATTGGGCGAGGCGCCGATGTTGGCGTTCACCTTGCACTTGCTGGCGATGCCGATCGCCATCGGCTCCAGATTCGGGTGATTGATGTTGGCCGGGATGATCATGCGGCCCCGCGCCACCTCCTCCATCACCAGCGATTCGGGCAGGTTCTCCCGCTTGGCCACGTGGGCCATTTCCTC
>CAYNGR010000117.1:0-9921 GCA_964396755.1 uncultured Cyanobium sp. | reverse complement strand
TGAGGGCCTTCTCGATGTCGATCGTGCCGCAGAGGCGGTCTTCGGTGGCGCCCAGCGGCAGGTCCACCATCGGCACCTGGCGCTTCTCCAGCGGCAGGGTCTCGCCCTGCTCGGCCCGCTGGCGCACCTCGGCGCTCTGCAGGTCCGGGTCGCTGGGAGAGCTGTTGTATGGGTCGCCGGCCACCACATCGATCTCGGGCAGCAGATCGGCCAGCGCCCGGATCGTGGTGCTCTTGCCGGTGCCCCGGTCGCCCATGATCATCACGCCGCCGATGCGCGGATCGATCACGTTGAGCAGCAGGGCAAGCTTCATCTCCTCCTGCCCGACGATGGCGGTGAAGGGGAAGACCCTGCGCTTCCTGGACTGACTCACGGAGCGATGGCTGGCGATGTCGGCGATTGTTTCACAGGCCCCGCGAGGGGCGTGGAACGACCCTGACGCCAGGGTGCGGGATCACCGGCAAGGCGCCGGAGGCGTGGCCGCGCCTAGGCCGACGGAGCAGCCGCGGGCGGCCCAGGTCCTCACCAGCACGAGGTCTCAGACCGCCGACAAGCCCCCATCGAGACGGAGCACCTGGCCGTTGATGCCATCAGCGGCGGGCGAGGCCAGGAAGCGCACCAGCTCCGCCACCTCGAACGGTTCACCGAAGCGCCCGGCCGGGATGCGCGCCCGCATCGGATCGCCCCTGTTCGGCTCGCCCCACACCTGCTGACCCATCTCTGTGAGGAGCACGGTGGGGCCGACGGCGTTGACCGGATCGTGGGATCGCGGTCCGCCGCTGATCATTGCCGCCCGATGCAGGCCATCAGAGGCCCAATCGGGCATCGGATCTGCAGGCCGGACAGCCCTGCGGCGTCCGCAGCATGGAGACCGCTGGCCCGTGCCGCCGATCCGGAGGCAGCAGCCAGGCAACAGCCGGATGTGTTCCGCAGCCTGATGGCTGGCGCCGCGGAGCGGCGCTCAGAGTCGGCGGCTGGTCGGAGCCGCTGACGCCGGCGCGACGGAGCCTGCCGGCGACGCCAGCGGCAGCAGCGTCAGCACCTGAGGGGCTGTGGCGTCGGCCGGGTAGATCAGCCGCACCCGCACCTCGCGGCGGGCGCCGGGATCGAGGGTCACCGTGCCCAGCACCGGCCCGCTCTGGCCGCTGCGCAGCACCAGATGGAAGCCGCGCCGACCCTGGGGCCGGCCATCGGGGCCATCCAGGCCGCTCACCTCCACGGTGCCGCGGAAGGTGACGCCAGGACCGGGCGTGGGCAAAAAGCGCAGGCCGCCCTGGACCCCATCCCCCTTGAGCGGGGATTCGAACGCCAGCTGCACACCGCTGCGGCTGCGGCCGTCGTTGACCAGCGGCAGCGTCAGGTCGTACTCGACGCCGTAGTTGCCGTGGGCGGCCCAGGCCGTGCCGGGATAGAAGCTGCTCAGGGGTGCGGTCTGCACCTGCTTCGTTCCCAGGCTGCCGCGCTCCAGCGAGGCGATCGGCCAGGAGATCGGCGCCCGGCTGAGCGGCAGTCCCGCCTGGCCCGGCTCGGCCAGACGCGCCCGCCAGAGGCTGCCCTGCTGGATGCCGCTGACGCGCGAGTAGATCATCGGCCCGCTGCTTCCCTTCGGAGAGGGCGCATGCTCACGGGAGCTGAGCCCACCCTGCAGCAGCTCCTGCCAGCGGGCCGGCGGCGGCGGCTGGTCATTGGGCCCGAAGGCCGCCAGGGTGGCCAGGTCCAGTGGCCCGTCGCTGTGCAGCCGCAGCTGCAGGTTGAGGCCATTCAGCAGCGGATCGAGGCCCCGCACCGGGATCGGCAGCACCAGCAGCGTGCTCAGCTGACCCGGCGGCAGGGTCCAGCTCTCGGGCAGCAGCGGGCTGCGCGCGCGCCGCAGCAGTTCGGTGGCGACGCGGCTGCCGGGCCCCGCCCACACCGGCGTCATGCCCTGCTCGAGCAGGGTGGGCAGGGGCAGGAACGGGGCCGAGGGCTGCTTGCCGTCGGGCGACTGAGACAGGGCCGTCGAACCATTGATCAGCCGCAGCCTGACGGGCTGGCTGCCGCGCGGCGCCGCCACCAGCGCCAGCCACAGCGTCGAGTCGAGCGTCTCGGGTTTGCCGGCGTAGACGTGGTGGCTGAACAGGCCGAAGCTGCCGTTGAGCGGGCTGTTCAGATGGGCTCCGGCCACCGGCAGGGGCTGACCGTTCCAGCCGCGCGCCGGATCAAAGCTCGACAGCAGGATGCCCGGCTCGCGGATCAGCTCGGGGTTGTTGTCGTTGACGAGCGGCACCGCATCGAGGCCTCCGCTCAGGGGAGCCACGGTCTGCAGGCGCAGCTGCGGCTGGGGACGCGCCGGTGCGGCCGGGGCAGCCGCACCATTGGCCAGCAGCGGCAGCGGCATGGCCGGGATCAGGGCGAGGCAGGCCAGGAGCAGCGCCGGGCGGCGATGGAAACGGGGGCAGATCATCCCTTGGTCACCAGCGATTTGGCGGCGGCACCGGCCATCTTGCGGATCAGTTCAGCGGAGCGGGGGTCATTGAACGGACCCTTGACCATGAAGGCCGCCACCGCCCGCTGACCGTTGGGCAGCTCGATCAGGGCGGCGTCGGCGTAGGCGATGCCGATGTCACCGGTCTTGTTGAGCACGGTGATGCCCAGAGGCAGCAGCTCGCTGTCGGGATCGGAGGAATCCTTGCCCAGGCCCATCAGCATCCCCAGCGGAATCAGGGTGTTGGTACCGGAGGTCGCGAGGATGCCGCGGAACAGGTCGCGGGCGCGCGGGCTGAGCTTCTCGCTGGTGTCCACCAGGGCGATCGAGCGGGCCAGGTCGCGGCTGCTGGTGGTGTTGGTGCCGTCGAGATCGGGCAGCCAGTTGCGCAGCTCGGTGGAGGTCAGCCCCAGGGCCTGGAAGCGGGCATTGACGGCGGTCTTGCCGCCCAGGCGCTTGATCAGCAGGTTGGTGGCGCTGTTGTCGCTCACCCGGATCATCTCGGTGGCGGCCTCGTGGAAGGGGAAGCGGCTGCCGACCGGCTTGTTGGCCATCCAGCCGGCGCCTCCGCCCACCAGCTCCTTGGTCAGCGTCAGCGGTTCGTTCCAGCGCAGCTTGCCGGCATCGACATCCTCCAGGCCGACCAGCAGGATCGGCGTCTTGATGGCGCTGGCCGCGGGCAGCGGCAGATCGGGCTTCAGCTCGGCATAGCGGCCGTCATCGAGCACCAGCAGGTAGGCGCTGGCCGTGAGCCCCTTCTGGGCCGCCGCCAGTTTCTGCCAGCTCTGGCTGAGGGCCGTGAGTTCGCGGCGGGGCTCGAAACGGCCGGCGGACAGCCCGCCGCCCAGCAGCAGCTGCGGGGTGGGATCGGCCTTGGTCACCCCCACCGAGCCCTGGGCCAGACGGGGCGCCAGCAGCTTGAGGCCCGTGCCCACGATCACCCCCAGTCCCAGGCCCATCACCGCCAGCCGCAACAGCAGCAGCAGAGGGGCAGCCCAGGGGCTGCGGCGGGGGCGAGGCGGGCGGCCTGTGGTCACGAGCGCGGCGACAAAAAACTCGGAGCCCGACGCTAGTGGCGGCTGCCGTCGGCACAAGGGCGGCGGCTTGCCCAGCGCAACTGGCACACCATGCCCCGCAGCAGCGCCACCTCCGGGGAGCGGATGCGGGCCCGCTGCAGCAGCGCCCGCAGCTTGGCCATGCGGGCCCGGGCGGTGTGCGGCAGCAAGAAACCCACCTCCAGCAGCAGGGCTTCGGCATCCGCCAGAGCCGCCTCCAGTTCGCCGCGGGCGCAGGGGTCCTGCTCCGGCTCCCCGACCGGCAGGAGCGGCGCGGGGGCGACGATCTCGCCCCGGGCAGCGCGGCGCAGGGCATGCAGCTCATGCAGCACCAGCGCCACGGCGTGGGAAAGGTTCAGCGAGGTGTAGGCCGCATCGGTGGACAGGGTGAGCAGACGACCGGCCTGCAGCAGCTCGTCGTTGCTGAGCCCGCGGTCCTCACGGCCGAACACCAGCGCCGCCGCCTCACCGCCAGCGGAGCTGGCGCTGTCCTGGCCGGCCAGCAGCCAGGGCAAGCAGGCCTGGGGCTCCTCCAGCGGCAGTGGCGGTCCCTCAAGGCGGCCGGTGCAGGCCACCACGCGACGACAGTCCGCCAGCGACTCCTCCAGGCTGGCGAAGTGGCGCGACTGCTCCAGCAGCGGCAGACCATGCACCGCCATGCGGCGAGCCTCCTCCGAGAGCGGGTCGCAGCGCGGAGCCACCAGGCGCAGCTCACTGAGGCCGAAGTTGGCGCACAGCCGGGCGACGCTGCCCACATTGAGAGGCCCGGCCGGTTCCACCAAAACCAGATGCAGGCTCATCGACAGCGGCGGCTGGTGGCGGCGGGACGGGGGCAGAAAGAGAAGGGGGGGATCAGTCCGGCAGGCTGTGCAGGAAGGCCAGCAGATCGGCCATCGCCTGCGGTTCGGGCTGGAAGCGGGGCATCGGTGGCGTGCGGCCGCTCACCACCTGCTGAATCAGCTGACGATCGTTCTTGCGATGCGTGACTCCGTGCAGGTTGGGGCCCACCAGACCCTGGGCCGCCAGACCATGGCAACCGGCGCAGTTGAGCCGAAACAACCGCCCGCCGTCCCCGGCCGAGCCGCTCAGAGCCAGGGTGGCGCGGGTGTACGGGTCGCTGCGCTGCGAGGGCAGCCAACCGAGCAGCAGCCCCAGCGCCAGGGCGAGCACGGCAACCAGCAGCAGCGCCCTCGCCAGCAGGAAGCGGCCGGTGGGGGGCGCCTCCGGCGCATCGGAACCGGGCTCCAGCACGGCGGGAGGGGCGGCACTGGGGGACGGGCCGGTCACGGTTGGTGGCGAGGAATCGCGGTCATGCGCCTCATCATGGAAGAATGTCGCCACGACCGAGCCCTCGACCCTGATGATCGAACCCCTCCTCTGCGGCATCGTGCTGGGCCTGATCCCGGTGACCCTGTTGGGCCTGTTCGTCGCCGCCTGGAACCAGTACCGCCGCGGCAGTGCTCTGGGCGGCTGATCGCCAGCCTCCACGGGCGGCATCACCACGGTGCAGCCTCACTCCGGTGCTGTTCAGACAGACGATCGTCAGAGCCACAGCCTGTTTCCGCGCGGGGCCGAAGCCCTGACAGCCTCCATTCTCGTCGCAACCCGGCATTCCTGAGCCAGCCGGTTCAGGCGCCCTGCCTGCAGCAGTCAATAGATCCTGAACGCCAGGCGAACTGCAGGTTGATTCCTTGGCCTGTCCTTCTGAAGGTTGTTCACCCGAAGTCCCACTAGGGAGTCCAGATGGAGTCATGGCGACTGGCCGCAGCGGCTCCGGTTGTGCGGCATGTCCAGCAGCCTGGCCCGCGCCGGCATCGAGGCGCGCCCATCCCTTGCTCCGCTCCGATGTCGGGGCTTCGAACCATCACAGGCAAAACTGCAGCAGGCCAATGGCGCGGCTGTGCAGCTGAACTGGCACGGCGCTGACGGCCATCCCCCCTGCAGCCGGGAAGTGGGAGCGACTCACCTTGGCCAGTCCGACCCAGGCACATCCCGGGGTGGCGATAGATTCAGGCGGATCAGATGTGCAAGCCTTGCATGACCGCCGGCCTCCTTCGCTGGGCGAGAGCGTTCACCCTCTGCGGCACTGGCCTGATCAGCCTCACTCATGCCGCCTGGGCCGAAAAACTCGGTGATCTGTGCGGTGAGCGCCTCAATCAACAGATCCTGGCGGCCAATCCCGAGATCAAGCCTGGGTACAGCTCGGGTGGAGAATTCACCTTGGGACGAGATGGCTTCGGGGTCGAACGGGGCATCGAGGGACTGACGATCCGCGTCCGCTGGACATCGGACAGCGACTGGACGACCTGCGAGATCAGCTACAGCGGCACCGGCTGCGGCAACCTGTTCGACATCAGCAGCGGCCACATGGAGGCCCTCGATGGCGGTGGTCCCAATCCCGCCAATCCCGGCTATTCAGCCCTCGGCGTGATCAGCAAGATCAATGGCCAGGGCGCCTCGGCGAAGCTGGTGAGCAGCCGGCTAACCGAGTGCAGCTACCACCGCGATCGCCCCATCGTGCGTGGCAACGTGCCCAACTACGGCTCGCTGGTCGGCAGGAAGTACCCGGTCACCTACAGCTGGACTGCCCGATACGCCATCGAAGGCACCAGCAAAGAATTCGACCTCGACTATCGCTACGACGGCAGCACCACCTGGTATCACGAAAAGGCGGCCTTCTGAACCGACGCCAGGATTGCCGCTTCAGGTCTCAAGCCAGCGGCCATCGTGATGAACCTGACCATCCCAACCGCACGCCTTGAAGCTTGCAGCGGCTCAACGCCTGTCGGGCACGCCGCCGCGAACGCCTCTGGCGCCTGACAGCACCCAGCGCCGCCCAGCTCCCTGAGGGGGGGCAGGTTGAACTGTCAGATTCAGCCTGGCCGGGCCGCCCTTGACGAGGTCCCGAGGGCCGACGCCAGCACCGGGCCCTGTCGCCTCACAGCGGCTGCAGCAGCACCACCGTGCTGCCGCCGTAGCGGCGCTGATCGCGCACTCGCCAGCCGGCCGGAGCAGTCGGCACCTGCTCACTGGGGCACTCCCACACCAAGGTGCCCTCCGGGTGGATCCAGCCACCGCGGGCCACCGCCTCGCTGAGCGGGCCATGCAGCCCCGCCGGCCAGGGGGGATCGCAGTAGATCAGATCGAAACGGCGCTCCAGGGCGCCTGCGGCGGAGACCTCAGCCGCTGCGCCGCCCGCTGCCGGAGCCTGGCCACTCAGCCAGCGGCGAGCATCCGCCTGGATCAGCCGCACCTGCGGCCGTGGCGGCCCCAGCCCGGCAGCCACCGCCTCGAGATTGGCGCGGGCCACCGCGGCCACACGCCGATCCCGCTCGATCGCCACCAGCTCGCGGGCCCCGCGCTGCAGGGCCTCGCAGGCCATCACGCCGCTGCCGCAGCAGAGATCGAGCCAGCGGCAGCCGGGTAGCTCCGCCGCCAGCAGGTTGAGCACCGCCTGGCGCACCCGGGCCGACGTGGGGCGGGCCGTCTCGCCGGGGGGACTCTGCAGTCGCCGGCCACCGCTGAGCCGCAGCGTCACCGCGCCAGGGGGGGCGCCCCGGCCGCCAGCCAGTCGAGCCAGCGGCGCAGCATCGCCTCACCCACCGGCCCCGACTTCTCCGGGTGGAACTGGCAGGCGGCGATCGTGCCGGCCCACACCGCCGCCGTCACCGGCGTGCCGGCCCAGTCCACCCAGGCGGTGACGATGCCGGGATCGCGGGGTTCGGCGGCGTAGGAGTGCACAAAGTAAACCCAGTCGTCTGTGTGATCGGCGGGCAGCAGAGGGCTGGCGCTACCGAGCAGGAGCGGCGCCCAGCCCATGTGGGGAATCGGATGGTGGGGCTGCCGGGACAGGGCCCGCACCCGGCCCTGCAGCAGACCCAGGCCAGTGGCCGTGCCCTCGTCGCTGGCCTCGAACAACAGCTGCAGGCCCAGGCAGATGCCGAGCAGCGGCTTGCCGGCGGCGCAATCGGCCAGCAGACCCTGATCCAGCCCGCTCTGGCGCAGGCGCTGCATCGCCGGATCAAACGCCCCGACTCCAGGCAGCACCAACGCCTGGCAGTCCGCCATGGCCGCCACCTCGGTGATCGGCAGCACCTCGGCGCCGAGCCGCTCGAAGGCGCGCTGCACCGAGTGCAGATTGCCCATGCCGTAGTCGATCAGGCCGATGCGTCCCATGCGGTGGCGGTGGTTCGAAATCAGGTGAGAGGGCAGGCCTGCCGATCACAGGAGCGGTCGAAGGCGGCGATGGACGGCAGATCCAGGCCGTTGAGATGATCGATGAACTGATACAGGCGACCCACCTTGCGGCGGTCCAGCCGCAGCCGCAGGCAGGGATAGAGCAGCCCGTTGTCGTCGACGCTCTCGCCGCTGTGGATCGAGCCTTCGCTGAGCATGTCGGCGAAGCTGTGATTGAGCTGAGCGAGCAGGGGCGGGGGAATCGGAGCGTGCAGCAACAGCTCCATCGGCTCCTCTTCCAGCCGTGCCGAATGGAAGACGCGATAGAAGCGACGGATGTGGTCCACCGCCTCCTCGGCGCTGCTGGCCTCGCTGATCAGGGACATGTCCTCCGGTGAGATCAGCCCCTGCTCCGCCAGCTGGGCGTTGACGCTGCGCTGCCAGCGCTGCCAGTAGTCATCACCGGGAGGAGCCAGCAGTACCAGCGGAATGGGTGGCGTGCGGCCCGTCTGGATCAGGGTGAGGCACTCGAACAGTTCATCGAAGGTGCCGAATCCGCCGGGCAGCACCAGCAGGGCATCACTCTCTCGCAGGAAGAACAGCTTGCGGGTGAAGAAGTAGCGGAAGAACAGCAGCCGTCCCTCGCAATCGCTGAGGTAGGGATTGGTGTGCTGCTCAAACGGCAGGTCGATGTTGAGGCCGAAGCTGTGGGCGCAGCCGGCGCCGCTGTTCGCCGCCTCCATCACGCCGCCGCCGGCGCCGGTCATCACTTCGAAGCCCGCTTCGACAGCCAGCTGGGCGACCCGGGCGGCGAGCGGATAGGCGGGCTGATCGGGAGTGGTGCGGGCCGACCCGAAGATGCTGATCTTGCGGGCGGCCCGCATCGGCCGGAACACCTCAAGCGCCTCGCTCAGATCGGCGAGGGCACCGCTGACCAGCCGCCAGGCCTCGAGCTCACGCTCCTCGCGGGCAACGTGCAGCAGGGACACCAGCGCCCGCTCGATGTGGCGCCGCTGAGGATGGCCCTGGAGCTCATGCCCCAGGGCCTCAAGGGGGCTGCGGGCGCCGTTGGCGTCGGCGGCGGAGACGGTGCTCAGAGGTACTTGGCGATCGTGCCGGAAAGGGTGGTCTTGGGAACGGCGCCCACGACGGTGTCCACCTTCTGGCCGTCCTTGAACAGCATCAGGGTGGGGATGCTGCGGATGCCGTACTGGCTGGCGACGTTGGGGTTCTCGTCGGTGTTGAGCTTGAACACCTTGATCTTGCCCTCGAAGTCCTTGGCGATCTCGTCAACGATCGGGGCCACCATGCGGCAGGGACCGCACCAGGGAGCCCAGAAATCGACCAGCACCGGCACGTCGCTCTTGAGCACGTCCTGGTCGAAGGAGGCGTCGGTGACAGCGGCGGCGCTGGACATGCGGGTCCGTGAGTGGAGTTTGGCGGAATCTAGCAACGCTTTTCGTCTGCAACAGCGGCGGAGCGCCCGGTGTTGCAGGCCTTAAGAGCCGTGTCGCGAAGCGCAGGGCCGAGGGCAGCGGCGCAGCCATCTGGCCGGCTGCGCCGCTGCGCAGAGCTGGATCGGTGGGCCGGCGGAGCACAGACCGGAGGCGGCCTCACCGCCGCTTCAGCAACCCCGCCGGGACAAGACAAAAAGCCCGGGATCTCCGGGCCGGAGGGTGTGAGGAGTGTGCGAGCCGTAGCCCCCACGGGCTGACACTAGCTCCATCTCGGCTTGAGGCGGCTCCGTCCGGGGGTGAGACTGCCGCACCGGTCCGGGCCTGTGAGCGTCCCCCGACAGACCAGTCGGAGACGGCGACCAGCCACAAAACGCCTGTGCCAGGTTCACCCGGCGGGGTGTGTCCTGAGACGGGCGATGAGACGGATCAGCGGACCTTGCTGGTCGGCGGGCTCACTTGCCCATGCCGAGCTGCTGAGCCTTCTGGTACACCTTGCCCTCGGTGAGCAGCGACGGAGCGACGACCACCTCGACCTGCTGCATCTCCTTGAGGGTGCGGGCGCCGAGCGTGCCCATGGAGGTGCGGATGCAGCCGAGCAGGTTCTGGGTGCCGTCATCGAGCGAGGCAGGACCGCGCAGGATCTTCTCGAGGCTGCCGGTGGTGCCCACCCGGATGCGGGTGCCGCGGGGCAGCACCGGGCTGGGGGTGGCCATGCCCCAGTGGAAGCCGCGGCCGGGAGCCTCAGCGGCGCGGGCGATGGGCGAACCGA
>CAYNGR010000116.1:0-10048 GCA_964396755.1 uncultured Cyanobium sp. | reverse complement strand
TATGAGTATAAAGAACTCTAAAGAAAACCTTAGTAAAACGGAAAAACCTCAAAAATTCGAATACATATTTGAAGATGAGGAAAGCACTTCGATTTGGAAATATGACCTCAAAAAACAACCAAATGGGCCCGTTTCGGTTGAATATAGATGGAAACCACATTTCTTAAAAGAGCTTGAAATCAAAAGAAAAAGGGGAAGATAGTTTGGTACTATCAAAAATTTTCCTTATATTTACTTAACAAACAAAAAAACAAAACAATGGCTAGTAAAAAAGAAGAGTTGTTCCAAACAATGAAACAATTGTGGGAACAATTTGAAGTAGAACACAACAAGACAACAAAAGTATCTCAAAAGAATGCAAGAACTTTGATTGGTGATTTAAAAAAAGTAGTAACCGATTATCGTCAGGCCTCTGTTGAAGAAACGAAAAATAGTAATTAAAACCCAAAGGGTGTGACCTATAGTCCCACCCTTTTTTATTTCTTAACTTAAAAAAACAAACATGAAAAAAGCGATTTTATCGTTAGTCCTTTCGGCATCAATGTTATTGGGATTTGGTCAAATTACCACTTCTACAATTTCTGGTGTTGTTAAGAACCAAAAACAAGAGGTGTTATCGGGTGCAACAATTCACGCAACCCACACACCAACAGGAACACAGTACAAGACTACAACGAACAAAAGTGGTGCTTATGTATTACCAGCAGTAAGAGTTGGTGGACCATATGTAATCCACGCATCTTTTGTAGGATTTAGAAAAGGTGAGGAGAAAGATGTAAACACTCAGTTGGGTGTAACATCGAATGTTGACTTCGTATTGATTGATGAAGCAACTGCATTAAAAGAAGTAGTAGTTGTTGGAACTAAATCTAATCTATTCTCTAAAGAAAAGACAGGTGCGGCACAACAATTCACTCGTAGAGAATTAACTTCTATTCCGATTACGGGTGCTAGAACTATTGATGGGATTACAAAGTATAATCCATTTGGTAATGGTAATTCATTTGGAGCACAAGATTCTCGTTTGAATAACTTTACAATCGATGGTTCGCAGTTTAATAACAACTTCGGTTTAGGTTCATCGGCACAAGCTGGTGGTAGAACCGGAGCATCAGCAATTTCATTGGATGCGATTGAACAATTGCAGGTGAACGTTGCACCATTTGATATTCGTCAGAGTGGGTTTACTGGCGCAGGTATCAATGCTGTAACTCGTTCAGGTTCTAATGAAGTTGAAGGTTCTGTATACCAAACTCAAAGAAATAACTCATCAACTTATGTTGGTGATAATGCGAGAGGAACAACTGTAACCGCTCAGAAATTTGACGAGAAAGTACAGGGTTTCAGATTGGGATTGCCTGTTATTAAAAACAAATTATTCCTTTTTGGTAACTATGAAGGTATCGTAAGAACTGAGCCAGGAACAACTTGGATTTCAGCCGGTTCTCCACTTACAGGTACACAAGTTAGTAGAGTAAAGTATTCTGATATGCAAACTCTTTCTAACTTTATGAAAGATAAGTTTAATTATGTAACTGGCCCATGGGAAGGTTATTCAAATCAAAACTCATCTAACAAATTCTTAATAAGAGCCGATTGGAACATTAACGATAAGAACAAATTAACTGCTCGTTATGTTCATCACAATTCATCTGCAGAGATTAATATCTCAAACTCCCAATCAGCAGGTGCAGGTAATAGAACAACCCAATTTAACGCAATGAGTTTCCAAAATAGTGGTTACATTATTCAGGATAATACTCGTTCTGCAGTATTGGAATTGAACTCTACATTATCTAAAACTTTATTCAATAATTTAATCGTTTCTTACGATAAGCAAATTGAAGATAGAGCTTATTTGAGTCAGATGTTCCCAACTATTGATATCAGAGAAGGTGCAGCAACTTACACATCAGTAGGTTTCGACCCATTCACTCCTGGTAATAAATTGAATTACTCAACTATAAATGTAACAAATAACTTAACAAAGTATTTGAATAAACATACATTGGTTGGTGGTTTCAATTTCCAAAGTTATGAGTCAAACAATTTGTTCTATCCAGCATCAAATGGTGTTTATATCTTTAACTCATTAGCAGATTTCTATAAAGCAGCAAACGAAAGTTTAGCAAATGGTGGTAAACCATCTACAACTTTACCTGCTAGATTTCAATTAAGATATTCAGCGTTACCGGGCGCAGTAGAACCAATGCAAACTTTAAGGTCTTATAGAACTGATTTGTATTTCCAAGATGAATACGCAGCTACTAAAGATTTAAAATTGACATTTGGTTTGAGAGCAAACATCATTGCATTTGATAATACGGCATTAGAAAATCCTGTAATTACATTGATGACTTTCGCAAATGGTGAAAAATTCAATACAGGTGATATGCCTAAAACACAAGTTCTATTTGAACCACGTTTCGGATTTAACTGGGATGTGAAAGGTGAAAAGAAAACACAAATTAGAGGTGGAACAGGTGTATTCACTGGTAGACCTCCATATGTGTTCCTATCTAATCAAATCGGTAACAATGGTAGATTGACAGGATTTATTGATGTGAGTGGTGCAGGTGCTGCCGGATATGGTTTCACTGCTGACCCTAACAAATATTTTATTCCCTCAACTCCAACATTACCTTCAACATTTGATTTAGCATTGACAGATGAAAATTACAAATTCCCACAAGTTTGGAAAAACAATATCGCAATTGACCAAAAATTACCTTGGTTGGGATTAGTAGCAAGTGTTGAATTACTTTACAATAGAACAATCAACGCAGTAAATTATTACAATGCAAACTTAAAAGCACCAGTTGGTAAATTAGGTGGTGTTGATAATAGACCTCTTTATGGTGGTACTGATGCTACTGTGAGAGTAAACAATAATGTTTCAATGGCAGCAGTTCTTAACAATAGAAATGGTGCTTACAACAAATCAGCAACTTTCAAATTGGAAAAATCAGTATCTAAAGGACTTTGGGGTTATGTGGCCTACACAATGGCAGATGCTCAAGATTTCATGGATGCAGGTTCAATTGCAAGTGGTAGCTGGCAATCAGCATTATCAGTTAATGGTAATAATGATTTAAGTTTAACAACATCTTCTTTCCTAGTAAGAAACCGTATCGTAGGTTTATTAGGATATAGAATTGATTATGGTAAAAAAGGTGGTGGAGCAACTACAATTACATTAGGATATGTAGGTTCTCAAAACAATCCATTCTCTTACATTGTAGCAGGTGACCTTAATGGTGATAGAGTAACTAATAATGATTTGTTATTCGTACCAAAGAAAGGTTCCGATATTCGTTTCGCACCATTGACTGTAGGTACAACGGTTTATACCGAAGCACAACAGCAAGAGGCTTTCGAAAAGTTTATCGCACAAGACCCTTACCTATCAACTCGTAGAGGTCAATATGCTGAAAGAAATGCAATTGCACTTCCTTTCTTACATAGATTTGATTTATCAGTAGCACAAGATGTATTTGTAAAGATTAAAGGAAAGAGAAACGCTTTCCAAATCAGAGCAGATATTCTTAACTTTGGAAATATGTTGAACAACCGTTGGGGTGTATCTCAAAGAGCAGGTGCTCCACAATTGTTGAACTTTGTAAGTAGAGATGCTAATAATGTACCAACATATAGATTATCAACTCAAAGAGATGGAACAAATACTTTCTTAGCAAAAGATACATATCAATACAATTCATCGGTATTTGATGTATGGTCGGCTCAGTTAGGTATTCGTTACACTTTTGGCAAATAAACAAACAACAAACAACAAACAAAGTGGGGAGTAGAAATATTCCCCATTTTTGTTTTGGAAAATTAAAAAATAATTCGTATATTAGAGTATTAACAAATTAAAACAAAAGTTATGGCAAAGTATTATTCAGTTACCGTTGCAGTAGAAGTAGAAGATGCAAAAGGTAAAATCAAAAAGAACAAAGAGCAGTATTTAGTAGATGCATTATCTTGTACAGAAGCAGAAGCTAAATTGGTAAACAAATTTACTAAAGATGCTGTTAAGTTAGAGTATGAAGTAGTAAAAGTTTCAGAAACAAAAATTATTGAAGTATTTTAATAATGGAAAAAGAAATTAAACAAGAAAAAGAATTGGTCCTTAAAAGAGTTCCTCCTGGAGATAGATGGGTATTTGCGGATGGTGGTAAAACTATTTATCCATCTTTAACAGATGCATTAGAAGCTTGGTATCAAACAAATGGAGATACTAACTTTTACATCGAAGCAAGAAAAGGAACAGTTGAAATTATTAGAGAACAAGAAGTAGAAAAACCTGTAAAAAGATTTTCACTATATGGCGAAGACTAAAACACTGGTTATAGCAAGTGGATATTTCAATCCAGTTCATAAAGGACACATCGAATATTTGACAAAAAGCAAGGAGCTTGGTGACAAGCTCTTTGTCATTGTCAATAACGATAAACAAAGAGAAATGAAAGGTTCTAAAGAGTTTATGAATGAGGATGAAAGAAAACTTGTTATAGAAACTTTAAAGCCCGTAGATTGGGCAGTAGTAGCAATAGATAAAGATAATAGACAAGTTGATAAATCTATTAAAATGATTTATGAATTATATAAAGATGAATTTGAAAATTTTATATTTAGTAATGGTGGAGACCAAACGGAGCACACTATTGCAGAAGGAAAAATTTGTAGTGAATTGGGAATAAAAATGGTATTTGGATTAGGAGATAAAATACAGTCATCTTCTTGGCTATTAAAAAATAAAAAATGAGTTTTTTTTATGAACCACAAATGATTATAGATGTGAATAGAATAAATGAAAAATTTAACTATTCAACTATAATTGAAACTGGAACACATACAGGACAATCTACAACATATTTGGCTGATAGATTTGAAAAAGTATATACATGTGAATTATATGATGAATATTTTACGCAGTACCCTTCTATATTCAAAAACTATACAAATATAACTCTATTAAAAGGTTCATCCATAGACTGTTTACCTAAATTTTTTGAAGAAATAGGAAATGATAAATTTATACTATATTTGGATGCACATTGGATAGATGATTGTCCGATATATAAAGAATTGGAAATAGTTAAAAATTATGGATATAAACCATTTATAGTTATACATGATTTTGATTGCGGATTCCCACCTCCAGAAAAAAACGAAATAGGGAATCCAATATCTGAAGGTTGGCAATTTAATGAATTTAAAATGGATGATGGAATATATCATAAATTAGATTACAAACATATGAAACCTTATATGGATAATATTTATGGAGAAAACGGATACGAATTTGAAACAAGTAAAATAGCCTTAACTAAATCAAGAGGTGATTTAAGGGGTTGTGGTTTTTTCTATCCAAAAATTTAAATTTAATGAGTTTTATAATTGGAAAAGCGTGTATAAGTTGTGTTGATGCATCATGTTTAAATGTATGTCCGGTTGATTGCATACATGGTCCAATACTAACGGATAATGCAGGGATTGGAGCAGCTGAACTTTCCGATGAAGAGAAGGAAGGAAAACAATTATACATACATCCAGTAGATTGTATAAATTGTGGTGCTTGTGTACAAGAATGTCCTGTTGACGCAATTTATTCATCAGAAAAACAAGCAATATCTTTGGGTGATGAAATTTCAGTACATAAAAACTATCAATTTTTTGGATTGGAATTTGACGGAAAATAATAAAAATATATATTTAATCATAAACGTTCACTAAAACAAAAACAAATGAGCACAGTAGCAATTATCGTAATTTTGGCCGGTGTAGCTGGTGGAGTTACTTACCTTTTAATGAAAAAAGGAAAAATTCAAGACGCTAACAACAACAACATTCCTGATGCAATTGAAAAACCAATTGAGGAAGTTAAAGAAGTTGTTAAGAAAACTGCAGCAAAAGCTAAGAAAGTAGCTGAAGTAGCTGAGAAAGTTGCAAAAGAGGTTAAAGTAAAACCAGCAACTAAGAAAGCGGCAACTAAGAAAGCAACAAAAAAGTAAGAGTAAAGTAAATCGGAAAATAACCAAGTTATGGCAAAATCAACAAGAGGTGATGCTAAAAAGGTTACATTTGGTAAAAGAAGAACTGGCAAAGCACAAAAGTTCAGAGGACCAAAAGATAAACCTGTAAGCAAATATAGAGGACAAGGTCGTTAATCCATTTTTAATTATATTTATAGTAAAACAATTACTATGCTATTAAAAAGAGGCGATAATAACGAACAAGTAAAACAATTACAAATTAAATTAGGTTTAGAACCAATTGGCAATTTTGGTCCTAAAACGGAAGATGCTGTTAAGGCATTTCAATCTAAAAATGGTTTAACTGCAGATGGTATCGTTGGAGAAGGAACTTGGGTTAAAATAATGGGTGAAGGAACGCCTGCACCACAACCACAACCCGCAGCACCTATCGTACCTGTTGGTGGATTAAAGTTAGACAAACTTAAAGGTCATATTCCAGACGCAGTAATCCAAATGATTCCTGATACTGCTGCTAAATTCCAAATAAACACTCCATTGAGATTGGCACACTTCTTAGCACAATGTGGACACGAGAGTGGTGGATTCCGTTTAACACAAGAGAACTTAAACTATTCAGCAAAAGGTTTAATGGGTATATTCAAAAAGTATTTCCCAACTGAAGCAATTGCAAACGCATACCAAAGAAACCCACAAAAGATTGCAAACAAAGTATATTCATCAAGAATGGGTAATGGTGATGAAGCAAGTGGTGATGGTTACAAATTTCGTGGCCGTGGATATATCCAATTGACAGGAAAGGATAACTATACTGCATTTGGTAAATCAATCGGTGAAGATATTTGTGCAAACCCAGATAAGGTAGCATCACAATACGCTTTATTATCGGCGGCATGGTTCTTCTCTAAAAACGGATTACATAAGATGGCAGATGGTGGTGCAACTGATGCAGTAGTAACATCTATTACTAAAAGAGTAAATGGTGGTACAATCGGATTAGCAGATAGAATCAAACATTTCAAAGAATATTATCATTTATTATCGTAGTTATTTAATGAAAAAAGTGTTATTTTTAGGTTCATCCAATACATTTGGAGTTGGACTTCATACATTTAGAGAAAAATACCTAAACGAAGAAGGTATTAAACAAATAAAGTGGCCTTACAATCAATCCGGAGAAGATAACGAATTTATTTATTCAGTTAGATGGACCGGATTGGTTGCAAAGGACATAGATAGAATGGAAATTAATGTTGCAGAAGCAGGTGGTTCTCCTGCCGAATCATTATATAGATTACAAAATACCGATTTAACGGATGTAGATTATATATTCTTTGAGTTTTCAGGAATATATAATTACTTTGATAGATATTTTCACAACGATGAATATCCAAAAACTCCACATGAAATAGAAGCATTTTTAACAAATGGTAAAAACGATAGACCAGAATTAAGACAAAGAATATTGGATTGGTTAGACAAATACAATCCAAATGAATTTATTGATGAAGTTTTGGTTTTATTAAAAGAAAAAATAGAACAATTAAATGATAAAAAAATAGTTGTTTTATTTTGGCACGGTGATTTAAATTTTGATAATGAAAAATATAGTTGGTTAAAAAAATATATGATAAAATTTCCAACAAATCAAAATAAAAATAATTACATTGTTCACAATTGGGTATTAGAAAATAATTATAGAGTTTGTGATGAACATCCTATGAAAGAATTTATGTATCCTGATATTCATGCGGGTGTTAAAGGAAATGAAGAAGTTTATAAATTGGTTATAAAACATATAGATGAAAAAGAAGTTACTAATAGCTGGAGATAGTTTTGCGGCAGATTGGACAAAAAAATACAAAGATGCATATGGTTGGGTAAACATGCTTTCCCACGAATTTGAAGTAACAAATATTGCACAAGCTGGTGTTAGTGAATATAAAATTTATAAACAATTGAAATCAGTAAATGTCGATGAATTTGATAATATAATAATTTCCCATACATCAGCATATAGAATACCAATAGAAGAACATCCAATACATAAAAATGATTTATTACATAGTAATTGTGATTTGATATTTTCAGATGTAAAAGAGCATTTGAAAAATCCAACAATGAAAATTGCACATGATTTTTATTCAGAAATATTTTATTCAGATTATTTTATTTTTATAAATAATTTAATTTTTAATGAAATATATAAAATGTATCCAAACGCAATTCATATTACTTTTTTTGATAGTTTTTATGGAAATGATGTTTTAAAATTTGAAAATGTTTTTTTAAATAATAAAGGAAATACCAACCATCTATCACTAAAAGGAAATAACATTATATTTGAAACAATAAAAGTTAAATTATGAAAAAAAGATTATATTTAAATAGTTGTTCTTTTATGGATACTGATAGAATTTGTTCAGAAGTCAGTCCATTAAATGAATTTTTTACACAAATGCCAACAAATTATAAATGGGAAGAAAATCCAAGCCATAGGGCATCTTTAGGTGGTAGTTCAAATGAATTGATATTTAGAAGAACAATGTTAGATATTCTCAATAATCATTTTGATTTTGCTGTAATATGTTGGTCTCATCCAGAAAGATATTTAATACCAAAAAAATATTTAATTGATTTTGATTATGAAAAATTAAAAGAAGATGGTGATAAACAACTACAAACATCACACTATAATGGCCCATATGGTTACATAAGTGGAATACCTAGCCACGGTACAGATTTGGAATTATTGAAATTTGAACCAAAGGGTACGGATGATACTATTTTATATACTTTAGCATTGCATAATTTATTTAATAGTAAAAATATTCCGCATTTATTTTTGAATATGGGAAAATTGGATTCAAAAATTATCGAAGCAAGACAAAATTGGATAAAACATATCAATCCAAAAAACTATTTATCTATGAATAATAATGATTCTCTTTTAGATAAAATGTCATTTTCATTTGTAGAATATTTTATAAATTTAGGTGGAACGGATTTTATAAAAGATAGAGAAATTGCATTAATTAAAAGAGAAAAAAATGTAGACAATATTAATCAAATACTTCACAATAATCCGTATTTGCAAGATATAGGTGGACATTTGAGCGATTTGGCATTTGATATTATTTATAAAGTAATATATGAACATATTGTGAAATATAATATGATTGGCAATAAAATTGTAATTTAATTTGGAATAATAAAATAATTTTCCTATATTAGTGTTATGGAAAAAATAAAAATATTACTTAACATTTTATTAGTTACTTCTGTAATTGGGTTGGCTATATCATATTTAACACAATTAATACCATTTCCTTTTAAATTGAATTTTTTGGAAGCAGTTGGTGTTTATGCAATATGGACTCCCATACATCATACCTTTACAAATAAAGATAACTAATTAATATCATCCTTTTAGATTCTTTTCGTATATTTATGTCCGTAAAGTAAAGGGGTATAATATATGAAAGCAAAGTTATTAAACTTAAAAGAAAATTGGCAAGAAGTATCACAACTGATATTAATATCGGTTGTAGGATTATTTGTAATTTCAGCATTGTTGTTTCAATTAACAATGGTTGGATTACACTTTAGTGGCAGTGATTTACCTACAAAAATAGGAAACGAATTCAGTTGGAAATTCGATGGAACATTCAAAAACTCACCTGAAAATATTTGGTATAACGCCGAAGAACATATTTGGGTTGAAAGTGTAGAGAACAAAGTTAAAATCGGTAAATTAGCTGGTAATAGAAATTTAGCATTCGGTGTTAAGAATGTATTGGAGGAAGCCTTACAAGAAAAGGGTTTGGATTTAGCACCATCCGCTACACAAAGATTAAAAGTTGAAATTATATATTTAGATGTTCTTACTACAAAATCTAATTTTTCTGTGTTTCACAAAGGAGAAGAAGAAGTAGTAATCCGTTTAAAAGGAACATTATACAAAGACGGAAAGAAAGACAAAGAGGTTATAGTCGAAGAAGGTTCTGCTGAAATCTCAATGTCAACGCTCATAATAGATGAAGGAGGTA
>CAYNGR010000115.1:0-10126 GCA_964396755.1 uncultured Cyanobium sp. | reverse complement strand
GCACCAAGGTGACCGACGTGGCCGTGCTGGTGGTCGCCGCCGATGACGGCGTGCGCCCCCAGACGCTCGAGGCGATCAGCCACGCCCGCGCCGCTGAGGTGCCGATCGTGGTGGCGATCAACAAGATCGACAAGGAGGGTGCACAGCCCGACCGCGTCAAACAGGAGCTCTCCGGTCTGGAGCTCGTGCCCGAGGATTGGGGCGGCAGCACCGTGATGGTGCCCGTGAGCGCCATCAAGGGCGAGAACATCGACCAGCTGCTGGAGATGATCCTGCTGGTCAGCGATGTGGAGGATCTCAAGGCCAATCCCGGACGGATGGCCAAGGGCACGGTGATCGAGGCGCACCTCGACAAGGCCAAGGGCCCGGTGGCCACCCTGCTGATCCAGAACGGCACACTGCGCGCCGGCGATGTGCTGGCGGCCGGTCCGATCCTGGGCAAGGTGCGGGCGATGGTCGACGACACCGGCAAGCGCGTCAAGGAGGCGGGGCCCGCCGCCGCCGTCGAGGCGCTCGGCTTCAGCGAGGTGCCCACCGCCGGCGACGAGTTCGAGGTCTACCCGGACGAGAAGTCGGCCCGTGCCGTGGTCGGCGATCGGGCCAGCGAAGCCCGTGCCACCCGTCTGGCCCAGCAGATGGCCTCGCGCCGCGTCTCGCTGGCGTCGATGTCCGGTCAGGTCAGCGAAGGCGAGCTCAAGGAGCTCAATCTCATCCTCAAGGCCGACGTGCAGGGCAGCGTCGAGGCGATTCTCGGCTCGCTCGAGCAGCTGCCTCAGGAGGAGGTGCAGGTGCGGGTGCTGCTGTCGGCACCGGGCGAGATCACCGAGACCGACGTCGATCTGGCGGCGGCCTCCGGCGCCGTGATCATCGGCTTCAACACCTCGATGGCTCCCGGCGCCCGCCGGGCCGCCGATGCCACCGGCGTGGATGTGCGCGACTACGACGTCATCTACAAGCTGCTGGAGGACATCCAGAACGCCATGGAGGGCCTGCTCGAGCCCGAACTGGTGGAGGAGTCCCTGGGCGAGGCGGAGGTGCGTGCCGTGTTCACGATCGGCAAGAACGCCGTCGCGGGCTGCTATGTCACCAACGGCAAGCTGCAGCGCAACTGCCGGGTGCGGGTGCATCGCGGCAAGGAGCTCGTCTACGAGGGCGATCTCGACTCGCTGCGCCGCAACAAGGACGACGTCAAGGAGGTGGCCACCGGCTTCGAGTGCGGTGTCGGCACCGATCGGTTCAACTCCTGGAAGGAGGGCGATCGCATCGAGGCCTTCAAGTTCGTCACCCAGCGGCGCACGCTCAGCACCTGAGGTCACTGCGCTGACGTTCTCGTGCTGAGCTCCCGGTCCTGATCATCAGCATCCGGGGTCCAGCACCACCTCCTCCCTCCTTCCGGTCTGCCGCCACCCCCATGCCAGCCCGCAGCGAACCCCTGCTCTGGGTCCAGCTCCTCGGTGCGGGAGTCCTCCCCCTGGAGGGTCTGTTGCTGCTGCTGCTGCTGGCGGGCAGCGATCCGGGTCCCGTGCCGGGCCTGGAGCGGTTGCTGTGTTGGGGTCTCGGTGCCCTGGCGCCGACGCTGCTGCTCTGGCGCCGCCCCGCCGATGTCTGGTCGCTGCTGCTGCTGCAGACCCCGTTGCGGGCGCGTCGGCCGCTGCAGCAGCGGCTCAGCCGCCTGCAGGACAACCTCGGCCTGAGGCTGGGCCTGGCCCTGGCGGGGGCGATCAGCCTGCCACTGCTCTGGTGGCTGGATGAGCACGCGGCCGTGGCCTCTTCGCTGTCGCCGCTGGCCGGTAGCCCGCGGCTGGTGGTGCTGCTGCTGGCGGCTCTGCTGCTGGTGTTGATGCTGTGGCAATGGCAGCAGCTGCTGCAGGCGCTGTGGCTGCTCAGCCGCAGCCCTGAGGCGGTGGCCTCCGCCAGGCCGTTGCCTCAGCAGGAGCTGGAGGAGCAGCGCCTGTGCCTGGGTCTGCCGCTGCTGCTGCTCGAGCCGCTGCAGCTGGCCGTTCCCGCTGGGGCGGCAACCTCTGGGGCGACCAACCCCCAGCCCGCCGCGGTGGCTCCGAAGCCGACAGAGTCCCTGCGCTCCGCAGTGCCGGCGGACGCGGCGCCGACGGACGCAGCGCCGGCAGCGCCGTCAGTTGCAGCGACATCGGCGGCCGCGCCCGAGCCGCTGCCCCAGCCGGATTCCCTGGAGGGCCAGGGGCAGCCTGGCCCTCAGCCAGCGGCTGGCACGGATCCGGCGTCATCCCAGACCGTCTCTGCCGCTGTCGTCGATTCCGATGCTGTTTCCGGGGCTGCTGAGCCTCTGGAGCCGCCTGCCGACGACGTTGGTGGCGCTGCGCCTGATCCAACGCCGTCCAGCGACCCTGCGCAGCCCGAGCTGTCGCCGGCGCTGATCTCGCCCGAGCCGGCTGACGCGATCGGCGCTCCAGGCGCGATCTCGGTTGCCGAGGCCGGGGATGCGGACCCCACGGGTGACGACACCCCGGGGCTGGAGCTGGTCGCTCCGGGCCCCGAGATCGCGCTGGAAGAATCTGACGCGTCGGCGCAGCCGTCGCAGGATCTGGTGGATGCCGCTCCTGAGCCAGGTCCAGAGGCCGATCCTGATGCCGCCCCTGCGCCAACGCCTGAGGCTGAGCAGGAGACGGCCGCTGCTGAGGTCCTGACCGGCTCCGAAACCACGGCTGCCGGCGAACCGCAGCAGGCCCCTGAACCTGCCGCCGGATCAGGCGACGGGGTCTCGGTTGCGGTCGAACCAGAGCAGGCCTCCGAACAGGGCCAGGGCGGTCACCTGAATCAGCAGATCGGCTGAGGCCACGGCGTTGCCGGCCGAGAGCCGCATCGACATGGTCGCCAGCCCCAGGCCCGCCGAGGCGGTCAGGGCCAGCCACAGGGCCCGGCGCAGGCTGCGCCAGGGGGTGCGGGCCTCCTGCAGCAGGCGCTCCCGCAGGGCCGGGTCGAGACCGTTGTTGCCCCCTGCCCGTGGCTGTGGCGACGGGGCAGGCGAGCGGTCCTGGCTGGAGCGGGGCATCGGTAGGGGCGGATGCCCGGGCACACGGTGCCTGGATGCTACGTTCGCTGCCACGCCGGTGTAGCTCAGCGGTAGAGCAACTGATTCGTAATCAGTAGGTCGCAGGTTCAAATCCAGTCACCGGCTTTTCAATCTCCCTCCTCGACCGGCAGAGGGGCTCGGCGTAATCGGCAAATCCCTTGCTGCGACAGGGGGGCCGCCGTTCGTTCCGTCCGATTTTCCCGAGGCGATCACAGGCATCTCGCTGTGTCGCGCCTGGCTGCTGCTGCGCCCCACGATGGCTCGGACAGCGGCTGAGTCATGCAAGGCCGCAACCGCTGCCTGTCGCCGGCATCCCACCTGCGCTCAGACAGGTGCCCAAGGCCCTTCAGAGGCTTAGCGCCTGGGCTGTCGTAGCGGTGCAGGCGCTCCTGGCAGGACAGCGGCTGCGGGCGGCCAGGCTGAGGCTGTGGAGGCTGAGGTCGCGCAGGTCCACCGCCGCCGGCCGGCATTGACAGACGACGCGCCGGCCGGGGCCCGCTTCAGCTCCCCAGAGCGATCTGGCTGGCGCTGCTGATGCTGCCGCTGCGCTCGGGATCACAGCTGAGCAGGATCACCTGCAGGCCCTGCACCGCCGCCTGCTCGAGCATGCGATGCACGCCGCGCTGCCGCTCCGGATCGGAATTGGCGAAGGCGTCATCGAACAGCACCGGCAGGCTGCCGTCGTAGGCCTCGGCCAGCACCTCCGCCATCGAGACGCGCAGGGCGGCGGCGAACTGTTCGCGGGCGCCGGTGCTCAGCTCCTCGAAGGCGAAGGCGGCCTCGTCGCCGCGGCGCCACTGCAGCCCCTGGAAGCCACCGCGGGCGTCGTAGGCCAGCCGCACCTCCGGCGCCTGCGGGAACACGTGCGCCAGATTGTGGCCGATGCGGCTGAGCATCGGGGCGGTGTACTGGCTGCCCATGGCGTTCTGCTCCTCGTCCAGCAGGCGTCGCAGCAGGGTGAGCATGGCGGCCTCCTTCTCGAGCCGCTCCCGATCCTGCAGGCGCGACTCGAGCTCGGCCTGCTTCTGCTCGAGCTCGGCCTGCAGGTCCCGGCTGCCGTCGCCGTGCAGCCGCTCCTCGGCGCGGATGCGGGCCTCGCGGGCCTGGCGCTGCTGCTCCTCCAGCTCGGCGATGCGGCGCTCGAGGCGCTGGTCCTCGGCCCTGAGACCCTCGGGATCCAGTGCCCTGAGCTCCTCGCGCAGGGCCTGCAGCGAGGCCTCGAGGGCGCTGCGGCGCTGAGCCAGCTCCTCGATGGCGCGCTGCAGCGCCTCGGCTGAACCGTGTCGCTGCAGCAGCGCCTCGCTGCGGGTGCGCGCCTCCAGCAGCTGGTTGTCCTGCTGGCGCAGGGCCTGCTCCGCCGCGGCGATCGCCTGCTGCTGCTGCTCCAGCGCCCGGCCGGCCAGCTCCAGCTGCTGCTGCCCGGCCTGCTGTGCCGCCTGGGCGGCGTCGCGCCGCTCGCGGGCCTGGCGCAGGTCCTCCTCCAGCGCCGTGATGCGCCTCTGCAGCTGCTCCTCGTCGGCGTCTGTGCCCGGCTCCAGGGCGTGTTGCTCGCTGCTGTCGCCCGCATCGCCGCCGGGGGGCAGGTGGCTGAGCTCCTGGCGGATGGTGTTCAGGCGCAGCTGCAGCTTGTCGGCCTCGCCCTGGCTGCGGGCCTCGTTCACCAGACGCTGCTGCTCCGCCAGCAGCGTGCTGCGCTGGCGTTCGGCGCTGATCAGCTCCTCAAGAGTCGGATCACTCGGCTGCTCCGGCAGCCGGAAGGACGCCAGGGCGGCGCTGAGCTCGCGGCGGGCTGTTTCGACGGCGTTGGCGGCCTCGGCGGCGCTGGTGCCACCGCCCGGCAGCAGGCGCAGCTCCACGGCGTAGCCCAGCTGCAGCACGGCGGGCTCGGACAGCAGCCTGGTGCTGCCAGCCTCCAGCGCTTCGCCATCGATCCGCAGGCTGCCATCGCTGCGGATCACCTCGAGGCCGGTGGCCAGGGCCTCGGCGCGCACCTCCGCCGTCCTGAGCCGGCTCTGCAGCTGGCGCAGGCGCTCGACGGCGGCGGCATCGACCGCGGGCAGGGCCTCGAGCTCGCGCTTCAGCTGCCGGAAGCGCTCGCGCATCTGCTCCAGCTGCGCCAGCTGCTGCTCAACGCGGCCCTGCTCCTGCAGCCGTCGCACCCGGTTGAGGCGACCCTCCAGCGCCCGGGCGACTGCGACCGCCTGGGTGTTGTCGTTCTGGGCGGTTTCGAGCTGCTGGCGGGCCTGGGTCAGCGCGCTCGTCAGCGCCGGCAGCTGCTGCCGCTGGGCCTCCAGCTGCGACTGGGCCGGGGCCTGGGCGGCGCTGAGCTCGGCGATGCTCTTCTGCACGTTGACCAGCTGGGCGCTGTCCTGCTCAAGGCCCGTCAGCTCCTTGATCACCCCATCGAGCAGCGGCTGCTGGCTGCCGATCTGCCGGTCCAGCTCGCCGCTGCGGGTCAGCCGCTGCTGCAATGCCAGACGTTGCTGGCGCTGCAGCGGCAGCTCCTGGCTGAGCCGTGCCAGCAGCTCGGAGGCGCGCTGAAAGGCCTGCTCGTTCTCGCTCTGCTCGTTGATCAGCGCCTCGATCGCCTCCAGCTCCAGCTGCGCCTGCTCACAGGCGGCGCGGGCCAGCTGCAGCGGCGAGCCCTTGCGCACCTGCGGGGCACGGTTGGCGCCGCCGGGGGTGAACACGGCGCTCCAGCGCGTCTGGATGTCCTCGAGCACCGCCAGATCCAGCTCGGAGGTCACGCCCAGATCGGCGCCGGCCTGCAGCCGCTCCACCAGCCGGTCGTGGTCGTAGGCGGGGGCGCTGAGGGCCAGGGGATTGCTGCTGGCGGAGCCCTGCCACACCCACAGATGGCCCCAGCGCTCCCGCAGCTGCTTGGCGGCGGCGGCGGTGCGATCGACGGCGGCGGTGCCGATCAGCTGGGCGAGGCGCTCCTCGGCCTCATCGCCCTGCAGGCTGCCGCCGGCGGCGTCGCGCAGGGAGATGCTGCCGCGGCTGGCGGCGAAGCGCTTGCGCAGCTGCCAGCGCTGCCCGCCGGCCTCGAAGCTCAGCTCCACCTCCGGGTCGGCCAGGAAGGGATCGCTGCGCATGCTCTTCTGCACCTCACCGCCGGTGCGCACCGGCAGGAACAGGGCTCGGTGCAGGGCCTCCGCCAGGGTGCTCTTGCCCGACTGGTTCGGCCCGCTGATCACCGTGAAGCGCGGGTCGAAGTCCAGCGACAGGTCGCGGTGCAGGCGGTAGTCGCGGACGCGGGCGGACAGCAGGCGCATGGGAGGGGCGGGACGCGAAGGGATCGAAGAGAGGTGGGTGCCAGCGGGCTTGGCAGGGAGCGCTGGGGGGAGTGCCGCAGCGCTGCGGCTGGCAGGGAGTGGTGACGGCCAGGCTGCCGTGGCTGCAGGGGCTCGGCTGTGGCCGCGTTGCGGCGCCGCTGCTGGGCTGGCGGCGCGGCGGTGTTGAGGTGGTGGCCCGGCAGGGCGTGGCGGTGGTGATGTGCGGGCGAGCGGCTCGAGGCGATTGGGGGGCCAGGAGTGTTGAGGCAGGCCACAGGGCTGCGGATCGCCGGGTTCCGTGGGGCACTCAGCCCTGGCGGCTCAGGAGGGCCGGCTCAGGTCTGCCGGTTCAGGCGGGCGGCTGCGGGCGCCGTGGGCCAGGACGTTGCAGACCTGGAGGCGCCGGGCACCGTCACGCCAGAGGGGTGGGAGCCTGGACATCAGCGGCTGACGCAGGCGCGGTGCAGCTCGCGCAGGCCCATGCGGGCCAGTTCGCCCTGCTCATCCCCCTGATCGGCCAGGGCCTGCAGGCGGGAGGCCACCCGGGCCACCAGCGGATCGCCGCCCCGCTCGGTGAGCTGGCGCAGCTCGTCGGCATCGGGGGCGACGCTGGTGCGGTCACGGCGCTTGAGCCGCACCAGGCGAGCCTCCAGACGCTGCAGCAGCTCCTGCAGGCGGGAGGCGGCGGCGAGGCTGAGACTGCCGTCGAGTTCCAGCAGCAGCAGATCCTGGTTGCTGCGCGGTCCGATCAGGTCGCGCAGCAGCTGCTCAAGCCGCTCGAGATCCTCGTCGCTGCTGAAGCGGTGCTGCAGCTGGTGCCACTGAATGCCGCCGGTCCTGGCCGGGAACACGCCCGGATCGGAGCCGCGGCTGGCCTCCACCACCAGCACCTGGCCGGAGCTGTAGTCGCTGGAGCGGGGGAAGCGATCCATCTCGTGGCAGCCGGCGTACCAGGCGCGGGGGCCCACCTGCTTGCGGCCGTGCCAGTCGCCCAGGGCCACGTAGTCGATCTCTCCGGCGGGAAGGCCGCTCAGGTCGATGCGGTTGCCGCTCACCGGTGGGTTCTCGTCATCGGTGTCGCCGCTGTCCTCCGCCCCGAAGCCCTGGATCGAGCCATGGGCGAGCACCAGGCGCGGTTGATCGGGCCAGGCGGAGAAGTCGAGCTGGCGCAGCCAGGCGGTGGGATCCACCGGCTCGGCGCGGCGCAGCAGCGGGCAGGGCAGCAGCACACCGCCCGGCAGGCCGATGCGGCTGAGTTCGAAGGGCTCCCGCTCCAGCAGCACCGTCAGGTTGGGGGCCAGCTGCTGGCGCTCCTCCTGGAAATAGGCCTCCTGCCAGACGCTGCCGGCGCCGCCGTGGTCGTGGTTGCCGGGGATCACCAGCACCGGCAGGTCCAGCGAGCCGATGGCGCTGCAGGCGGCCGAGACATCGGAGCGGGTGGGCTGGTGCGAATCGAACAGATCGCCCGCCACCAGCACGAACGCGGCGCCGTGCTGGCGGGCGACCGCCCCGATGCGGCCGATGGCCGCCAGGCGCTCCTGGCGCAGCAGGGCCCGCTTGTCGGGATCGCTGACGCGGGCATAGGGCTTGCCCAGCTGCCAGTCGGCGGTGTGAAGGAAGCGGAGCGGCGAGGCGGGCATGGGGGATGGAGCTGGCTGGAGGGCTCAGTGGGTGGCGGATGGCGCTGCAGCGCTGTCGCGGCGTTGAGCGCCGCATCGACGGGGCCGGGTCAGGTTCCCCGATGCTGTCGTGAGGAGCCTGTGGCGGGGACGACGGGCTGGGGCGGATCGGCGGGTGCGGTCGCGGGTGGAGTCGCGGAGGACCGTGGTGGATCAGGCTACGGAGAGGTTGTGAGAGGGCGTGTTTGTTCGTGCGAAGAACGAAGGGAGCGGGGCGGTCCAGTCCGTGGCGGCATACCAACCGTGGCTGGTTCGATCACGGCGAGAGAGAAACCAGGGGCAGGGCTTGAGGCGTCCGTTGCTTCTGGTGGAGGGTGTTGGCGACGTTGTGGCCGGACAGGCGCCCTGCTTTCTGCGTGGATGCGCCAGCGCGGCTGGCGCCTCAGGTCGCCCCGTCAGATTCCGAGCGTCGAGACTGAATCCCCTCAAACCGCATCACCAGCTGAGGAGGCTGGGGTGAGAGTTGCTCCGCAGTGGCCTCCAGAAAGGCCACCAGAATCGTGATCAGCAGGATGTAGTCCTGCAGGTCTGGATCGAGTGGGGTGCCATCACCGCCGACCTTCTCCTGCAGGATTCGCTGCAGAGGGAACCAGAGAACGTTGGATCGGGCCGCTGCGTAAGCCTGCGCGAGCCGGTCGGTATAGCTGGGGTCGCTGAGGGTGGCTGTGGTGGTGGAGTGCGCGAAGGCGTTGCGCACCCGCCGCAGGGTCTGCAGGGCCTGCTCCACCGGCGGATCGATCAGACCCAGGCGGGCGGCGAGGGTGATGCGTGCCCCGAAGGATCCCAGCGGCCGATCGGGTTGGAAGAAGCTGTCTGCAGGGCCTGGGGGCGGTAGCAACACCGCCTGAAGCAGGCGCTCCAATGCAGCATCGACCCGGGCCACGCCCACCAGCACCGCTCCGCGACCACGCTCGTTGAGCATCTGCAGGGCGATCATCTTGGCTGCCTGCACGGCAGGGAGATCAGTGACTGGGGTCGACTCTTGGGACGCCATCAGCATTGGTAGGCCTCCCTATCTTCGTCTCTGGCTCCCCGAACTGTCGTGGTGAGGGTCAAGAAAGCTCGGGAGCCTTCCGGTCGGCTTGCTCGTGGATCCTCTGCAATTGCAGCTCTGGCGGCAGTTGGGCATGCAGCTCTTTCAGGACCGCAAGGCTGATGGTGTGGACGCTGCGGTGATTGGGGCCGCGAGCCTTGCGCCAGGCCTGACAGGCTGGTCCTCCGTAGATCAGCTCCAAGGTTGTTCGGCGAAGTCGTACCACCAGCAGCAATCCTTCACCCCCGTAGATGGGGATGTAATTCCCCTTGCCGCTGGTCCGGATCTGCACTGGCTTCCCGTCAGCGGTCTCCGCGTCGAAGTCCTTGCTGTTTCCAGGCAGAAGCCTCAATCCAAAGGCCGCGGCGGCGAGGTACTCGCCTGGGGTGCCGACGCAGAACCCGGATGGGGTACAGGGCCGGCCGTCACACTCCTGGCTGATCTCATCACAGATGTTGTAGAGCTGGTCGAGGAGTTGATGGATTCGCTTGGTATCGGTCATGGCTCAACCGGATGTCTGCGCGCCTGCTAACTGCTCAGGACGGCTGATCAACGGTGACGCCTTGCCGCTGTAGCTCACCACCACCCGCTTCTTGGCCCGTGTGGCGGCCACATGCAGCAGCGAGCGCTCCTGCTGTTGGAACAGCTCGCGGGAGAGGGCATCGGGCCGTTTGTTGAGCTCCACCTGCAGGGGCATCTGGGAGGCATCCAGGGCTGGCAGGAAGACCTGATCGAACTCCAGCCCTTTGACGCGGTGCATGGTGGCAAGCCGCAGGGCTGGATCGCTGGGATCGTCGGATTCCTCAGCGTTGATCACGCGGGTGGAGAAGCCCTCGCCCTTGAGCAGTGCCTCAAGTTTCTCGACAGCCTTGTTGGTGCGTGCGGCCACGCAGGTGGACGCCAGCGACTGCTGCTCGTCGCGCAGTTGACGCAGCATGTTCACCAGGAACGTCTGTTCATCGGCGGGATCCTCAAAGCCCTGCACCAGGGGATCGTCGCCGTGGAGCAGGGAGCGGTAATCGCTGACGGGATCACTGCCGCCGTCGAGGTCGTCGAAGTCGAGGCCGTGAAGCACGGCGGTGGCCCAGGC
>CAYNGR010000114.1:0-10327 GCA_964396755.1 uncultured Cyanobium sp. | reverse complement strand
AGCGCGAGCCCCAGCAGCCGCAGCGCGGCCAGCGTGTCGGGGTGCATGTCGTTCTTCGTCAGCGGCCATCACTGCGGGCCTGCCGACACCCCGATCATACAGCCGCTTTACCCTGAACAGACCTAAGGTGAGCCGGCAATCTGTTTTAGGTAAAGTGGCTTCATCCTCGGCGGCGCCCCCCGTGGCCAGGCTCGGCATCAGCTACAGCAGGGTGTCGAGCGGCAAGCAGGCCCGCGACGGCCGCGACGGGCTCGATCGGCAGGCGGCTCTTTTCGAGGCGTTCTGCGAGCGGCACGGCCTCCAGCCCGCACCGGATCGCCTCACCGATGCCGGCATCAGCGCCTACAGCGGCAAGCATCGCCGCACGGGTGCGCTCGGCCGCCTGCTCGATGCGGCTCGGCAGGGGGCGATCCCTGCCGGCAGCGTCGTCGTGATCGAGGACGTTGACCGGCTGTCGCGGGAAGTCCCGACCGATGCGCTGCGCCTCTTGCTCGATGGCGTCTTCGCCCAGGGCCTCGCCATCGGCGTCTGTCGCTTCGATGCCGTCATCACGGAAGCGGACTTCAACGCCAACGTGGGCGCGGCGCTGCAGCTGCAGCTGGCGATCGGTCAGGCGCACGAATACAGCGCTCGGCTCAGCAGCAGGGTGCTCAGTGCATGGAAGCGCTCAGCCGACGCAGCCTGCAGCGGCGTCAAGCTCCCCAGGCTCGCCCCGTTCTGGATCAGCTGGGACAGATCCTCCAGCGACTTCTACCTGAACGATCACGCGGCGCTGGTGCAGCGCATGGTGCAGCTCTCGGCCGACGGGCTCGGCACAACCCGGATCGCGGCCATGCTCAACGCTGAGGGCGTCCGCACCGTCAGCAACCGCCGGAACCACGGCGGCAGGGCGTGGACCTTCGGCTACGTCCGGCAGATCCTCTGCAGCCGGGCATTGATCGGCGAGGCCTCCCTCAAGGTGCGGGGGGAACCGGATCGGGTGCTGCCCGGATACTTCCCGGCGGCGGTCTCAGTGGCGGACTTCGAGGCCTCCCTCTCCGCGATCCAGCAGCGTGGCCAGAACCGTGGCCGAGCCGGTCGGGGCACGCTGGTGCGCAACATCCTGATGGGGGTGCTCCATTGCCCCTGCGGCCGGACCCTCCAGCACCTCCAGCGCACCAGCAGGGGGAACGTCTACCAGTACCTGCGCTGCATCGGCCGGGCGCATGGCACCTGCAGCGTGGCGGGCGGCTGCTGGCGATACGACGAGGAAGCGCTCCTGCAGGCGCTCAGCCGTCAGCGGTGGGAGGCGTTCTTCGCACGCGGCAGCGACAGCCAGCAGCGACGCGATCTGCAGCAGAGGATCCTCACCGGCGAGGCAGAGGAAGCGCAGGCCCGTGGCCGCGCGGATCGCGCCAGGCAGAACCTGAGCCAGCTGCTGCAGGAGGGCGCTCTCACCGCCACGGTGGCGGCCACCCTCGGCGATGCTGCGGACGCTGCCCAGCAGCAGGCCGATCAGATCGCCCAGGGCCTCGCCATGCTCCGCGCCGAACTCCGTGCACTCGATGCCCGGCCGACCGGGGAGGAAGCCGAGCAGGAACTCAGGGACCGGATCGCCGTCTTCATGGCCACTGATCGCCACGATCCGCAGCAGCGGCAGCGGTTCAATGCCTGGCTTGCGAGCCAGGGGGTGCACGTCACCCTGCACCAGCAGGCCAGCGGCTCCCCGCTGCTGGTGCTCAGGCCCCGCGATGGCAGCGATCAGATCGAGCTGCACCAGCAGCAGCCCGACGGCGACGCCGTGCACGTCCGGGCTCAGCCTGCTGCCCTCGCTGGCCTGTGGGAGACGCACGGCCAGATCGAGCGCCAGGCTGACGGCAGCGACGCATGGGTGCTCGACGGCGGGGCCGGCGGGGGCTGAGGCCAGGGCAGGCCCCCACGGCTTTAGGTACTTCTACTCACCACCCCCCTGCGGCTCCGAGAGTCCCCATTTCTGCCCTCAGTCAGAAACTCAGGCGCTCCGAACAGTCGAACGGTCTCAGGTGAGACCAATCCGCGAAAGCTCTTGCAGCGCAGCGGATCTGAACGATTCGGCTGTGGGTAGACGGCGGGTCTGGAGCGCCAGCCGCTCGCCCAGCGCCAGCCAGGCATCCCGGATTCCGAGCGCCTGAGACGAAAGTCGTCTCGAAACCGTGTCTGCTACCAGCAGATCACCTCGCCTCAGCTCCAGCGCCAGGCGCTCGCGCTGCCCCCGCACTTCCTCCAATCCGGCTCGCAGATCCCACAAGGTCGGCAGCGGCGTGGGTGTGGTGATGTCCGGCGGCGGGGCAGGCGGTGCCGGTGGAGAGACCCGTGCGGCGAGGGCCTGCAGGGTCGCCGTGGTGAGGCGCAGCAGGTGCTGGCGGGCATCCTCCTGCGACAGGCCAGGGACGGCTGCGGCGGCCTGATCGAGCCAGTCGGCAGCGGCCTCGCGCATGACCGTCTGGCGGGCTTTTTCGCGCTCGGCCACGTCGGCAGCGAGCACCAGGCGGTTGTCTTCCTCGGCCACGTCGGCGCGTTCTGCACAGAGCTGCCACCAGAGATGCAGGCGCCGCTGGAGCGCGTACCGCTGGCGGTCGGACAGGTTGGAGTCGTCGCCATCGACCGGGGCCTGCAGCGCCTCCCAGGCGGCCCGGAGCCGGGGCAGGTCGATCAGCAGGCTGCGGCGCGGTCCGGTGCCGAGCACGGCGGCCGCCAGTGTCGGCTGCTGGCGCAGCAGCGGCGAGAGGGTGCCGGCGGAGACGCCCAGCGCCTTCGCGGCGGCCCTGAGGGTGACGGGCTCAGTCATGGCTGGCGGCCTCCTGCTCGGGGGCCAGGCCGCGCCAGAACGCCTGCATCAGGATCTGCACCTTCGCGGCGGGGTCGGGCTCAAGCTGGGGCAGCACCACCGGCGCGCCTTCCTCGGCGGCGATGGCCTGCCACATCAGCGGCAGCAGGTGGGGGTGAGCGGGCTGCGCCGGCTGGCCTGCGGCAATGCTCGGGGGCCAGACCGCTTCGATCGGCGCGGTGCCGGCTCCGGCCTGCAGCAGTCGCTGGTAGGCGTCGCGGTCCTCCGGCGTCGAAGTCCAGAACCTGATCGACCGGCCGCTGCAGGTCGTGCTGCGGGCTACCAGGCCGCGCTGCCGTGGGGAAGGCTTGCCGAACCGCTCACGCAGCCATGGCAGCTGCCGGGCCTCGGCCTCGGGCATCAGCCAGATGATGCAGGCCTCGCGCTCCAGATCGGGGCGGTGCTGGCGGCGCTGGCTCGGGCTGCGCCAGGTGCCGGGCCAGTTGCCGGTTTCGGGGCAGCGTTGCAGCTCGGGATCGGTGGGCAGGGTGGTGTCGTCGGTCATAGGTCGCGGTTGTCGTTGTGATGGTTGGCGGGGGCCAGCAGCAGGCCATCGGCCCGCTCGGATAGGCGTTGCAGCCGGTGCAGCAGCAGGGCCAGATCAAGCTGCGCGGCGGGCGTGGCGGTCGGGGTCATGGCCTCTCGCTGGGGGTGTAACGGTGTAACGGTCGGCAGATCAGTGGCGTTACAGCAGATCCCTTCCTGTGACTGACTTTGTAACGGTGTAACGCTTGTAACGCTTGGAATAGGTAGGTAGTAGGAGGGCTGCTGAGTGTGTGAGAGGGCTTCTCCGGTGGGCCTCTCATTAGGGGGGTGTGGTGTGTTTCACCGTTACGGCGTAACACCGTTGCAACACCAGTATTTGCAAGGGTTTTCCTGTAACGGTCGATTTCTGGGGCGTTACAGATCCAGTCCCCACGGTGGCCCGGAGCTGTAACGGTTGAGCCGTAACGCCTCACCCCAGCACCTCCCACGGCACCTTGCAGGCCCGCACCGTTCCCAGCACGGGGAAGCGCACGGTCCCGGCCGCGTAGGCACCGGGCAGATCGAGCAGCCGGGCACGGTGGCCACCGTCTCGCCACTTCGTTCGGCCGTAGATCGCGGCCAGCGCCTCGGCACTGTTGGCCACCTCCAGGCCGGAATCCGTGGCGCGGATGCCTCGGCGGCCCAGTGCCTTGCGTGCCTGCTCGGCATCGTCGGCGCCGCTCGGGCTGCGGGCCAGCTCCAGCAGCTCACGGATGCTCAGGCGTCCGGTGCCGGTGTCCGTTCGCCACGGCTCCTCATGCCCCAGCAGGTGGGCCAGGCATTGCCGGCTCTCCGCGGTGCTCTCCTGCCCGTCGGCGGCAGCCTCGCCGAGCGCAGCGGCGGCGCTCCAGCCGATCGAGTCGAGCCAGCCAATCGCCTGCCCGTCATTCACCGCCGCGGTGCTGGTGAGCAGGTGGGCGCCGGCCAGCAAGGCGCCGTAGGTGTCGCCAGCACGGGCAGCGGCACCACCCCCCAGCTGTGCCTCAACCGCTCGGCGGAAGGTGGCCACGTTGGCCCGCAGTGTGGGCAGGTGGTTGATCGCTCGGCGCAGCAGCCGGGCGCCGGTCTCCAGGGTGAGCAGGGTCTGCAGGCGTCGATCGACTGCAGCCCATGCGGCCTGGGGTAGTTGCTCGCGGCCCACCAGAACGGTGCGCGATCGCTCGGCCGGGTTGTTGATGGCGGCGTTGATTCCCACCAGCGCCACGCTGGAGCGGATCGCGTAGCTCAGGGCCTGCCCGTGCGTGGTGCCGCGATCGGTGGGGCTGCCGTCGTAGCTGAGCCGCGCCAGCCGTAGGTGCCCCTCTCGACGGCTGTGGTCTTCGCCCTCGGATTCGTCGATCAGCACCGGCAAGGTGTCGGCCCGCAGCAGCTGTCGAATCCCTGCCTCGGTGCTGTTGCTCCGGCTGATCGCCAGCCCGGCCAGCAGCGGCTGCAGCACACGCTCTCGGGTGTAGGTCTTGCCAGATCCGAAACGGCTTGTGATCTGCAGGGCTGGCCGCTTGTCCAGCGCGCCGCCGACGTTGGCCAGGACGGCCCAGCCCAGCAGGTGCAGGGGGTCAAGCGGGCTGGCCCAGCCCATGGCTGCCACGCTCTCGAGAATGTCGCGGCCCTCGGCGTCGCTTAGGGGGGCTGCAGCTGGGTCGATGTCGAGCGCTGGCAGGCGTGGGTAGTGGTGAGCGCTCCGGTGCTCGATCAGCTCCACCGGCTCTCCATCCACCTCCAGGCGATCGCCCAGGTGCCAGACCACGCTGCCGCCCTCCATCCACAGGCCACGGCCGCGGACGCGATCGACGGCGAACACTCCCGCGCGGTTGGCCAGCTCGATCACTTCGGAGCAGGCTCCGGCCCAGTCGATGCCGCTGCCGTTGCGCCCTCCAGGGTGGCAGGTGGCCCACCAGCCGATCGGGGCCAGCTGCAGCAGCGGGCCAGCCTGTGCAGCGGGCTTGATGCTGGCGATCTGCCCGGTTTCGCGGTGCTGGTAGTAGATGCGGCTGCGGTCCGGGCACCACCCCAGCACGCGGAACGGGTCGCCTCCTGTTGGTTTCAGCGTGGCCTGCTGCGGGGCGGCTGCCGGCCCGGTGGCCTGCTGCTGCTGGTGCTGGCGCTCCATCGCGGCGGGGATCGCCGCCACCAGCGCCGCCGCACGCTCAGCGGCGGAGCCCGGCGCATCGTCGATCGAGCCCCCGGCGGGCAGGCCCGGCCACACCTCAGCCGCGGGCAGCACCAGCAGGGGCAGCCCAACGGCGGCAGCAGCGGCGGCGCAGCGATCGGCCTTCGCCTGGCCCGTCGCGTCGTGGTCGGCCAGATACAGCACCCCGGCCACGCCGGCATCCACCAGGCGCCGGTAACGAGTCTCGATGCTGGCGGGGGTGTGATCGTGCCCCGGCTGGCTCACGGCCACCAGGCCGGCCGCGCGGATCCACGCGCCGCACTTCTCTCCCTCAGCCTCGGCGATCCAGTGCCCCGGCCCATGCTCCAGGGCCTCGGCCTCGCGCCACAGCGGCCAGGGATTCGGTCCTCTCCCGATCACCTCCCGACCGTCGGCGGAGACATGCCAGGGCTTGTGTGCTTTCTCGCCGCTTGCGTCGCGATTGACCCTCACCCACTGGCTCGCGCTGTAGGTGATCCGCAGGCCGTCGGGCAGGTGGGCGGGGGGCTCCTTGCATGGCGGCTTGAGCCGGGCCAACACGATCGGCCCACGGATCGGCGGCGGTTGTGGGGCTGCTGGCGCTGGTGCCTGGCGCAGGGTTGTGGAGCGGCGCGAGGTGTGCACACCCTCGCGGGGCTTGTCCAGGGTGAACGCAGCGGCCCGGCCGTCGCTGGTGTCGCCGGTGTATGCCCAGCGCTGGCCGTCGCTGCCGTCGATCACCTCTCCGGCGCGTAGCGCCTCCGGCGGGTGGTGGCTGGTGCCGTAGTGGCAGAGGGCCACGGCGTCGCCGGTGCGGCAGTCGCCGTCCTTGCTGCGACCACAGATCGGGCACGGGTTGCGCCGGCTGCTGGGTGTCAGATCGCCACCCGCAGCAGCCCTGCGCGGCGGCTCTGCTCTCGGCGCTGCTGGCGCCCTCCAGCAGGCCTCCAGGGCGGCGCGGATCGTGGCGGGGGCCTCACCCTCCAGATCGTCGTGCCCCTCGGGCAGCTGGGCCAGGCGCTCCAGGCTCGCGCGGACGCTGACTGCCACGCGGCCGCAGGCGCCCAGGATCGCGGGGTCGCCCTCGGCCAGCGCCTGGCGCACGGTGCGGCGCGGGCGGGATGTTGCCGTCGTTGTCATAGAATCTCAGCAGCAAGATTTCGTTTCCCCGTGATGGCGTGCCAGCCGTCGCGGGGTCTTTTTTTTGTGAGCGAGGCGGGGAACGACTCCGCCTCGCTTTCGGCGCCGACCGGCCAACCCATCGCCGGCCACGGACAGGAGCGGCGCGAGGCCGCCCCTGGGCGCCGGTCAGGGTCAGGCGCTGAGTTTCATCCGCACGATGCTGCGGAACTCAGCGACGGCCACGCCGAACGCATGTTCGGCTTTGACGCGATACGCGCCAGTCGAGAACTGCACCTCATCCGTGACCTGCGGCGCGGGATACAACCGGCCAAGCTGCAGCGGCAGGCGCGGGCCAGCGCTGACCAGATAGGCGTAGGAATCACCGATCCGAGGATCAACCTCAACGGACAGATCAGCCCACGGGTTGACATTCGCCGGAGTGTTCGGAACCACCGCAGCAGACAGCAGCTGACGGATCGTCAGTTCTGCCCCGACGCCGCAGAGGATCACGCCGGGTTGTTGGTCGATGTGACGACCGCCGACGGTCTTCTGTGCACGCAGTAGGGCGACTGCTTCGCCGAGCTTGTCGATCCCCAGCGGACCGGCGGCGACGGCGTTCTTGTGGTTGGCGTGAAACAACGCCTGACCATCGGCGCAGGTGCCGCCGTTCGCGGTGCCCTCCAACAGATAGACCAGTTCGGTGCGCTCAGCATCCATGGCGGCGGCGCCCAGCTCCCCGATGGCCTGGCGCAGGCCGCCAAGATCATCATTCGCCAGGGCTTCCGGCGTCACAGACAGGCCGTCTCCCCAGCGGTAGGGCTTCAGAGTCTGGGCGGATTCTTCGATGGTAGAGAACTTGATCTCGCCACCTTCAGAGATTTTCTTGGCTCCGCCAACCTTGCCCACGTCGATGATGCTGGCCGGCCTGTAGTCCGCCAGCGGGCGAATCATGGCAGCGGCGAGGACTCCGCCAGCTGCCATGGCGAACTGTTGCTGAAGGAGCCGATCACCGGCGCTCAGCAGCAGCGCAGGTGCGTCGCTGGTGCTGTGCATCCCGCGCTGGATCAGCGGGTCACGGCGACCCTGCAGCCAGGCGCGGAACACGTCGGCAGCATTGCTGCCGGGCACGCCCTCGCGGCGCAGCTGCAGCCACAGCGGCTCCGCCAGGCGCTCGCCATCCATGGCCCGCATCACGGCGTCAGCCAGGGCATCGCGGCGGGTGGCAGCGCTCCGCCCTGCCCAGTCGTCGCTCGCGTCGTAGCTCCGTGCTTGCGTCGGGCACTTGGCCTGCTCAGCAGCGGCGAGATCGAGGCCTGCATCACGCGCTGCAGCGAACCCGTCGCGCTCCGCCAGCTGGCGGATCTGTTCGTGATGCTCAGTGGGCACAATGGTCAGCAGCTTGTCGAGCTTCCGCTGCACTTCGCGAGCCTTGCGGATCTCGCTTGCGGTGGGCTGCAGGCGCTCTTTATCGTTGGCGTTGTTGTCGATGGCGTTTGCCATGTTGTCCCCTTGAGTGATGTTTTCAGATCGAACCTGTGCACCCGCATCGGCGGGAATCGGCACGATGCTCAGTTCGTACGGCTCCCAATCGACGGCGGCGCGGATCTCAACGCCGGTAGAAGTTGAAGGCGGCGTGTTCTCCCAGCGGTGGACCTTGTAGCCCACGCTGATGTTTCGCAGGATGCCATTAGCAACGTCCTGCAGGATGGGCGCCACATCCTCACGGTCGCTGAATCGAACGATGGCCCGACCTTCGTTGCCTGCCAGCCAGGCACGTTCAACCACCCCGACCACATCGGCGAGGGAGGCATTCGCGTGGCTATTCAGCAGCGGCGCGCCTGCGTTCAGCCGATCGAGCCGAACCCGGCCAGGGCTCAGATCCAGTCGTTCGATGTAGCTGCCGTCCCAGTCGGTCCGGGGCACGTCGGCGCCTGTTGACCAGACGACTTCCACCGTGCGGCGCTCGGCGTCGAACGTGCTCGGCGCGACCGTGACAGCCCGTTGCAGCAGCTGCTGGGCGCCTGGCGCGAGCGCTGCGGCGGGGCGTTCAGCCGCCATGGCGCACCCCCGTGGCGGGCAGTGTGGGGGTGGCCCTCAGGAGCCGCTCAAGCTGCCCGCGTTGTTCGGCTTCAGCCTGCAGCTCGCGCGCCAGCAGCGACGACAGGCCGGACTGCAGCTGCAGCACTTCGGCCAGTGGCATGGGCAACGATCGGCCGGCCAGGGTGAGCACGACGCAGCCCGTAGCGTCGATGCCTGCCTGCAGGCCGAGCGCCGGGCAGTCGGCATGGGCATCGCTCAGGGGGCGTCCCAGGCCAGCGGCGCGGCGTCCCTGGCGCTGGATCTCGCCGAGCAGATCGAGCAGGGCGGCGACGCCATGCAGTCCGCCCAGCTGGGCACAGGCAGGCGGCTGGCCGGTGCCGTCGTGGAGCTCGATCCGGTCGCTCTCAGCGTCGACCCCGAGGCCTTGGAACACCTCGCGCGGCGCTGGCGGGAACGTCTGGCCATCGTCGCGGCGCAGCTGGCCGGCCAGCTCGATCAGTCGGCGCTGGATTGCCTCCGGGTCGTATTTGCGGGGGCTGCCAGGCCGTGTGCCCGGCTGCCAGTGCTTGCCGGGCTCCAGGTCGCCCCGCTTAATGGCCGTGCGCAGCTGGTGCCGCGACAGGCCGAGCAGGCGACATGCAACCTCAGCCCGCACCCATCGGGTGCTGGTGTGCATGGTTCTTCAGCTGTCGGATCAGCAGCTGGTTTGCCGCGGCTGGCCGTGCCCGTTACTGGTGCCAGCCGTAGATGGGGGCTGGCGAATGGAGCGGCGCAGGAGCGTGGGGCGTGCTCGACGGCGCCTGAAGCGGGGTGGGCGTGGTGAGCCTGCGGAAAATCAGCTGTTACCACAGCTTGACACCATCTGCAGTGGATTGCAACCACCAGACACTATGGGTGGTGGCGGGGTGTGCTCGATCGCTCCGGGGCGGGCTCAGTTGCAGGTGGCAGCCTCCAGGCCGCTCAGGGCCAGCAGCAGATCAGCCCGCCTGCCGCTGCGGGTCAGTGACCGGGGCAGGCCAGCGACGCGGGCGAGCCGGCGCAGCTGGGCCACCGTCAGCCGCTCCAGCGGCGGCGGCTCCAAGCCGACCGGCTCGGGTGCACAGGCCATGGCGACGGCGGGCGCCTGGGGCAGCGGCTCGGCTGGGCCAGCAGGCTCAGCAGCATCAGCGGCGGGCAGCGGCTCAGCTGAGGCCGCTCCCACCGGCTGGGCCTGGGGGGCAGCGGCGCGAGGGCCTGGCCGCCAGCCGGCCAGCACCAGCAGCGCGGCGACAGCCGGCACCACAAGCAGGCGCAGCACGGTGAGCAGGGCCTCGGCCAGCAGCAGGGCGGCCAGCGCCATCAGCTCGACAGGGTGCGGGTCGGGTCGGGTCATTCCTCCACCTCGTCGGCGTCGGTCTCGATCCAGTCGCTCACCACGTCGGCCAGGTGGCCAGGCATGTCGCCGTAGACGCGGAGCGTCTGTATGTCGTCGGGGTGCGCCGTGAGCGCGAGCCCCAGCAGCCGCAGCGCGGCCAGCGTGTCGGGGTGCATGTCGTTCTTCGTCAGCGGCCATCACTGCGGGCCTGCCGACACCCCGATCATACAGCCGCTTTACCCTGAACAGACCTAAGGTGAGGCAGCCAAGTACGAGACCCGCCTGGAGCACCTGGCGGTGATCAAGACCTTCA
>CAYNGR010000113.1:0-10386 GCA_964396755.1 uncultured Cyanobium sp. | reverse complement strand
CCAGACGTCGGCGGGCACGCCGGCATCGCACGTGAGATAGCCCAGCATCGTGGCCATGTCGGGATGGATCATCCCCGAGCCCTTGGCCATGCCGCCGATGTGCACCGTGCAGCCGCCCAGCTCCGCCTCGATGGCGATCTGCTTGTCCACCAGATCGGTGGTGAGGATCGCCCTGGCCGCCGCGTCGCCGCCGCTCTCGCTCAGGGCGTCCAGCAGCGGATCGAGACCCGCGATCAAGGTGTCCATCGGAATCGGCACGCCGATCACGCCGGTGCTGCAGATCAGCACCTCCTCAGCCGCCAGCCCCAGGCGCTGCGCCAGCTCCGCGGTGGCCGTGAGGCTGTCGGCCAGCCCCCGCTCGCCGGTGCAGGCATTGGCCTGGCCCGAGTTGGTGAGCACCGCCCGGGCCTGGCCGCCGCTGGCCCGCAGCCGCTCGGCGCACAGATCGACGCAGGCGGCCCGCACGCGGCTGGTGGTGAAGGTGCCGGCACAGACCGCGCCCTGCGGCGCCAGCAGCAGCGACAGATCCGGGTTGCCCGAGGGTTTGAGGCCGGCCGTGATCCCCGCCGCCCGGAAGCCCCGCGGCGCCGTGACGCCCCCGTCGATCACACGCCAGGGGGCGCTCAGGGCGCTGGTGGCTGAGGGCGTCGCTGCGGTCACGGCGGCTGGAGGGGGCTGAAGGTGTTCCTAGCCTGCCTCTGCACCCCCAGCACCCCTCACCGCCGATGAAGCAGGTCTGGGAGCGGCTGCGCTCCGAGCTGGTGGAGATCATCGAGTGGAGCGACGCCACCCCCGGCGCCCCCAGTCCCGAGGGCGACACCCTGGCCTGGCGCTACGCCGCCGGCGGCGACCCCGATCGCAGCCGCAACCTGGTCAACGGCGCCCAGCTGATCGTGCGCGAGGGCCAGTGGGCACTGTTCCTCGATGAGGGTCGCCTCGCCGATGGCTTCGGACCGGGGCGTCACACCCTGAGCACCGCCAACCTGCCACTGCTCACCCAGCTGCTCTGCCTGCCCAGCGGCTTCGAGAGCCCGTTCCGCGCCGAGGTGGTGTTCGTGGCCACCCGCCTGTTCAGCGACCGCAAGTGGGGCACCCGCCAGCCGCTGCTGCTGCGCGACCCGGAACTCGGCCCGCTGCGCCTGCGCGGCTTCGGCAGCTACAGCCTGCGCGTCAGCGATCCCGCCTGGCTGGTGCGCGAACTGGGGGTGGCCAGCGGCCGCATCGCCCTGGCCGACCTGGACAACAGCCTGCGCTCGCTGATCGTCAGCCGCCTGGCCGATGTGCTGGCGCGCAGCGGCTGCGCGGCGATCGACCTGGCTGGCCGCAGCGAGACGCTGGCGCGCGACCTGCGCCTGGCCCTCAGCGAGGACGTGGGCCAGCTCGGCCTCGAACTTCCCTCGCTGCTGATCGAGGCGCTCACCCTGCCGCCCGAAGTGGAGGCGGCCCTGCTGCGCCGCAGCGTGCGCCTGGCGGAAGGGGAGCCTGCAGCCAGCCACCCCGGCGCCGCCAGGGCCGGATCGAGCGGCGCGGCGACAGTGCAGGCAGGAGCCGACAGGCCCCGGCCTCGCCAGGCGCCGCCGCCGCCGCCGCCGCCACCGGGGCTGGCCAGGCCCTCGCCGCAGCCAGGAAGCACCGCCCCGGCTCCTGCCGCTCCACCCCCACCAACAACCGCCGGCGCGTCTGCCACCACGGCTGGCCAGCCGCAGGGCACGCTGCCGCTGCCCGTGCGAAATACAGGAGCCGCTGCCGCCCCCGCCCCCGGCGAGCCGGACGCCGCCGGCCGCGGACGGGAGGCACCGCCATGAACTGCCCCTGCTGCTCGGCGCCGCTGCAGAGCGGCGAACCGGTGTGCGCCTACTGCGGCAGCCGTCTCGATCTCGACCTGCAGGGCTGGGGCCAGCTGCAGCCGCGCGGCCTCGACCCGCAGCGACACTGCCCGGACTGCCGCTGCGCCCTGGAGACACTGCGGCTGGATGGCCCTGAGCCGCTGGAGCTGGACCGCTGCCCCGACTGCCTCGGCCTGTTCCTGCCGCTGGGGGCGCTGGAGCGGCTGGTGGCACAGCAGGGGCGCTCGGCCCTGCAGATCGATCACCGCCTGCTGCAGACGCTGAGCGACAAGGCGCGACCGGCCGCCAGTGGCTGGCGCTATCGCCCCTGCCCCAGCTGCGGCGAACTGATGAATCGCACGCTGCACGGCAAACGCAGTGGCGTGGTGGTGGACCGCTGCCGCGACCACGGCCTCTGGCTGGACGCCGGCGAACTGCGCCAACTGCTGGCCTGGGCCCGCGCCGGTGGTGCCCTGCTGGATCTGGAGCGCCGCCGCGACCGCGCCGACGAGGAGGCAAAGCAGCAGGAACGGGACCGTCAGGACAGGCAGCAGCTCCTGGCCGACGCGGAGGCCCTGGAGAGCCGCTCCTGGAACGAGGCGCTGCTGCGCGATGACATCGGCAGCCTGCTGCTGCGGCTGGCACGCCGGTTGGGCTGAGACGCGGAGAACCAACGGCGCGCCGCCTGGCGACACACCGTCGCGGGGCATGCCACCCAGACTGGGCCGCACGCCACCAGCGCGGCTGCCATGGCCCACTCCAGCCCCAGCGAGCCAGACAGCGCCGCAGCACCCGTCGCGTCTGCCACAGGCGAGCCGCTCGACGCCGAAGCCCTCGCCCTCTGCCGCGAACTCGCCGGCAGGAGCTTCCCCTGGGACACCACCCGCGCCCTGGAGCTGGCCCTGCTCAAGACCTTCTGCGTGCCCTCGATCGCCGGCCTGCTGGACCGGAGCGGCGAGTTCGCCCGGCGGCCGCGCAAGCGCTACGACGACACCGGCCTGATGGTGGCCGAACTGCTGCGCCACGGGCCCGACAGCCCCGCCGGCGCGGCCGTGATCGCCCGCATGAACCGCATCCACGGCCACTACGCCATCGCCAACGGCGACTTTCTCTATGTGCTGAGCAGCTTCGTGGTCGAGCCGATCCGCTGGCTGCAGCGCTACGGCTGGCGCGGCATGAGCGAACGGGAGCAGCAGGCCCTGTTCCGCTTCTGGCAGCTGGTGGGGATGCGGATGGGCATCGCCACGATCCCGGCCAGCCTGGAGGCGCTGCTGGCCTTCCACCAGGCCTTCGAAGCGGATCAGTTCCGCTTCGCCCCGGCCAATGCCCGCGTCGCCGAAGCCACCCTGGCGATGCTGCTGCGCGACTGGCCGGCGCCGCTACGGCCGCTGCTGCGGCGACTGCTGCAGGCCCTGCCCGAAGCACGGGTGAGCGACAGCCTCGGCTGGCCCACGGCACCGACGCCGCTGCAGGCGGCCATCCGGCTGGCCCTGCGCACGCGCAGCCGGCTGGCCAATGGCTGGCAGCGGCTGATGCCGCCGCAGGGCACCCGCTTCTACTCCGAGCGCCCCACCCCCAGCTACGGCGACCGCTTCGCGCTGGAGCAGCTGGGCCCGCCGCCGCTGCTGCCCCTGCTCAACCGCCCGCGCTGGCAAGGGTCCCAGCGGCGCATCGGCCTCACCGGTGGCATCGCCTCCGGCAAGAGCAGCGTCGGCCGGCTGCTGGCCGAACGGGGCCTGCCGCTGCTCGATGCCGACGTGGTCGCCCGCGAAGCCCTCGCCCCCGGCAGTCCCGGCGCCCGGGAGGTGCTGCAGCGCTACGGCGAACGGGTGCGCGCCGGCGACAGCAGCCCCGACGCGGCCGTGATCGACCGCGCCGCCCTGGGCCGGATCGTGTTCGGCGATGTCGAGGAGCGGCGCTGGCTGGAGCAGCTGGTGCACCCGCTGGTGCGGGCGCGCTTCGCCAGCGACCTGGAGCGCCTGGCCGACGCACCGGTGGTGGTGCTGGTGATCCCGCTGCTGTTCGAAGCCGGGCTGGAGGAGCTGTGCAGCGAGGTGTGGCTGGTGGACTGTGACCAGCAACAGCAGCTGATGCGGCTGATGCGGCGCGACGGCCTCAGCGAAGCCGACGCCCAGGCGCGGCTGCAGGCGCAGTGGCCGCTGCAGCGCAAGCGCCCGCTGGCGGATGTGGTCATCGACAACCGCGGCGCCCCCGCAACCCTGGCGGCCCAGGTGAAGGCGGCGCTGGCACGCACGGGGGCCTGAGCGACAGGCCGTGCCTCAGACAGCCGGCCGGCGGCTGCACGCAGACGCGGAAATCCCAGCCCGGTTGAACCAGCGCAGCGGGGGCGAAGCCCAGCCGGTTGTTGGCATCCACCCAGGGCGATTGCCTGGTGCGGCAGGGCGTAAATGGCCTACGGTTGTGCATGAGCCTGCTGCGGATCTGGTGTGATCACGCCGCAGGAACGCCCCCTCTGCTGAGGTTAAACAACATGCTTCACGTTCTTGCCACGGCTCCACCCGGCCGCGCCGATCAGTCCCCGCAGCGAGGCATGGCGGCGCGCCTCTGAAGCGCACCCGCAGCCGCGCCGCAGCCACCTGAGTCCATCAACCGCGCCTCCAGCCTCACGTGGGCCTGTGGTCCGCTCCCGCCATCGGAGCGGGCGGGAGTCGCTGTCGAGGTGGCGCGTCTGAGCCGCTGACCAGCCGCTGCGTCAGGCCGACAGGCCCTGTGCGGATCCACCCTGCCGCGCTCCACAGGAGCGAAACGGCCAGCTGCACACGCCGACCCGTCCACTCGGGCCTGGCGTCGCGCGCCGGCATCCGGACGCCATCCCCGTTGGGTGGGCGTCTGGTCGCGGCGTGGCGCGCAGCTGTCCGCCGGGCAGCCACGGACAGCCGTGCCCCCGGTGGCGCGGCCTCGGGCCTGGCCGTGACGACGGCCGGCAGCGGTGGCATCTGGCCCGCTGCGCGGATCGTCCTTGCCGCGACCTCTGCTCCACCCGCCACAGGCGGCGGACTGACCCGACACGCGCTGCCGGGTCCGCCTCCCGCTCCCTTCACCCCTCCTCCCACAGATCCATGGCCGTCACCAGCTATTCCGCGTTCAGCGCCCCCCCCATGGGGAGCAGCAACTCAGGTCTCGATCAGGTGTTGAGCTGGATCGCCCGCGATCCCGGCCTGGCCGGCGCCAACGAAGCCAGCGCGATCAGCGCCGGCATCGCCGCCACCAACAGCCTCAACCTGCTGCTGGTTCAGGGCCTCCAGGACATCGGCGCCTTCGACAAGACGGAGCTCAGCGTCGCTGACATCGTCAGCCTCAATGCCTGGTTCCGCGACCCGGCCCACTCGGAGCGCCTTGCCGCGTTCATCGCCCTGCACGGCGACGACGAAACCGGCGTGGAGACCGGCTTCCACACGATCCAGAACGACGGCGGCAGCCGCCAGTTCGACGGCCGGGCGCTGATCGACACGGTGCTTGACGGTCTGTTCCACATCGGCTTTCCGCTGAGCGCCGACGGCACCCGGCTGACCAACGAGGACGGCGCCGACAACGCCACGCTCAGCGATGTGGCCCGCTGGCTGACGGCCCTGAAGCAGGACCTGGCCACCACCGGCACGGGCCTCGATCGCATCACCGAGACGGTGGTGAGCGATCCGGGCCTGCTGGCAGGCCGTCCCTGGTCAGACATCCGTGGCGGCGCCGAGGCAGCCAACAACCTCAACGGTCTGATCCTGCAGGGCATCGCCGCGCTGCAACAGGCGGGTGCCGCCGATGCGGACACCTCTCGCCTGAGCGCCGACGAGGTGCGCTGGATCAACGCCTGGATCCGGCAGGACGCCTCCCGCTATGCGTCGTTCGTGGCCTGGCATGGCGACGACGAGAACGGCAGCGAAACGGGCTTCCATCTCGTGCAGAACGACGGGGCCACCAGCAAGGTGTTCGGCCTCAATGCCGTCAACACCGTCTTCGACGGGATCTATCACATCGGCTTCGAGGTCAACGCCGACGGGCGCTTCGTGAACGAGGACGGGGACGCCAACGCCCGCGTCAGCGATGTGGCCGAGTGGATCAGCTACTACTACGGCGATGCCTCCAGCACCGGCAGCGGTCTCGATCGGCTGGTCGACTGGATCCAGCTGGATCCCGGCCTGCCGCGCTGGACCTCCGCCAAGGACATCAACGATGGCCTGGCGGCCGCCAACGACCTCAATCAGCTGCTGCTCGAGGCGATCGACGCCACAGGCACCCAGGACGACGGCTGGATCAGCCGTCATGACCTGCGCGAGATCAATCAATGGATCCGCACCAATCGCTACGACGCCTTCGTGCTGCTGCACGGCGACGACGAGAACGGCGAAGAGACGGGGTTCCATCTCATCCAGAACGACGGCGGCAACACCCAGTTCTTCGGCCAGAACCTGGTCAACACCATCGCCGACGGCATCTACCACTTCGGCTTCGCCATCGTCGGCGAGAACTTCGTCAATGAAGACGGTGACACCAACCAGTCGCTCAGCGATGTCTCCGGCTGGCTGAACTACTTCCTCTCCGATCGCCGCCTCATCGTCGGCACGTCGGACGCTGACGCGATCAGCGGCAACGAGGAGGCCGATCAGGTGCGCGCCCGCAGCGGTGACGACGTCGTCGACGGCATGGGCGGCTCAGACCTGCTGGACGGCGGCTGGGGCAAGGACACCCTGCGGGGCGGTGAGGGCTCCGACGTCCTCGACGGCGGCTTCGACAGCGACTGGCTCGATGGTGGCGCCGAGGGCGACCTCTATCTGGTGAGCGGCGCCGACCCGGCCTGGCAGGACGGGGTGCCCTACAGCTTCCAGGGCTACGACACCTACGCCGACAGCGGCAGCAGCGGCAGCGACGTGATCCGGGCCGAGGGCTTCGGGGCGGTCGACATCGGCCTGCGCAACTTCAGCGCAGCCAGCGGCATCGAGCAGATCCTCAACGCCACCGAGGGTGGGGCGCGGCTGCGCCTGCTGGGCAACTGGGAAGCCAACCTGCTCGACTTCTCCGCCACCCAGCTGCTGGGCGGCAACGTCGCCATCGATGCCGCCGGCGGCAAGGACACCGTGGTGGGCACCGCCCAGAGCGATGACATCCGTGGCGGCGGCAGTGATGACCGCCTCGACGGCGGCGGCGGCGGCGACACCTACCGGCTCAGCGGCGCCAACCCCACATGGATCGAAGGCCAGCCCTACAGCTTCGAGGGCTTTGACACCTACAGCGATTCCGGGGCCGCGGGCGACGGCGTCGATCGGATCGTGGCCGAAGGCGACGGCCCGGTGGACATCGGCCTGCTCGGCTTCGGGCCGGCCAGCGGCATTGAGCAGATCGTCAACGCCACCGCGATCGATGACGGCAATGGCGGCACCACCACCGCCACAGTGCGGCTGCTGGGCAACTGGCAGGCCAACCTGCTCGACTTCTCCGCCACCGAACTGGTGGGCGGCATCCCCGCCGGCTTCAGCATCGATGCCGACGGCGGCAAGGACACGGTGCGCGGCTCCGCGGCAACGGACCTCCTGCGCGGCGGCGGCGACGACGACCGCCTCGACGGCGGCGGCGGCGGCGACACCTATGAAGTGAGTGGCTGGAACCCCAGCAACCCCGACCCGCAGACCTACGACTTCGAGGGCTACGACACCTACCTCGATTCGGGAGCCAGCAGCGATGGAATCGATCAGATCGTGGCAGTGGGCAACGGCCCGGTGGACATCGGCCTGCTCAACTTCGATGCCAGCTCCGGGATCGAGCGGATCCTCAACGCCACCACGATCGATGACGGCAACGGCGGCACCACCACCGCCACGGTGCGGCTGCTGGGCAACTGGCAGGCCAATCGCCTCGATGTCTCCGGCATGAGCCTGGAGGGCGGCAACTTCAGCATCGACGCCGGCGGCGGCAAGGACACCGTGGTGGGCACGACCGGCGTGGATGTGATCCGCGGCGGTGGCGATGACGACCTGCTGCAGGGCGGCGGCGGCAACGACACGTATGAGGTGAGCGGCAGCTCCGCCAGCGGCTTCCAGGGTTACGACAGCTACGCCGACAACGCCGGCACGGACCGCATCGTGGCCGTGGCGGCCAACGGCAGCGACGTCGTCGACATCGGCCTGCGCAGCTTCTCCGCCGCCGCCTCCGGCATCGAAGTCATCGACGCCACCGCCACCAGCGGTGCCGTGCGCCTCCTCGGTGACAGCAACGCCAACGGGCTCAACTTCAGCGGCGTCTCCCTGCTCGGCTCCAACATCCGCATCGACGCCGGTTCCGGCAACGACACGGTCACCGGCAGCACCGCCAACGACACCCTCCTCGGCGGCAACGGCGACGACCTGCTCAACGGCGCCGCCGGCTCCGACACCTACGAACTGGCCGGCACCTCCGGCAGCGGCTTCCAGGGCTACGACAGCTATGCCGACTCCGGCAGCGGCGCCGGTGAGATCGATCGCCTCGTCACCAGCGCCGGCACCACCGCCGTCGACATCGGCCTGCGCAGCTTCTCCGCCGCCGCCTCCGGCATCGAAGTCATCGACGCCACCGCCACCAGCGGTGCCGTGCGCCTCCTCGGTGACAGCAACGCCAACGGGCTCAACTTCAGCGGGGTGACGCTGCTGGGGGCCAACCTGTCGATCGATCTAGGCGCCGGCAACGACACGGTCGTCGGCAGCGCCGCCGCGGACCGGATCCTGGCGGGCACGGGCACCGACAACCTCAACGGCGCCGGCGGGTCCGACACCTACGTGGTGAGCGGCAGCGCCGCCAGCGGCTTCGGGGGCTACGACGTCTACGCCGACTCCGGCAGCGGCAGCGGCGAGCTGGATCGGATCGTGGCGGCAGCGGGCACGGCCGCGGTCGACATCGGCCTGACGAGCTTCTCCGCCGTCGCCTCCGGCATCGAGGTCATCGACGCCACCGCCACCAGCGGCGGCGTGCGCCTCCTCGGTGACAGCAACGCCAACGGGCTCAACTTCAGCGGCGTCAGCCTGCTGGGCAGCAACCTCAGCATCGATGCCGGCTCCGGCAACGACACGGTCACCGGCAGCAGCGGCGACGATGCAATCCTGGGTGGCCTGGGCGTCGACAGCCTGGTGGGCGCAGACGGCAACGACACGCTCACCGGTGGCGGCGGCCTCGACCTCCTGCATGGCGGCAACGGGGAGGACACCTTCGTGATCACGACCCTCACCGACGCCATCGTCGGCGGCACCACCACAGCACCCACCTTCGAGAGGATCACCGGGTTTGTGGTCGGCCTCGACCGCTTCGACGTCACGACGCTGCCGGCGGCCGGCGCCTTCCGCAACCTCGGTGCGGTGTCGGCCCTCACCAGGAGTGGCATCGGCACCCTGCTGAGCGCCAGCAACTTCGTGGCCAACGGAGCAGCGACCTTCACCTCCGGTAGCGGTGCCAGCCAGCGCACCTTCATCGCCTTCAACAACGCCACGGCGGGATACTCGGCAACCACCGACGCGGTGCTGGAGATCACGGGCTTCGGCTACGCCAGCAGCTTCAGCTCGCTGGCGCAGATCAGCATCGTGTGAAGGGGGGGGCTGCCGGTCGCGCCGCGGCGCAACCGGCAGCCCCTTGTCGGTCTGAGGGCTTCCCCTCAGGCCGTGTTGCCGCATGGAGCCACTCCGCTTCCCACCAGCGCTCGAGACTCCGCCCCCTGCGGCCTCAACCCTGGGCCCAGGACAGGAATGACAGACGCGCCAGCTCAGAGCGAGCGCCCTCAGGTCCGAGGCAACGCGCGCAGCAGCGTCTCCACCAAGGCCCTGAGCTGCGCCACCCAGGCATCGTCCGCCTCCGGCGCCGCCTGCACGACATGCAGACAGGGCTGCTGCACTTCGATCACCCAGTAGTGGGGGATGCCGGCATCGGCATACAGGCTGGCCTTGGTCTCCAGATCGAAAGCCAGGCTGCTGTCCGCCACCTCGATCACGAGGACGGTGTCGGCAGCGCTGGGGTGGGCCGTCCAGTAATCATCAGGACGGCGGGCCACCAGAGCCAGATCGGGCTCGGGCTCGTTGCCGGGGCCCAGATCCAGCGGCGCCTCAATGCGCAGCTGCAGGGACACCTCGGGCAGGGCGGACAGAAGCTGCTGGATCGCCGCGATCAATCGATGCACCACCGCCGTGTGTCGCGTTCCCCTGGCGATCACCTGCAGCACTTCTCCATCGATCAACTCCAGGCGCTGCTCCGGCACGGCCTCACACAGCCGGTGGAACTGCTCCACCGTGAAGCGCGCCGGATGCTTGGCGGCAGCAGGCTGGGCCAGCGTCATGACAGAACCCTAACGAGCCTGCAGCGACCGGGGTTGCCGCACAGGCCAGGTCCCTGGCCTGGGTGATGGTGGGCCGCTGCGGGCCTCGGCAACAGCCATCCCAGCAGCGTGGTGCCCTCCCGGCTCAGCCCTTGAGCTTCTGGTTGAGGATCTGGTTGGCGAGCTTGGGATCGGCCTTGCCGCCGGTCTTCTTCATCAGCTGACCGACGAAGAAGCCCTGCAGCTTGGTCTTGCCGCCGCGGAAGGCCTCCACCTCCTCGG
>CAYNGR010000112.1:0-10638 GCA_964396755.1 uncultured Cyanobium sp. | reverse complement strand
GGGCCATCGGCATGGACCACAACCGCGCCACCAGCGATCCGGAGATCTGGCGCAAGGCCGCCGCCTTCGGCATGGCCGGCGAGGAGGTGGATGGCATGGACGTGCTGGCGGTGCGCGCCGCCGCCCAGCGGGCGATCGAGCGAGCCCGGGCCGGCGAAGGCCCCACCCTGCTGGAGTGCCTCACCTATCGCTTCCGCGGCCACTCCCTGGCCGACCCCGATGAGCTGCGCGCCGCCGAGGAGAAGGAGTTCTGGGCCAAGCGTGATCCGATCAAGCAGCTGGCCGCCCGCCTCACCGGCGACGGCCTGGCCAGCGAGGCCGAGCTCAAGGAGATCGACCGCGAGATCGATGCGATCGTGGCCGACTGCGTCGCGTTCGCCCTGGCGGCTCCCGAACCCGACCCCTCCGAGCTCACCCGCTACATCTGGGCCGAGGACTGAAACGCGGGGGTCCCGCGCCACTGAACCCACCCTCAACCGACCCCGTCATGGTCGGGGCCCTGGCCTGTCGTCCCTGACGCCGCTGGCAGCTCCGGCCAGCCTCAGGTCGCCTCCAGATCCAGGCGGATTGCCTTGAGCGTCCGCCCCACGCCCAGGTGGCCCAGCCAGCGTTGCCAGCCATGCGCGTCTGCCTCTTCTGTGGATCGAAGCCGGGATCCAGTCCCGTCTACGCCCAGGTGGCCCGCGAGCTGGGCCGCAGCTGCGCTGAGCGCGGCCTGGGGCTGGTCTACGGAGGCGGCCGCGTCGGCCTGATGGGGCTGGCGGCCGATGCGGCACTGGCCGCCGGCGGTGAGGTGATCGGCGTGATCACCGAGCAGCTGGTGGAGAGCGAGGAGGCGCACCAGGGCCTCACCCGGCTGGAGGTGGTGGGCAGCCTGCAGGAGCGCAAGGCGCGAATGGGCGCGCTGGCCGGTGGCTTCGTGATCCTGCCCGGCGGCTTCGGCACGCTCGACGAGTGCAGCGAGATGCTCACCTGGAATCAGATGGGACTGCTGGCCGGCCCCGTGGTGTTGCTGGACGTCGACGGCTTCTGGAGCGGACTGCTCGCCTGGGCCGACCGGGCGCTGCAGGAGGGCTTCCTGTCGGAGGAGCACCGGGGCCTGGCCCAACAGGCCAGCAGCGTGTCCGAAGCCCTGGATCTGGCCAGCGCGCCACCAGCCTTGGCACCTGGCAGGCAGCAGCCCGCTGGCGGCTCAGCCAGGCCAAGGCCATAGCCCCGGCATCGGGGCCGCCGCCATGGCCGGGTTGCCAGGGGGCCTGAGGCGGCGGCAGGCCCGGGGATCGGGGTGCCGCGCTCGAACGGGCGGAGCAACGGGGCGGAGACTCAGAGGCTCAACAGCGGCCCCGGCGAAGGCCGAGGGGCGATCAGGCGGTGCGACGGGTGAGGTTGCGCAGCTTGCGCAGGGCCTTGAGCTCCACCTGACGCACCCGTTCGCGCGAGACATCCAGCTGGCGGCCGATCTCGGCAAGGGTGTGGCGCTCACGGCCATCGAGACCGAAGCGCAGGCCCAGCACCTCCCGCTCCTGGTCGGTGAGATGGTCAAGCCAGCGGCCCAGCTGCTCCTGATGCATGCCGCGCTCCACCTGATCGAGCGGCTCCTCGCAGCTGTTGTCGGCGATCAGATCGCCCAGAAAACTGCGCCCCTCGTCAGCATTGATCGGCGCATCGAGGCTGGAGGTGGTGAGGGCCTGGCGCAGCAGCGAATCCAGCTCCTGCACGGGCATGCCGATCGCCTCGGCGATCTCCTGGCGGCTGGGCATCGCCCCCAGCTTGTGAGCCAGTTCCAGGCTCGCCTTGCGCACCGTGGCCAGACGCTCGCTGAGATGCACCGGCAGGCGGATCGTGCGCGACTGGCAGGCGATCGCCCGGGTCATGCTCTGGCGGATCCACCAGAAGGCATAGGTGGAGAACTTGTAGCCGCGGGTGGGATCGAACTTCTCCACGGCGCGCTCGAGGCCCAGCGAGCCCTCCTGAATCAGATCCAGCAGCTCCAGTCCCTTGCCCTGATATTTCTTGGCAACACTGACAACCAGACGCAGATTGGCCTTCATCATTCGCTCTTTGGAGCGACGGCCGATCTTGATGATCTTGCGCTCGTGTGGAGAGAAATCACTGCGATCGGACTCCGCCAGGCGCATCATTGCCTGCACCTGATTGCCGAGCTCAATCTCTTCGGCGGGCGTCAACAGCGGTTCCCGGCCAATCGAAGCGAGGTACCAGGTCATCGAATCGCTGGTCCTGCGGTTCGCAGTGCCGCTCGACCTGACGGTGGAGACAGTCATGCAGGGAAAGGAAGTGGAGGCAACTATCTCCCGGGCCTGCAAGGAACCGCCGTCTCTTCAGCAACCTTTCAGGATCTGCTTGCAAAACCACACATGCGGCCTGCAGCGGCAGTGCCTAGCGCTGGCATGTGCCGGAATTGTGACAAGCGCAGGTCCCTAGCACCAGCCCATGTGATCGCTGCAGCCAGAGAAATCTTGCCGGAGTTTGCTATCACGGCTGCTGCAGCTCAGGCCAGGCAGGTTCGCGCCGCCAGCTCGCGGGCCACCGCCTCGGGCGTCACTCCCCCCGGTCCCAGCTGCTGCAGGCAGCGGCGGCCGGCCTCGGCATGCTCCACGGCGACAGCCGCCAGTAGCGCGGCATCGAGGCTCGCCTGGGGCCCTGCAACCTCCCCGGCGAGCCGCAGCGTCCCCCCCAGGGCCGCCAGGGCCATGGCACCACGACCGGCCGCATACCCCGCCAGCGTGTCGCCCAGGCCGGCGCGGGCGCTCTGCGGGGCGGCCCTGAGCACCTGCCAGAGGCGTCCATCGGCGGCCGCCACGACGCTGCGCGCCCCCTTGAGCAGCACCGCCGCACCGCTGGCGGCAGCGGCGGCGCTGGCGGCCGCCAGCGGATCCAGGTCACTCCACTGCGGGAACAACCGGTCGAACTCGCCGCGATGGGGCGTGATCCAGGTGGGCCCGCGCCGCTCGGCCAGCCAGCTGACAGCGCCCGCAGCCTGGCCGCGGCAGCGCCAGGCCAGCCGGTTGAGGCCGTCGGCATCCAGAAGCAGCAGACCCGCGAAGCGCTGCAGCCGCTGCCAGACGGCCTCCTCGCCGTCCTCCTGGCTGGTGCGCTCAGGGGCAGCTGCGGCGGCAGGCACCTCGTGGGGAGCGGCAGCCAGCTCGGGCTGTCCCAGGCCCGGGCCCAGCAGCAGGGCATCGAGGCGGGCCAGATCCAGCCGCGCCAGCTCCGCCAGCTCCAGGCTGCCGCCCGCACCGCTGGGCAGCTCCGCCTCCAGCACCACATGCGGCTGTGTCAGCCACAGATCAGCGGCCAGCTCCTGCGGAAGAGCCGCCCGCAGACTGCCGCAGCCCGAGGCGCTGGCACCCGCCAGGCTGAGGCTGGCGGCACCGCGGTAGCGGCGGCTGCCGGCCACCAGCAGCAGTCGCCCGCGGCCGTACTTGGCGGCTGCCGGATCGAGGGGCGGCCAAGGCGCCGCCGCGGCATCACCGCCGTGCAGAGCCAGAGGCGTCGCAGCGGGCAGCTCTGCCAGCAGGGCCGGCGGCAGGCCCAGCTCGATCCGCTCCAGCTGCCCCACCCGCGCCAGGGCCCGGTCCTGCACGAAGCCGCGCTTGAGCAGGCCGATACTCCAGGTGAGCGCCGCCGTCGCGCCGCCGCACCCCAGCAGGCGGCCGCTGTCGGCACACAGGCCGGTGGGACCGTCGAGGGCCACCAGCGCTCCGGGCCGCAGGCGCTGACGCTGCTCCAGCAGCGCCTCGAGCGCCTCGCCGGGCGGGCGGTTCTGACCGATGCCGAACAGGGCATCCAGCCACAAGGCCGGATCCGCCGGATCGGGAGCCTCGGCCAGCCGCGGGATGCCCAGCCACAGCGCATGGCGCAGGTGCCCGTCCGTCAGCGGCTTGTGTCGCTCGAACGGACTCCAGATCCGCACCGGCACGCCCGCCAGATGCAGCTCACGCGCCACCACCAGGCCGTCGCCGCCGTTGTGACCGGGACCCACCAGCACCAGCACACCGGCGGCCAGCGGCCAGGCCGGCGCGGCGCTCGCAGCGGAAGCCTCCGCCGCAGGCCTCAGGCGCTGCCGCAGGTGGGCCGCCACGGCCAGCGCCGCCTTCTCCATCAGCGCCGGCACCGGCAGGCCGCTGTCGAACAGCCGCTGCTCCAGCTCCGCCATCTGCGCGCCGCTGACCAGCAGGTGGTCGGCATCGGCGGGGGGCCAGCTGCGGAGGGTGGACACGACGGCGTCGCCGGATTGGCCTCCATGATGGAAAGGCTCACCCCCGCCCGGACGCGCCCCTCATGCAAGCCGGCGTCTGCACGCCCCCAGGCTCCAGCCCCGACAGCGCCACCGGCGAGGCCGCCGCCCCGGTGCAGGCGGTGCTGCGGCGGCTGGCCGACTGGCCCGGCGAGAAGCGGGTGGCGGTGGGGCTGTCCGGCGGCGTCGACAGCTCCCTGACCGCCGCGCTGCTGACGGCCGCCGGCTGGCAGGTGGAGGGGCTCACCCTGTGGCTCATGAGCGGCAAGGGCGCCTGCTGCGCCGAAGGCCTGGTGGATGCGGCCGGCCTCTGCGAGCAGCTGGGGGTGCCCCATCACGTCGTTGATTTCCGCGAGCACTTCCGCGAGCAGATCGTCGACTTTCTGGTGGAGGGCTACGGCCAGGGCATCACACCGCTGCCCTGCTCGCGCTGCAACCGCAACGTCAAGTTCGGCCCGATGCTGAGCTGGGCGGAGCGGGAGCGGGGCATCCAGCACATCGCCACCGGCCACTACGCCCGGGTGCGTCCCAGCGGGGATGTCCACAGCCTGCCGGTGCCCGGCGATGGCCGCGGCCGGCCCCAGCTGCTGCGCGGCCTCGACGAACGCAAGGATCAGAGCTACTTCCTCTATGACCTGCCGGCCGAACAGCTCGAGCGGCTGGTGTTCCCGCTGGGCGAGCTGACCAAGGCCGACACCCGCGCCGAGGCGGCCCGCCGTGGACTGCGCACCGCCAGCAAGCCCGAAAGCCAGGACCTCTGCCTGGCGGATCATCACGGCTCAATGCGCGCCTTCCTTGATGCCCACCTGCCGCCGCGGCAGGGCGAGATCGTGCTGCTCGACGGCACGGTGGTCGGCCAGCACGACGGCATCGAGCACTTCACCATCGGCCAGCGCAAGGGACTGGGGGTGGCCTGGAGCGAACCGCTGCACGTGGTGCGCCTCGATGGGGCGTTCAACCGGGTGGTGGTGGCCCCCCGCTCGGCGGCGGCCCGCAGCGGCTGCACGGTGGGAGCGGTGAACTGGAGTGCGATCGCCCCGCCCGACGCGCCGATCGAGCTGCAGGTGCAGGTGCGCTACCGCAGCGGCGCCGTGCCGGCCCGGCTCACCCCCCTGCCCGCCAGCGACAGCGATCGCCACTCCGGCAGGCCCCACCGCTGCCGGCTCGACTTCCATGAGGAGCAGTTCTCGATCACGCCGGGGCAGGCAGCGGTGTTCTATGCCGGTGAGGTACTGCTGGGCGGCGGACTGATTCAGGGCGACGACTGAGCGGCCCGGACCAGGCAGCTCTCCACAGCGGCCTCTGCCACCGTCATCGGGCTGCAGGCGCCCGAGCGCCCCGGGTTCACCAGTAAGGATCGCTGGCCAGCTCGACGCGCAGCTCGCCCTGGCGGCTGGCCGGCACCTGGGCGATGCAGGCCCGCACCACCTGGCCGTTCACCTCGATCTCGCAGGCGCCACAGCTTCCCCCCAGGCAGCCCGTGGGGATCGACTGGCCGGCGGCATGGGCAGCGGCCAGCCAGTCGCGGCCGCAGATCTCCCGGTTGCTGCGGCCATCGGGCCAGTGGATCATGACGCTGCGCTCGGGGGTCCTCCCGGCGGCGATGGAGTCGGGGGCGGACATCAGCGCAGCAGGGGGGTCAGATCGACGTGGGCTTCGAAGGCATCGGCCAGCCGGTCCAACAGCGCCTCCCGCTGACGGGCGTGGTGAGGCTGCTGTTCACTCAGGGGCGGCAGGCCGCGGCGCTGCCGCAGCCGGTTGAGCCAGCGACGGCGCCACGGCCCATTCTCGAAGATGCCGTGCAGGTAGGTGCCGGCCACCAGACCGCCCTGCTCGCCGCAGCCGCGCCACCAGCCCAGGCCTGCATCGGCGCACAGCGGTGTGGGCGGCTCCGCTGGCTGTCCAGCCGCCGCCTCCAGGGCGCTGAGGCCCTGATGCAGCTCGAACCCCTCCAGCTCCAGGGGCGGGCCGGGCGGCCACAGCGCGACCGTCCGCCGCTGCTGCAGCACCTTGCTGGCGCCGTAGCGGGTGCGCAGCGGCAGCAGAGCCAGGCCGCGCATCGCGCCGGGAGCAGCAGCGCCCCCCTCGCCGCCTTCCCGGGCCTCGGGATCCTCCAGCCGCTCGCCCAGCATCTGCAGCCCGCCGCAGACCCCGAACACGTGGCCGCCGGCCGCGAGATAGGCGCGCAGATCGCTCTCCAGGCCGGCGCTGCGCAGGGCCTCCAGATCGCGCAGAGTCTGCTTGCTGCCGGGCAGGATCACGGCGTCAGGACGGCCCAGGTCATCGCCGGGGCGCAGCCAGCGCAGCTGCACGCCGGGCTCGGCCTCGAGCGGATCGAGATCGGAGAAGTTGCTGAGCGAGGGCAGACGCAGCACGGCGATCGTCAGCTCCGCCTCCGCCTTGCGGCCGCGCCGCTCCAGCAGATCGAGCGAATCCTCAGGCGGAAACAGCTCCTCCAGCCAGGGCATCACCCCCAGGACGGGCACACCGGTGTGGCGCTCCAGCCACAGGCGTCCCTCGTCGAACAGCTCGCGCCGGCCGCGGAAGCGGTTGATCAGCAGGCCGCGGATCAACGGACGCTCCACCGGCCGCAGCAGCGACAGGGTGCCGACGATCTGGGCGAACACGCCGCCGCGCTCGATGTCGGCCACCAGCAGGCAGCGGGCCCGCAGGAACTGGGCCAGCCGCAGGTTGGTCAGGTCGCGGGGCTGCAGGTTCACCTCCACCGGGCTGCCGGCGCCCTCGAGCACCAGCCGGCCGCCTGGATGGGCCTGGCCCAGATCGTCGAGGCCTTGGCGGATGGCGGCCCAGCCGGGCCGGAACCAGTCGCGGTAGTAATGCTCGGCGCGGCAGCGCCCCACCGAACGGCCCAGATGGATCACCTCACTGGTGCTGTCGCCCTGGGGCTTGAGCAGCACCGGGTTCATGGCGCACTGGGGCTCCACCCCGGCGGCCCAGGCCTGCAGCGCCTGCGAATAGGCCATCTCTCCGCCGGCCTGATCCACCCAGGCGTTGTTGCTCATGTTCTGCCCCTTGAATGGCAGGGGCGTCTCGCCGCGACGGCGCAGGGCACGGCAGAGCGCCGCATTCATCAGCGACTTGCCGGCACCGCTGCTCGTGCCGAGCACCATCAGGGGAGGGGAGGAGAGCGTCATGGCCTGGCGGCGCAGGGGAGAAGCAGGCAGGCCGCGAGATCCGGCCAGGCCAGCTGCACTGCGATCAGGCGTTGGATCGTCGGCACGACGCTGCAGCAGAGAACGGTGAACGCCGAACCATGCCGACCGAGGACAACGGCGGCCACAGGCGAGTCCGGGCGATTGTGGCCATCGCTGAACGGAAGTCCCGCATGCTCGACTGTGCCTCGGCAGCAGCCGCAGCTGGCGGCGACTGGCGATCTCGCTGACACCAAGGGCGCTGGGGGCTTGACTGAGCCGCTTTCAGAGCGGACGACGATCGCCTCCCTGCCGGCCCCCCCTGCGCATGGATCTGCTGCAGCTGGATCGCTGGCATCGAACGGGGTCAACGGAATGCCCTGCTCGGTCCCCTCAACTGGAGCCGGTGCCCTGGAGCGAGATGGAAACGGCATGCCAGCGCGACAGGGAGGATGGCGCGGGCAGAGTCACCGGTCCTCCTTGACGTGATCTCCACCGGCCCGCCCATCCGCGTGGCCGCAACAGGCCACTGGGGCTGGCCTGGGGGCTGAGTCAACCGGTTCACAGGCTCGGCCAATGCCGCCGCAGGCTGTGTCGCAGGCGCTGCAGCAGGCCAGCCCTGGGGATGTCAGCGGGCCAGCTGTCGAGCACCCGCCGGCCCAGCGGTGTCAGCCGCACCCGCTCGGTCAGACCCTGACCATCGACCTCGCGGCGCAGCACGCCGAGCCGGATCAGCCAGATGAAGGCGTCCTCCAGCTGATCGGCGGAGAGACGACCCCGCAGCAGCTCGCCGGCATCGGCGCGGCCCGCCAGTTCGCCGCTGCTGATCGCCCCATCGCGCAGCATCAGATAAAAGGCCCGCCGGAACGGCAGGCAGGTGAGGCTGAGCCTGGCCCGGCGCAGGGCCCGGCCATCGCTGAGATCGGAGGAAGACAACCCGGATCAGCGGAACAGGGTGTTGAGCAGGACGTCGAGAGCCTGAGCAGGGGTGCTGGGGGAGGTGTTGCCGGGGGTGGTGCCGCGTGGATCGGGCATGCCCTGGCCATAGCCGGACCCGTAGGGGGAGCCAGAGGAGGAACCGGAGCCGTAGCCACCCTGATCGGAACCCCAGGCCGAGCCGGAGGGCCGGCTGGCCAGCAGCTCGACATCGGCCCAGCGGAACGACACGCGGTTGCCGACGTTGCCGGTGGACACCGGCCAGACACCGGTGGCATCACGCAGCACCAGGCGGCCGTAGCCCTCGTTGAAGAAGGAGTAGCGGCGTCCGTCCTGGGTCTCGACCACGTAGGCCATGCCGTTGGGGAAGTTGCGGCGGCTGAGTGAGCAGGAGCCCTCGAACAGCCGGCGGCCGCGCTGAGTCAGCTGGCAGGTGCGGGACCCCACGGCACCACCGCCACTGAACAGATGCTGGGTGAGGCGGTTGCTGACGTTGCGGCGGCGGTTGCCGTCATCCCAGCAGGTGCGATCGCGCAGGTCGCAGAGGGCGCCGTTGCTGAGGTTGAAGAAGGTGACCGGGGGGCGACCGGAGAGCTCACGCAACAGCTTGCGTTCCGCCCGTTCGCCGTAGGTGCGGCGGGTCTGGTTGAGCGAAGGGCCCTGGGCGTCGTAGCAAATCTCCTGGGCCCGGTCGCAGAGAAGATTCGGGGCGACCAGATCGACGCTGGAGACGGACAGAGCAGGCAGCGCAGCTGCGCTCAGGGCTCCCAGCGCCAGGCTGGGCAGCACGGCACCCGCCAGCCGACGGGAACGACGCAGCAGGGAGGCACCCATCTGAGATCACGAATGGCTGAGTGGGACCGTAGCGAAGCCGTGACAACGTGGCGGCAGCCCTGTGACGGCCGATGCTGCTGCTCGCCTCCGCCTCTCCCGCCCGCCGCCGCCTGCTCGAGCAGGCCGGCATCCCGCATCGGGTGCAGGTGAGCGGCGTCGATGAGGAGGCCATCCGCGATTCCGATCCACGCTGCCTCGTGCAGCGGCTGGCCCAGGCCAAGGCCGAGGCGGTGGCGGCACACCTGCAGCAGACCGGCTGGATGGACCGCGCCGCTGACGCTGAGACCGTGAGCGCCGCTGACGGGGCGGATGCTGAGCGCGTCGATGCCGTGCTGGGCTGCGATTCGCTGCTGCTGTTCGAGGGCGAGGTGTTCGGCAAACCCGCCGATGCCGGCGAGGCGATCGCCCGCTGGCGACGAATGAGCGGTGAACGGGCCGAGCTGTACACCGGCCACTGCCTGCTGCGGCCGGGGCAGACGCCGCTGCTGGAGACCGTCACGACCGGCGTCGTGTTCGCGGCGGTGGACGAGCGCACGATCGAGGCCTACGTGGCCACCGGAGAACCGCTGGCCTGCGCCGGCGGCTTCGCCCTTGAGGGGCGCGGTTCCCTGCTGGTCGAGCGCATCGAAGGCTGCTGCAGCAACGTCATCGGCCTCAGCCTGCCCCTGCTGCGCCGCTGGCTGGGCGGCTTCCCGGGCAGCTGATCGCCCTGCCGGCCTGCTTCTCACCAACCTGCCCCCTGCCATGCACGCGCCAGCGCCGGTCGATCGCGGCTGACGCGCTGCCCAAGCAGCGCAGACGGTGGGGACGAACGAGACCGTCGAGGTGGCTTGGACGACGTGACCACCGGTGACCCGCTGGCCTGCGCCGGCGGCTTCGCCCTTGAGGGGCGCGGTTCCCTGCTGGTCGAGCGCATCGAAGGCTGCTGCAGCAACGTCATCGGCCTCAGCCTGCCCCTGCTGCGCCGCTGGCTGGGCGGCTTCCCGGGCAGCTGATCGCCCGGGCCGGTTTCCGTGGCCAGGCGGCCGGCAGCATCACCCCCACGGCAGCCAACGCTGGCCATCCCACCGCGTCATGGCGCAACTGGCCGATCACGGTCGACGCAGCCAGGGACGTCGACGGGGCCGACCGCGAACTGCTGACCTGCACTGCCAACACGGCCCGACCACACGGCAATGCATCCACCAGCGCCCAACGTCCTGATCCGCGAGCGGGCGCTGGGACGACGGCGTGCCAAGCCGAGGTGGAGACGAAGCCCAAGGGCGCACCGATGGAAACCCCTGGCGCCCCCTGCGGCAGCCATCACTCCGCAGCGGCACACCACACCAACACAACAAAAAGCCCCCGCCGAAGGCGGGGGCATCACCAGGCTGGAGATCAGCCTGAAACGTGAGCTCAGTCGAGATCCGGCATGGCCAGGGTGGGCTCGGCCTGACGGTCGATGCCCTTCTCGAAACC
>CAYNGR010000111.1:0-10885 GCA_964396755.1 uncultured Cyanobium sp. | reverse complement strand
TCCACACGGATCAGAGCAGCCAGTACCGGGCCACCGACTACCGGGATCTGCTGGGAAAGCACGAGATCGTCTGCAGCATGTCCGCCAAGCAAGGGCTGCTGCTGGGACAACGCGGTGGTGGAGAGTTTCTTCTCCACACTCAAGCTGGAGTTGGACCTCGATGACAAGCGGCAAGACCTGATCGCACCCCAGCACCTGCAGCGCGACCTAGCCTTCTGAATCGAGGGGTACTACAACCGCGAGCGCCGCCACTCCACCAACGGCTACCTCAGTCCGATCGACTACGAACAGCGGGCCCTCGCTTGCCCTACCCTCCCAACTGTGAACTCCTGATCGGTGTCCACGAAATCGGGGGAACCCCAATCGTTGCCACATCCGGGATCCGGTCACTGATCAGATCGATCCCGGCAACGCAACGCATAGCAGGCACCTCGATCAAAGCCTCTTCAATGACCGGGGCACTGAGCGAGTACCACTGCTGCAACAAATGGATCCGCAGCATCCTGGCCAGCGGGTATGGAGAGGGCACCCACTCTTCTTGCTCGTCTTGGGGTAATGGGGCTCGATCAGACCGATTAGGGCGTCCCAGGGAACGACTACCTCCATCTCTGCCAAGAACTTCTCTCGCATGGTCTGCTTCTTGGCAGTCGTCTGCTTGTAGTCAGAGAAGCCGAGCTGCTTGCCGCCCGTCACCCCAGTCCTGGCCTGCGATCAGGGTGCCATTCCCGCGCAGGACTACTGGGTTTTCCGGAGTCTCCTTGGAAAGGCCTCTCAGCGCCCGCCCACCTTCAGCAACGTCTTGACAGTCTTGAACAGGATCAGCAGATCCAGGGCCGTGCTCCAGTTGCGCAGGTAATAGAGGTCGTAGCTGAGCTTCAGCTCCGATTCCTCAAGACTGGCGGCATAGGGCGCACACACCTGAGCCCAGCCGCTCAGACCCGGAAGCATCCAGTGACGCTTGCGGTAGTGGGGGATCGCCTCCTCCAGCTCCCTCTCCAGTTCAGGCCGCTCAGGCCGCGGCCCGATCAGGCTCATCTCGCCACGCAGCACATTGATCAGCTGGGGCAGCTCATCGAGGCGGGTGGGACGCAGCAGAGAGCCGATGCGGGTGATGCGCTGATCACCAGGAACGGTCCAGCTGGCGGGGGCATCAGGAGGTGCCTGCCGCATCGTGCGGAGCTTAACCAGCCGGAACGGTCGGCCCATCCAACCGGAGCGCTCTTGCTCATAAAGCACCGGCCCACGGTCCTCCAGCCAGATGAGCAGAGTCAGCACCAACAGCAGCGGGGACAGCACCACCAGCAGGGACAGCGACACCGCCACATCGGCGAAGCGCTTGAGCTTGCGCTGCAGACTGAACTCATCGCTCCAGGGAATCGCCTCGTACACCAGCCAGTCATCCGGCAAAAGCATGGGTGGCAGCCGCTCCAGCTGATGAGCCGCCAGGCTCTCCAGGCTGGTGACGGTCAGGCCGCTGGCCTGCAGTCGGCCAAGCTCCCGGCGCTGCTCATCACCCAGCTGCAGGTTTGACGCCAGCGCCACCCCCCTGAGCCGCAGCGAGCGTCGCGACCATCTGGAGGAGCTCAGCCGCTCCGGACTGAGCAGGCGCGGCTGGGTGACCAGATCCTGGCGGCGCCATTCCAACGCCACCCGCTCACGGGAGGCGTCGGGGACCAGCAGCTGCCAGTGGGATCCAATACTGAGACGCCTGAGCAGCAGCCGCAGCAGCAGCGACCACAGCGTCATCGGCAGCAGCAGGAACACCAGAGTGCTGCGATGGCCGAGGATGAAGCTGACCGGCAGGTTGAAGGCCCAGCGCACCAGGATCACCGCCAGCAGGGTTACCGCCGAGGTGGTCAGCAGGCGCCGCAGCACACTGGGCAGACGCAGGCCAGGCCAGCGCAGCACGGTGTAGCTGCCTAGCAACCAGCCCAGCAGCAAATACATTGCCCCGAAACCAAGTAGCCAAAGCGGCTGAAGCAGCAGCGACGAACCCCGCAGCGCATCTGCAAGAGCAGCCACCGGCCAGACGCTTGCCAGATCCAGCAGTGCACAGATGAACAGGAGGCGGCGAGGCCGGCGCCAGGACAAGGAGTTCGGCCGTGACTTGGAAAGTTGACTTTAGGCAGGGCCCCAGACAACAACAGATGGCGTCGGCCAGTTTGTCGAGGCTGATCCGCCGGGATCTGGAGGCGGTCCGTGGCTGGACTGGGCGAGGCGGACAGAGGCCGCGCCGACGCCTCAGGCGGGCAGCGCCGCCATCAGGCTGCCCATCTCGATCGCCTGCAATCCGTAGCTCCAGCCCAGGTTGCTCTTGATGCCGGCCCGTTCCAGCGCCTGCTGCATCGTGTCGGTGGTGAGCACCCCGAAGATCACCGGCACGCCGGTGTCGCGGGCCACGGCGGCCACACCCTTGCTCACCTCCGCCACCACCACATCGAAGTGGGGGGTGTCGCCGCGGATCACGGCGCCCAGGGTGACCACCACCTGATAGCGGCCGGAGGCGGCCAGGCGCTGCGCCACCAGAGGGATTTCGAAACTGCCGGGAACCCAGGCCACGTCCAGCTGGGTGCTGGCCGGGCTGACATCGATGCCGTGGCGGCTGAGGCAGTCGAGGCAGCCGCTGAGCAGCCGCCCGGTGACCAGATCGTTGAAGCGGGCCACCACGATCGCCAGCCGCAGACCGTTGGCACCGGAAAACTGCCCTTCGAAAACCGTCAACGCACCAGGTCAGAGACTGCTGTGAGCCTAGGCAGTGGCCTGTTGTCGGCCCCAGCCAGGGGCACATGCCTGGCCACGGGCAGAGCGGAGATGCCTCAGGGATGGGGGGTCAGCGCAGCAGGCGTGTGCACCAGCCAGACAAGCCCCCCAGGCGATTGGAGCCTGAGGATCCGGGCTGGCTGTCCGCAACCGCAGGCCCCGCAGCGCCTTGGCCCGGGACCGGGACCAACGCCAAGGAGACCGGTCGGGCCTCCCACCAGCAGGAACACCCGACAACGGCCGGTGTCGATCAGGTGCTGCGCCCAGCGCCGCAGAACTGCACAGGGGAGGGCCCGTCCGGAGCGGGGCTGCCGTGCTCAGACGACGAAGAAACTCATGCCCCAGTTCACCAGCACCAGAGCCACCCAGGCCAGACCACCCAGCAGGACCAGGCGGTTGGAGTTGCCGCTGGTGTCGTTGCTGGCGTACAGCACGGGCACCGCCACGATCAGGGCGAAGGAGAGCACCACCAGAGCCAGAACGGTGAGGGTGTTGAGAATCTGCATGGTGGGAAGGGGAGGGCTCGGAATGCGGCGACGCGGGCAGACCTCGGCGGGCGCCCGGGAGAAGCAGGATCCCCAGGCCGGGGAGGAGCCAGGCGGGATCGGGCCGTGGCGGGATTCTCCCACGCCCCCCCGGGCCGCCCCGGCGCCGCTCCGGCCTTCCTTCACAAGTTGTCGGCTGCCTGAGCCCCGCCGGGCCGGCCACCGCCCCGGTGAAGCCGACGCAGGCGTGGCGCCCGGCCAGCAGGCTCGGCAGACCAGGACACACCGATCAACCCAGGCAGCTGGCCAGGCTGGCCTCTGCGCCTGAGGCGGCTGCAGGTGGGTGGCGCGACCACGGACGCCGTCCTAGGCCCCACCTGTGGTGGGCCCTAACATGGCAGACCCCACCGGCAGCGCCATGAGCCGCAGCAGCGCCCGCTCCCGCTCCGCCGGCTCCACCCTGCCCGGCCAGCAGCTGTCGCTGACGGCCTGCCTCGATGCGGCCGAGGTCAGTCAGGGCAGCCTGTTCGTCGAGCCGGAAGCGGCCGCCATCGACGCCGCCGAATCGGCCGAGGCCGTGGCAGGGGATGAGGACTCCCTGGATCCGGACGCACTCGTCCAGGTCGGCAGGACGCGCCCCCGCAGCCGCCGCGGCGCCGTTGCGGCAAGTGGCGACAGCAGCGCGGATGCCCCCGCAGCCGCCCCCCGGGCCATGACGGAGCGGCCGGACAGCGACCAACCCGACAGCAGCGAGGCACCTGCCGCCGGCTCGGATCCCGCCGGCAGCGACAGCGACGATCTGCCCCGCTGGCATCACCACAGCCTGGTGGATCCCGCCGCCCTGACACCGGTGCTGCGCCACTACGTGGAGCTCAAGGCGGCCCATCCGGAGCGGGTGCTGCTCTACCGACTCGGCGACTTCTACGAGTTCTTCTTCGAGGACGCGATCCTGCTGTCGCGGCTGCTGGAGCTGACGCTCACCGGCAAGGAGGCCGGCAAGGGCATCGGCCGCGTGCCGATGGCGGGCATCCCGTACCACGCCGCCGAGCGCTACTGCGCCGAGCTGGTGCGCCAGGGCCACAGCGTCGCTCTCTGCGACCAGCTGGAGACCACGCCGGCCAAGGGGGCTCTGCTGAAGCGCGACATCACCCGCGTGCTCACCCCCGGCACGGTGCTCGAGGAGGGGATGCTGGCGGCGCGGCGCAACAACTGGCTGTGCGCCGTGGTGTTCAGCGGAGCCGAGGGCGACGGCCCGCGTCGCTGGGGACTGGCCGTGGCCGACATCAGCACCGGCGAATTCCGGGTCAGCGAGCGGGAGGGAGACAGCGCCCTGCACCAGGAGCTGCTGCGCCTGGAGGCGGCCGAGGTGATCTGGCCCGAACCCCAGGGCGCCAGCCAGCGCCCCGCTGACGGCGGTGCCGATCGCCACCAGGAGGGCATGCACAGCGGCCAGGGCGACGACGACAGCGGCGCCGAGCCAGGCCACGGGATGGGCGCCTCCGAGACCATGCAGCCCGCCGGACCGGCATCCAGCCCCGCCTGGTGCCCCGACGGCCGCCGCCTCACCGGCCTGCCGCGCACCCCGTTCGAAGCCCCGGAAGCCCGCGCCCGCCTGCTCAGCCACTTCCGCCTGGCCAGCCTCGACGGCCTCGGCCTCGGCGAGGCACCGCTGGCGATGCGGGCCGCCGGTGGTCTGTTGGCCTACCTGGAGAGCACCCGGCCCGCCCCGCTCGAGCCGCCCACGGTCTGGTATGCCGGCGACCAGCTGGTGCTCGATGCCCAGACCCGCCGCAATCTCGAGCTGACCCGCACCCAGCTGGCCGGCTCGCAGCACGGGTCGCTGCTGTGGGCCCTGGACCGCACCGCCACCGCCATGGGCGGCCGCTGCCTGCGCCGCTGGATCGAGGCGCCGCTGGTGGAGCGCGAGGCGATCCTGCGCCGCCAGGACGCCATCAGCGAGCTGGTCGAACACCGGCCGCTGCGCCAGGCCCTGCGCCGGCTGCTGCGGCCCATGGGGGACCTGGAGCGACTGGCCGGCCGGGCGGGGGCCGGCACCGCCTCGGCCCGCGATCTGGTGGCCCTCGCCGATGGCCTGGAGCGGCTGCCGCGGCTGGCATCGCTGCTGGCCGAGGCCGTCAGCACCCCTCTGACGGCCCTGAGCCGCCCCTGGCCGGAGCTGCTGGAGATCGCCCGCGACATCCGCCACCACCTGGTGGACGCCCCGCCCCTGGCCCTGGGGGAGGGAGGACTGATCCACGACGGCGTCGATCCGCAGCTCGATGGCCTGCGCAACCTGCTCGACGACCAGGAGGCCTGGCTGGCGCGCCAGGAGAGCCTCGAGCGCCAGGCCAGCGGCAACCCCAACGTGCGCCTGCAGTACCACCGCACCTTCGGCTACTTCCTGGCGGTCAGTCGCGCCCGGGCCAGCGCGGTGCCGGATCACTGGATCCGCCGCCAGACCCTGGCCAACGAGGAGCGCTTCGTAACGCCGGCGCTCAAGCAGCGCGAGGGACGGATCCTGCAGCTGCGCGCGCGCAGCGTGCAGCGGGAACTGGACCTGTTCACGGATCTGCGTCGCCGCATCGGCGAGGCCGCCGCACCGATCCGGGCCGCGGCGCGGCTGGTGGCGGAGCTCGATGCCCTGGCCTCCCTGGCCGAGGTGGCGGCCACCGGCGGCTATTGCCGGCCGGAGCTGCTGGAGAGCCGCGAGCTGGCGATCGAGGCCGGCCGCCACCCGGTGGTGGAGCAGCTGCTGGTGGAGCAGGCCTTCACCGCCAACGATCTGCGCCTCGGCGAAGGCAGCGAGGAGTCCCCCGACCTGCTGGTGCTCACCGGCCCGAACGCCAGCGGCAAGAGCTGCTACCTGCGCCAGAACGGTCTGCTGCAGCTGATGGCTCAGATCGGCAGCTGGATTCCGGCCCGCTCGGCCCGGCTCGGCATCGCCGACCGCATCTTCACCCGCGTCGGCGCCGGCGACGACCTGGCCTCCGGCCAGTCCACCTTCCTGGTGGAAATGGCCGAGACCGCCAACATCCTTCACCACGCCACGCCGCGCTCCCTGGTGCTGCTCGATGAGATCGGCCGCGGCACCGCCACCTTCGATGGCCTGTCGATCGCCTGGGCCGTGGCCGAACACCTGGCCAGCCCTGCCGAGCGCGGTGGCATCGGCGCCCGCACGATCTTCGCCACCCACTATCACGAGCTCAACGAGCTGGCCTCGCTGCTGCCGTCGGTGGGCAACGCCCAGGTGCTGGTAGAGGAAACCGGCGAAGACCTGGTGTTCCTGCACCGGGTCAGCCGCGGCGGCGCCAGCCGCAGCTACGGCATCGAGGCGGCACGCCTGGCGGGTGTGCCGGCCTCGGTGGTGCTGCGGGCCCGTCAGGTGCTGGGCCGCATCGAAGCCAACAGCCATGTGGCGGTGGGCATCAGCGAGGCGCCGGCGGAGGCGGAGAGCCAGGCGGCTGACCTCAAGTCGCCGCTGGCCGCGCCAGCCGACAGCCGAGAGGCCCGACGTGGCACGCGCCGCAACGGCACGCAGGCGGGCGCCGCGGCCTGAGACGCCTGGCTGAACCGCGCCGCGTCCTGGTGACGCCTCGCTCAGCAGTCCCCGGCAAGTGACGCGGCCGACCTGAGAACAGAGCCGTGGCAGTGGCTCGAGCGACACGCGCCCACCGCAGGGGCAGCGCCGCCGTTGCGTTCAGCGCGCGACGGTGCGATCCAGGGCGGCCCGCTCGATCGCCGCCCGCCGCAGCAGCGCATTCGCCGCCGCCGCCACCAGGCCCGCCCCACCACGGCTGCCCTCGAGGCGGATCTGGGGCAGGCCGCTGACCTGCAGGCGCCGCTTGCTTTCCGCCACCCCGACGAAGCCCACCGGCATGCCGATCAACAGCGATGGTGCCGGAGCGCCGGCGGCCACCCGATCCAGCAGCGCCTCCAGAGCCGTGGGAGCACTGCCGATCAACAGCAGCGGAGCCGGTCCAGCAGCGGTCAGAGCCTCCCAGGCGGACGCCACCGCCGCGGCGCTGCGGGTGCCGCCCGGGGGAGCCACGGCCGGGGCCCAGTCGAGCAGGTTGTGCACCGCCGTGCCCAGGCTGCGGCGCGCCATCGACGTCACCGCGGCGGCAGCCATGGCGGTGTCGGTGAGGATCGGCGCGCCGGCGCGCAGGGCGGCCAGGGCCAGGGCACAGGCGCCGCCTGCGGCATCCGGATCGCCGGCTCGGTCGGCGTCGGCCGGATCCATCGCCGCGGCCGGGCTGAAGCGCAGATCCATCGCGATCGCCACATCGCCACTGCTGTGGATGCAGCGCTCCAGCACCTCGCGCTCTAGCGGGCTGAGCCCCGCCAGGTGGGCGGCCAGCTGCGGATCGGCCACGGCCCGCTGCGCCAGCAGCTCCCGGATCAGGCGGATGCTCTCCGTGAAGATCGGATGGTCGACACTGGTCATCCGCTCCCCACGGGTTGGGTCCACCCTATGGAGCGCCCTTCGCCCACGCGTCCGCCCCCGCGTTCTGATGCCCATCCATCTGCTCTGGGGTGACGACGAGGCCGCCCGCAACCGCGCCGTCGACGCGCTGGTCCAGAAGCTGGCTGATCCCGCCTGGGCCGCGATCAACGTCGCTCGCCTCGATGGCAATGAGACGAGCCAGGCGGCCCAGGCCCTGGAGGAGGCCCGCACGCCCCCCTTCGGCAGCGGTGCCCGGGTGGTGGTGCTGCAGCGCAGTCCCTTCTGCAGCGCCTGCCCGGCGGAGCTGGCCAGCCAGCTGGAGGCGTGCCTGCCGCTGATCGGCCCCGACTGCCACCTGCTGCTGTGCAGCGCCGGCAAACCGGACGCCCGCCTGCGCACCACCAAGGCCCTGCGCCAGGTGGCCAAGGAACAGAGCTTCGTGCTGCCGGCCGTGTGGGACGGCGAGGGCCTGCTGGAGCTGGTGCAGCGCACCGCGACCGAGCTGGGCCTGCGCCTGACCATCGACGCGGCCGAGGCCCTGACCGAGGCGATCGGCAGCGACAGCACCCGTCTGGCCAGCGAGCTGGAGAAGCTGGCTCTGTTCAGCCAGGGCCGCCTGGCCGACGGTGAGCGCCAGCAGAGCGATCCTCAGCCGATCGACCGCCAGGCCGTCGAGGCGCTGGTGGGCGGGCGCAGCACCACCAGCCTGGCGGTCGGCGATGCCCTGCTGGCGGGCAGACCCGCCGAGGCGATCGCCCTGGTCGATGCCCTGCTCGACGCCCATGAGCCGGCCCTGCGCATCGTCGCCGCCCTCAGCAGTCAGATCCGCGGCTGGCTGTGGGTGGCCCTGCTGGACAGCCGCGGCGAGACGGATGTGGGGGTGATCGCCAAGGCCGCCGGCATCGGCAACCCCAAACGCATCTATGTGATGCGCAAGCAGATCCGCGGCCGCAAGCCGGCCCAGCTGCTGGCCCTGCTCACCCAGGTGCTGGAGGTGGAGATGGCTCTCAAACGAGGCACCGACCCAGCCGACGCCTTCCGCGACGGGTTTCTGCTGACCCCGGCGGGCCACTGAGCGCGCACGCGCTGGCCAGCCAGCTGAAGGCGCCCGACGGCGCCGCGACCGGGGGCCGCCCGCGCCGAGCCCCATCGCGCCGGGCGCGACGTGGGTTGGGGTCTTGCCGCAGCAGCTCCAGGCTGACGCCCGCGTGCCGGTGGACGAGGCCACGGGACGCGAGGCGATGCCTGAGATCACGGCGCAGGGTGCCGTCGCCCGATCGCCAGACAGGACGCGCTCGGCCCTGGCCTATGGGCGTCACCACTGCCGCCGCCCGCTGCGCGGAACCTGATCGCCCCTGCGGTGGCGCGATCCGCCCGAAGCACGACAGGGATAATCAGCCCCATCGCGCGAGGCGGCACCGCCCATGGCCCTGCTGGTTCAGAAGTTCGGGGGCACGTCGGTCGCCGATGTGGAGCGGATTCAGGCGGTGGCGGCACGGATCGCCCGCAGCCGCGACGAGGGCCACGACCTGGTGATCGTGGTCTCGGCCATGGGCCACACCACCGACGAGCTCACCGGCCTGGCCCGGGCGATCAGCGCCGACCCGCCGCGCCGCGAGATGGACATGCTGCTGGCCACCGGCGAGCAGGTGTCGATCGCGCTGCTGTCGATGGCGCTGCACGCCCGCGGTGTGCCCGCCGTCTCGATGACCGGGCCCCAGGTGGGCATCCTCACCGAGTCGCACCACGGTCGCGCCCGCATCCTGGATGTGCGCACCGAACGCCTGCGGCGCCTGCTGGCCGATGGACAGGTGGTCGTGGTGGCCGGCTTCCAGGGCACCAGCAGCGGTGCCGCCGGCACCCCCGAGATCACCACCCTGGGCCGGGGCGGCTCCGACACCTCCGCCGTCGCCCTGGCGGCGGCGCTCGGGGCCCAGGCCTGTGAGATCTACACCGATGTGCCGGGCGTGCTGACCACGGATCCGCGCAAGGTCAGCGACGCCCAGTTGATGGACTCGGTGAGCTGCGACGAGATGCTGGAGCTGGCCAGCCTCGGGGCCGCCGTGCTGCACCCACGGGCCGTGGAGATCGCCCGCAACTACGGCGTGCCGCTGGTGGTGCGCTCCAGCTGGAGCGATCAGCCCGGCACCCGCCTGACCAGCGGCAGCCGCCGCCCGATCGGCAGCGAGGGACTGGAGCTGGGCAAGCCGGTGGATGCCGCCGAACTGGAGGAGGGGCAGACGGTGCTGGCCCTGGCGCATGTGCCGGACCGTCCCGGCGTGGCGGCTCGTCTGTTCGAGGCCCTAGGGGAGGCCGGTGTCAACGTCGATCTGATCGTCCAGGCCACTCACGAGGGCAGCAGCAACGACATCGCCTTCACCGTCAGCGACGTCGAAGGGGAGCGGGCCAGGGCCGTGTGCGAGCAGGTGCTCAGCGATCTGGGCGCGGGTGATGACGCCACGATCAGCAGCCAGAGCGGCATGGCCAAGCTGAGCATTGCCGGCGCCGGCATCCTCGGCCGCCCGGCCGTGGCCCCACGCCTGTTCGACGCCCTGTCGCGCCTGGGCATCAATCTGCGCCTGATCGCCACCAGCGAGGTGAAGGTGAGCTGCCTGGTGGACGGCGAGCGGGCCGCCGTCGCCCTGCGCACGGCCGCCGAGGCCTTCGAGCTGGGCGAGCAGCAGCTGCGCACCGGGGCGTTGAGCTGCCACCGCGATGACCCGGCCGTGCGCGGCGTCGCCCTGGACCGCGACCAGGCCCAGGTGGCGGTGCGCCGCGTGCCCGACCGGCCCGGGGCCGCGGCCGCGATCTGCCGCGCCCTGGCCGATGCCGGCATCAGCGCCAACGCCATCGTGCAGTCCGAGCGCACCCATGGCAGCGGCGAGACCACCAGCCGCGACATGACCTTCACCCTGCGCCGCGACGACCGCGCCGCCGCCGAGCAGGCGCTGCAGCCGGTGCTGCGCCAGTGGCCGGGAGCCCGCTTCGAGGAGGGCAGCGCCATCGCCATGGTCAGCGCCGTGGGAGCCGGCATGGCCTGCACGGCGGGCACGGCGGCGCGCATGTTCCGCTGCCTGGCGGAGCAGGGCATCAACATCGAACTGATCGCCACCAGCGAGATCCGCACCAGCTGCGTGGTGGCCGAGGAGCACGGCGTGCAGGCCCTGCAGGCGGTGCATGCCGCCTTCGGGCTCGG
>CAYNGR010000110.1:0-11036 GCA_964396755.1 uncultured Cyanobium sp. | reverse complement strand
CGTCCAGGCTTGATCTGGGCTCTGTTGGGACTCAGAGCCTTTCGGTTGCTGTTCCTTTTCCGTTCCGATGTGTTCCCTCTGGTCGGGCTCCGCTCGGACTGAGGCGCTGGCTGCTGCAGGGGTGCCCGCCGCGCTCATGACATGACTGTCAGCCTGGAGGCCACCCACGATTCTGCCGCTGGCGCGCCGATGACCCGGCCCAACTGGTTTCTGGCGCTGCCGCTGCCGTCCGGGGCCGGCTGGCAGCACAGCGTCGCCACCGCTCCGGTGGGACTGCGCCGGTTCGCTCCCGAGGATCTGCATCTCACCGTGGCGTTCCTCGGCGCCTGCGGTGAAGCGTCGGCCCTGCAGGCCTGGCGGGCCGTCGAGTGCCTGCGCCAGCCGCCGATCAGGACCGCCGCTGCCGGCTGGCGGGCCCTGGGTCCGCCGCAGCAGCCCTCCGCCTACGGCGTCACTCTCGGCGAGGGCCATGGCGTGCTGGTGGATCTGCTGGCCGTCTGGGGCGGCCGGGCCCTGCAGGCCGCCGAGCGGCCGCCTGCGTCGCGGCCGCCCCTGCCCCACGTCACGCTGCTGCGTCCACGACGCGGTGAGGCGCCCCATTGGCAGGGGCCGATGCAGGCCTGGATGGCGACCGCTCCACTGCCACCAGCGACCGTCCGGCTCGAGGAGCTGGCCCTGTGGACCTGGAGTCAGGACCGCAGCCAGCGGCTGTTCGCACCGGTCTGCCGACGGGCCCTGGCCTGAGGCCAGCGGCGGCCCGGCCCGCTCTGCCTAGGCTGGATTCCCCGCTCCGACGCCATGGCCCGGCCCGCTCAGCGGCTGGCGAGCAATGCCCCGGGCGCCTTCTATGTCGACGCCAGTTGCATCGACTGCGGCACCTGCTGGCAGTGGGATCCGCAGCATTTCGCCCCCGGCGGCAGCCACGCCATGGTCCGGCAGCAGCCGCAGGGGCCCGAGCCGATTCGCCAGGCCCTGCTGGCGCTGCAGGCCTGCCCGGTCGCTGCGATCGGCGCGCCTGCCGACCTGGTCCGATCCACCCCGGCTGATGGCTTCCCGGCCCTGCTGACACAGCATCCGGCGGGTGCCGTGTATTACTGCGGCTGGGCGTCCCGGCGCAGCTTCGGGGCGAGCAGCTACCTGATCGTGCGTCCCGCCGGCAACGTGCTGATCGACAGCCCCCGCTACAACGCTCCGCTGGCCCGCCGGATCGACGCGCTCGGCGGGATCGCGGCCATCGTGCTCAGCCACCGCGACGATGTGGCCGATCACGAGCGCTGGGCCGATCGCTTCGGCTGCCCCCGCTGGATCCACGCCGCCGATGCCGACGCCGCGCCCACGGCCGAGCGGCGGCTGGAGGGGGAACAGGAGCTGCGGCTGGATGCCGACCTGCGCCTGATCCCCACCCCCGGCCACACCGCCGGCTCGCTGGTGGCGCTGCTCGGGGAGCAGATCCTGTTCTCCGGCGATCACCTCTGGTGGAACCGGGACCATCAGGCGGTGGTGGCCTCGCGCGCCTACTGCTGGTGGAACTGGCCCGCTCAGCTGGCCTCGGTTGAGAAGCTGCTTGATCTGGATGTGCGCTGGCTGCTGCCCGGTCACGGGGGCCGCCGGGCCTTCGCCCCTGGTGAGTGGCGCACCCAGATCGAGCGCACCCTGGCCTTCTGCTGCACCAGTTCATGACCGTTGCGATCGCGCTCACCATCGGCGGCAGTGATTCCGGGGGCGGTGCCGGCATCCAGGCCGATCTCAAGACCTTCACCGCCCTGCGCGTGCACGGCTGCTCCGCCCTCAGCTGCGTCACGGCTCAGAACACCTGTGGCGTCACCCGGGTCGATGCCCTGCCCCCCGCGGCGCTCACCGCCCAGATCGAGGCGGTGCTGGCCGATCTGCCGGTGGCGGCACTCAAGACAGGCATGTTGCTCAATCGCGGCCTGATCGAGGCGACGGCGGCGGCGCTGGCGCCCCTGACACTGCCGCGGCTGATCGATCCGGTGATGGTGTCGCGGGCCGGCTCGCCGCTGCTCGAGCCCGAGGCGATCGAGGCCTACCGGCGCCTCCTCTGTCCGCTCGCCGAGCTGATCACCCCCAACCTGCAGGAGGCCCGTCTGCTCAGCGGTCTGCCGATCCACAGCGTCGAGCAGGTGGAGCTGGCAGCCACCCGACTGCTGGAGCTGGGCCCCGCTGCGGTCCTGATCAAGGGCGGTGGCCTGGCTGAACTGCGCGGCCGCGACTACCTGCAGATGGCCGGCGAGGCCGGGGTCTGGCTGGTGCATGCCGCCATCGACACCCCCCACACCCATGGCAGCGGCTGCACCCTGGCCGCGGCGATCACCGCCTGGCGGGCCCGCGGTCTGCCCCTGCCGGAGGCGGTGCAGGCCGCCAAGCGCTATCTGGAGGGGGGGCTGCGCCATGCCCTGGCGATCGGGGCCGGTCAGGGGCCGTTGTGCCACTGGCATCCGCTGCTCTGAAGCCGCACCCGTCGCTCCCTGATCACGTTGCCCCAGTGTCCATTCCCCAGTGCCCACTCCTCTCGATCTGATGGTGTCGCTGCTGATCGGCTCGATCGCCAGCGGGTATCTCCTCTACGGACGCCGTCAGTCCTCGCCGGTGGCTCTGATCAGTGGCCTCGGCCTGATGCTGCTTCCCCTTGTGGTTCCGACAGGCCTGCCCATGGTCGGCCTGGCGCTGGCGCTGATGGCCCTGCCGCTGCTGCTGAATCGCCGCTGAACTGCGCCCTGGCCTGGATCGCTCAGGGCCGGCATACTGCAGCCAATTCCTCTAGTTCTGCCGTCATCGTGTCCGTCCCCTTCTCCCCAGAGCAGGGCACAACGGCCGCGGCCGATGGCGAGTCCGGCGAACTGGGCAGCGCCCGACTCGAGGCGCTGGGCCGTCTCCTCAGGCAGAGCCGCGAGGCTCAGGGCCTGTCGACCACTGTGCTGGCCGACAGATTGCGGCTCGGGGTCGGCCAGCTGACGGCTCTGGAATCGGCGGATCGCGATCGGCTGCCGGAGCCGGTGTTCGTGATCGCTCAGGCGCGCCGCGTCGCAGCCGCCCTGCAGCTGGACATCAACGCCGAGCTGCAGGCGCTGCGCGACTCGGGCGAACTGCAGCCCAGGCCTCGGCCGGGGGCGCTGCAACTGCCCCGTCAGCTCAGCCAGGTCACCGCCCCTTCCCCATCGGACGCGGTGGCAACCGCGCCGGAGCCCGCGACGGCCGCCCCGGAGCCGGGAGGCCCGCTGCTGAGCGGGGCCTCGGCCAACCGCCTGCTGGGCGCTGCCGGGGGGCTGCTGCTGTTGCTGCTGGCCGTCGGGGTCGGTTGGCGATTCGGCGCGACTGCTCTGAAGTCCAGGGTTCCGCTCCGGCCATCGGCCGCCGCCTCGCCGGCCCGGCAGGGCCTGCCTCCGGCCTCCGACGCCGTCGCCAGCGGCATGGTGGTGCTGGCCAGCCCCGAAGCCAGCTGGCTGGAGGTGCGCCGGCCCGATGGCGCCTTCCTGTACCGGGGGCTGCTGCAGGGCTCTCGGGTGTTCTCGCTGGAGCCGGGCCTCGAGGTGATGGCCGCCCGCCCCGATCTGGTCACCAGCCGCATCGGTTCGTCGCCGGCCCAGCCGCTGGGGCCGATCAGCGAGGTGCGCTGGCGCTCGCTGCCGGCGGAGCGCTGAGGCCGACCGCAGCGGTGACCTCCAGCTGCAGCCCTGTGGCCTCGCGCACCACATCGGCGCAGGAGAGCAGGCTCCAGCACTCCAGGCTCAGATCCAGCGCCGGCTGAGACGGGCCGCTGTCGAGGGGATGCAGCCCGATCCGGAACCCGGAGGGCTCAGGGCGCGGTCCCAGCGGCTCCAGGCTGATCCGCTCGATCACCGCCCCAGGGCGCCGGTCCAGGGCGGCCGCCAGCCGCAGCAGCAACGCCAGGCTGGCCACGGTGCGCTTCTCCTCGCGGCCCTCGATCAGCTGCCACGACTCATGGCGTTTCTTGGGCAGGCCACGGCGGTGATAGCGGGCGATGGCGGCCACCATCAGGTGCTCGAGTTCGGAATAGCCGAGCAGCTCACCGTGGCGGATCAGATACCAGGTGTGCTTGTGATACGCGGCGCTGTTGATGTGGCGGCCGCAGGCGTGCAGCTGGGCGGCGGCCCACAGCAGCAGGCGGCCGCTGCCATCGTCCTGGTGCAGCAGGCCGTGCCCCTGGTCGTAGAGGCTCAGGGCCAGCGCCGCGACGCGATCGGCGCGGGCCTGATCCACCCCGTAGATGCGTGCTAGGTGGCGCACGGTGCGCTCGCGGATGGTGCTCTGGAAGGCGAAGCGATCGCCCAGTAGGTCATTGCGCAGCATCCAGTCGACGATCAGCCCCTCGCGCAGGGCCCGGTCGCAGACCACCAGCTCGCGCGCCCCGAGCATGGCCATGGCCGTCTGCAGGATCAGGGCGCCGGGCACGATGATCTCGGCACGGCGTTCGTTGATGGCGGTCAGTCCGCGCCGCTGCTCCGGGGTGAGCAGCACCAGCCGCTCCACCAGCGCATCGATCCGCTCGCGGCTGAGCCGGTAGCCGCCGAGCTTGAGGGGAGGCTTGCCGTCCTCCGCCGCGGCCAGCGCAGCCAGGGCCATGGCCGTGCCGCTGGTGCCCACCAGCACCGGGGCTTCGCCGGGTCGCTGGGCGGCCTTCAGTTCGGCGACCGCCGGGTCGAGGGCGCCCTGGATGTAGGCCTGCAGGAAGCGACGACGCTCCGGCGAGAGCGGATCCTGCTGGCAGAACTCCCGCTGCAGCCGCACCGCACCGATCCGGGTGCTGGTGAAGGCGCGGCCGTCACGGCCGTCGGCCAGCACCAGCTCGGTGGAGCCGCCGCCGATGTCGATGATCCAGTGGGGGGTCTCGCCGAAGGCCATGCCGGAGAGCACGCCCAGGTAGATGAGGCGCGCCTCCTCCGGCCCGCTGACCAGATCCACCTCCAGATCCAGTTGCTCCTGCAGCGCCATCAGGAAGTCGCGGCCGTTGGGGGCCTCGCGCACGGCGCTGGTGGCTGCCGTGACGATCTGCTCCACGCCGTGGCTGAGGGCCAGATCGCGGCAGTGGCGGAGGGTGCGGAAGCCCCGCTCGATCGCCTCGGCGCTGAGGTCGCCCGTCTCCGGGTTCCGCTCCCCCAGGCGCGTGGTGGATTTCTCGGCCAGCAGCACGCGGAAGGAATGCAGCCCCGGATCGATCGCCGCGATCAGCAGATGAATCGAATTGGTGCCGATGTCGATCGCCGCCACACGCCGTTCGCCGGCGGGGCGTGCGGCCTCGGCGGCGGGGTCCATCGACATGGTCGGCGTCGAAGCCGACGTCGTGGAATCCATGGGCGTGGGGTCCATGGGCGGTCGCTGGCCAGGCGGCGCCACTTTGCCATCGCTGCCGCTGGCCGGTCATCGGCCTCGCAGCCTGCTGCGCCCGATGCCGGCCGTCCGGTGTCCCGCCATCCCTGCCCGATCCGGGCCTGCTCCACCGGGCCGCGCTTGCCCGGAACGGGGGGCGCCAGGCCTGGTCCACGCTGCGGCCGGATCAGGATCAGCGCGGCAGTGGGTCGGCACTCCCGACACCGGGGCCATGCCGAGCCCCTGCGGATCCGCTGGCCTGTTCTGCAGTCAGGCCAGCTTCGGGCCCCGATCCCGCCAGGACGCAAGCTGCGTTGCCGCCTTGGGGCGGCAGGCCCCTAGCCTGCTGAGGAGCTCGAGCGGCGCATGACGCACAGCGGCGAAGGGCCCCGGGCCGGGCGCGTCAGCAGTCCGCTCGTCTGGCTGGAACTGGTGCGTTGGCACAAGCCCAGCGGCCGGCTGATCCTGCTGATCCCCGCAGGCTGGGCCCTGTGGCTGCAGCCCCAGGCGCCGCCGCCGCCCCCTCTGGTCGGCTGGATCGTGCTGGGCGGCCTGGCGGTGAGCGCCGCCGGCTGCATCGCCAACGATCTGTGGGACCGCCGCATCGATCCCCTGGTGGAGCGCACCCGCAGCCGGCCGCTGGCCGATGGCCGGGTCGGTGTCGGCACCGCCTGGCTGCTGATGCTGGCCTGTCTGCTGGCGGCGCTGCTGGTGGTGCTGGCCCTGCCGCCGGCCAACCTGGGCCTGTGCCTGCTGCTGGCGCTGGCGGCCCTGCCGCCGGTGCTGCTCTATCCCTCGGCCAAGCGCTGGTTCGCCTATCCACAGCTGGTGCTGGCCCTCTGCTGGGGCTTTGCGGTGCTGATCCCCTGGGCGGCGGCCAGCGGTGCCGTGCAGGGACTGCCGCTGGCGCTCACCTGGCTCGCCGCCGTCAGCTGGACGTTCGGCTTCGACACCGTCTACGCCATGGCGGACCGTCAGGATGACCGGCGCGTCGGCGTGCGCAGCAGCGCCCTCAGCCTCGGGTCGCAGGCACCGCTGGCGGTCTCGCTGGCCTACGCGATTGCCGTGGCGGCGTTGGCGGCGGCCGCCGTGCTGCGCCAGATCGCCACGCCGGCCTTCTGGCTGCCCTGGGGCCTGGCGGCGCTGGCGATGCAGTGGGAAGCCTGGCGCCTGCGCCGACCTGCCCTGCCCCGCAGCGAGTACGGCCGCCACTTCGCCCATCAGGTGCGGCTGGGTGCCCTGCTGCTTCTGGCCCTGATCCTTCCTCAGCTGTGATCTCCTCCCCGCTGCCTCTGCCCAGGCCCCTGCAGACCGGCGACCGCGTGCGCCTGGTGGCGGCCAGCTCAGCTCTCGAGAACGGCGAGGCGCTGGCCGTCGGTCTGGAGCTGCTGCGTGACTGGGGCCTGCGCATCGAGGGCGACCCGTTGGCGCTGCTGCAGCGTCGCTGGGGCTACCTGGCGGGCCGTGACGCCGAGCGCCTCGCCGATCTGATCCAGCCGCCCGATGCCCACGAACCGGCGGCGCTGCTCGCCTGCGTGCGCGGCGGCTGGGGGGCGGCCCGCCTGCTAGAGCGGCGGCCGCCTGCCGAGGCGGACTGGCTGCTGGGCTTCTCCGACGTCACCTCGCTGCTGTTCGATCGGGTGGCCCAGGGCCGCAGCGGTGGTGTGCACGGTCCGCTGCTGACCACCCTGGCCGCCGAACCGGAGTGGAGCCGCGAGCGGCTGCGGGCGTTGCTGTTCGGCGAGCCGCTGCCGCCGCTCCAGGGCGAGAGCTGGCAGGGCGGCATCGCCGAGGGGCCGCTGCTGGTGGCCAATCTCACGGTGGCGACCCATCTGCTGGGCACGCCGCATCTGCCGCCGCTGGCCGGGGCGATCCTGGTGCTCGAGGACGTGGGCGAGGCTCCCTACCGGATCGAGCGGATGCTCACCCACTGGCGTCTGTGTGGGGGCCTGCAGCAGCTGGCCGGTCTGGGCTTCGGCAGCTTCAGCGGCTGCGAGGACGACGACGAGCGGCCGGAGCAGCGACGCTTCAGCCTCGAGCAGGTGCTGCGCGAACGCAGCGCCGATCTGGGGATTCCCGTCGTGGCCGGGCTGCCGGTCGGACACACCGCCGGCAATGCTGCTCTCCCCCTGGGGGTGCGGGCTCGCCTCGATGGGGAACGCGCTCAGCTGTCGCTGTTGCCCTGAGGGGAGAGCAGCGATGTCTGCGCCGCTGTGCCACCGCTGCGGCACCGGCACGAGCGAGCGGCAGGCTCCGGCCAAGGGGATGGGCGGCGCTTGCTCGCATCGCGACGCTGTGGTGTGGACCATCGAACGCGTTGAGATCGGCGGGATTCTTGGATGCCATCCATCACGCAATCACCGCAATATCACCGCTCTCGTCCGCCTGAATCTCAGCAGCGTGCCTGGCCCCGTCCCGGGGTGTGATGGTGGCTGAATCGGCGCGATCCGGGTCGTCAGTCCCGGCTGCGCTGCAGGCCCCTGGCTGTCAGCACCGCCTCCGCGAGTGTGAGGTCGATCGGCGTCGTCAGCTTGATGTTCGAGGGTGAGGCCTCCAGCACCCGCACCGGCAGCCCCAGGCGCTCGAACAGGGAGGCGTCGTCGGTGACGCTCCAGCCTTCGGCCTCGGCCTGGGCGTGGGCTGCCGCCAGGCTGGCGACGGGGAATCCCTGAGGTGTCTGCGCCGCCCAGAGCCACTGGCGATCAGGGGTGCCGCTGATGCAGCCCTCGCCATCCACCTGCTTGATCGTGTCGGTCACCGGTGTGGCGGCGATCACCGCCTCGCCGCGCTCGACCGCCTCGGCGCAGCGCCCGAACAGGGAGGGCTCCACCAGGCAGCGGGCGCCGTCGTGGATCAGCACGCCGTCTGCAGCCTCGGGCAGCGCCGCCAGTCCGTTACGCACCGAGTCCTGACGGGTTTCGCCGCCAAGAATCCACTGCACCGGTCGATCGGCGCCGGACGCGGCGACGATCGCCGCCACCGCCTCGGCATCCACGGACTGGCCGACGATGCCGATCCAGCGGATCGCCTCGCTGGCGAGGGCCGCCTCCAGCGTCCAGGCCAGCACCGGGCGGCCCAGCAGCGGCAGCAGCAGCTTGTTGGCGGCGGCGCCCATGCGGCGGCCGCTGCCTGCGGCGACGATCAGCAGATGCACAACTCCAGTCTTCCCGCGGGGGATCCTTCAGGACCCTTCCATACAATCAGCCCAGGCAGAAGAGGCTTCTCCCCGGCATGCGTGCGCTGTTTCTGATTCCGGGGGATGAGCTCAGTCAGATTCAGGCCCTGCCCGCGGCGGCTGCCGTGGCCAGCCAGCTGGGTTTCTCGCTGCAGGTGGCCTGCTCGCCCAAGGTGGCGCCGCTGTGGAAGCTGCTGCCGGCCGTTGAGAAGACGATCCCCTTCGACTTCCGCGATGCCAGCCTGGCCGACTGGGCCAACCTGCTGGGTTCGGTGCGGGAGCCCGACTTTCAGGTCTGCATCAACCTGGCCGCCGGCAGGCAGGTGGATCTGATGCTCTCGATGAGCCATATCCCCACCCGCATCGCCGCCCGCGGCTTCTCCGCCACCAGCACCGTGCAGCCCGCCACCGTTGGCTGGCCCGCCCAGGCCCTGGAGGCCTACCTGCGGCCGATCGGGGTGACCCTCGAGGCCGACCGCTTCCGCTTGAGCCTTGCCCCGGAGCCGTTGCGCGAGGCCCAGGCCAGCCTGCCTGCCGGCGATGGACCGATGCTGCTGCTCGCTCCGGCGGGGGTGCCCGGCGACTGGCCTCAGGCCCAGTGGCAGCAGCTGCCCGAGCGCATCCGTGTCACCCTGCCCGGCCTGCGCAGCCAGCTGCTGACGCCGGCCAGCGCCACCACCGCTCTGCGCCGCGCCGCCGTGGTGGCCGCCTCCGATGTGGTGCTCGCCAGCGATCCGCTCAGTGAGGAGCTGGCCCTGCTCTGCGGGGTGCCGCTGGTGGCCCTGGGCCGCGAAGACGACAGCCTGCCCCGCCGTGACGGAGTAAAAGGACTGACATCCCGAGGCGGCCTGGGTGAGCTCAGCAGCGACGACGTCCTCGCCGCCCTCGGCCTGGCCTGAGCGGCACCCGGACCCCGGCCATTCGCCTCCGTCGTGCGGCCGATGAATGCCTTCCTCCATCTGACGGGGCGTCGCCGTCCGCCACCGCCGACCAGTCGCTCGCGCCGCCCCTGGCTGCTGCCGCTGCTGGCCCTGATCCTGGTGGTCAATCTCAGCGCCGTCGGCTACCGCATCACCGAGGGCTGGGACTGGGGCGACTGTTACTGGATGGTGGCGATCACGATCCCCACCATCGGTTACGGCGAGGTGCAGACCCTCAGCCACGCCGGCCGCTGGGTGACCGTGTTCTCTGTGGTCGGCGGGCTGTTCGTGGTGCAGCTCACGATCCAGAGCCTGCTGGGCCTGTCGGAGACGGGCTATTTCCGGCGGCTGCGTCAGCGCCGTTTTCTCGACTGGGTACGCACCATGCAGGACCATGTGATTCTCTGCGGCTATGGCCGCATCGGCCGTGAGATCGCCAGCCAGCTGACCCGCGAGCAGGTGCCGCTGCTGATCGTCGAGATGGACCCGGAGCGGCGTGATGCCGCCGAGGAGAAGGGCCTGCCGGTGCTGATGGCCGATGCCACCCTGGACGAAACCCTGCTGGAGGCGGGCATCCTGCGCTGCCGCAGCCTGGTGGCGGCCCTGCCCAACGACGCCTCCAATCTCTATGTGGTGCTGAGCGCCCGTTCGATCGCTCCCCGCATCCGCCTGATCGCCCGCTCCGACAGCGAGGAGGCCGAGCGCAAACTGCGCCAGGCCGGCGCCGACCGGGTGATCAGCCCCTACGTGGCCGGTGGACGCACCATGGCGGCCACCGCCCTGCGCCCGTTGTCCGTCGATTTCATGGATCTGCTGGCGGGCTCCGACTGCGAGGTGGAGGAGTTCCAGCTCAGCGACGATCCCGCCCGCCTCGGCGCCCTGGCGGGCCGCACGCTGCAGGAGCTGCACCTCAAGCGTCACACCGGAGCCCTGGTGCTGGCGGTGCGCAACCCCGAGCCCTCTCTGGTCAATCCCTATGCGTACCGCGGCAGCAGCTACGCCAAGGAGGGGCCGGAGCTGATCGCCAATCCCGGTGGCGATGTCAAGGTGCTGCCGGGACAGCTGATGGTGGTGCTGGGCAGCAAGCAGCAGCTGGCCCGCTTCCGCGCCCTGCTGGGGCCGGCGGTGGTGGAGGAGAAGCCGATGCTGGCCTGAGCCAGGAGGTCGATCCGGCGGCGCCATACGATCACGCCGCCGACCCTCCGGGTCTTTCCTCAGCGGCTTGCGATGATGACCACCCAGCCCTCCGATGCGTCTCCCTCCAGCGTCCAGGGGCAGGTGGCCCTGGTGACCGGCGCCGGCCGCGGCATCGGCCGCGCCATCGCTGAGGCTCTGGCGGCGGCTGGGTTCACCGTGGTGGTGAACTACGCCAGCTCCGAGCAGGCCGCCGCTGCGGTCGTTGCCGCGATCGAGGCGGCAGGCGGTCGGGCCTGGAGCCACCGCGCTGATGTGGCCGATGAGGCCCAGGTGGAGGCGATGGTCAAGGCCGTGCTCGAGCGCGAGGGCCGCATCGATGTGCTGGTCAACAACGCCGGCATCACCCGCGACGGCCTGCTGATGCGGATGAAGACCGCCGACTGGCAGAGCGTGATCGA
>CAYNGR010000109.1:9569-11085 GCA_964396755.1 uncultured Cyanobium sp. | reverse complement strand
CGGATGCGGCCGATCTCCTGCAGGTAGACCCGGATCGAGTCTTCGGTGTAGACGCCCTTGGGTCCCACCTTGATGCTGGCGAGGGCCTTGCTGCCCTTGGCATCGCGGGCTGAGGCCTTGTCGGCATCGCCCTCGGCCACGACCGGGGCATCGGCCGCGTCGAGCAGGGCATCGCCCATCGCCTCGAGGTCCTGAGGGGCCTCGGCCTTGGCCGCCTTGGCCTTGCTGGTGCGGGCTTTGGTGGCCTTGGGGGCGGCCTTGTCGCCATCGGCCTTGGTCGTTCCCGCCGCCTTGGCGGTCTTGGCCTTGGGAGCCGCCTTGGCCTTGCTGGCGGTCTTGCTGCCGCTGGTCGCCTCGCCGTCCTTGGCGGCGGGGGGCTTGCGGGTCTTGGGCTTCACGATCGCGCCATCGGCCGTGACGGTCAGCACGATCTCCGGGGCTCCGGCGCGGGCGCCGGGAACGCTCTTGCCGGCGGTGCTGGCGGGAATGACGGTCTTGGCGGCCTTGGCGGCGACTGAGCTCATGGCGGACGGACGGAGGGTCAGGGCGTGGCTGGGGGAGGGAACGGGGCGGATGATCCGGCGGTGGAACGGCACCGGCGCGGGCTCATGGGCCGGTGATGGTCAGCTGCGGCAGGGCGGACACTGGACTCGCCGGACCCTCGGATCGACGCGCAGCAGGATGCGGTCCGCTGGTGCGGTCCGGAGGCAGAAAGCGGTGACGAGGATGGGCAAGGACGGAGCGGGTGGTGATCCCCTGACGCAGCAGCGGGAACACGGAAGGCAGCGGTGGGAAGCGAAGACAGTGCTGTCAGGGGTGGTCGCAGATCCAGGGACCGAGGGAGAAATCCCCCTGATGCGCACTGGTGATCTTCCCTCTGGACGGAACTCTGTCCGGTTCCGACGGCCGCCACAAAGGCAGACCCAACATCGACATTCTAGGAATGTGATGAGACGTTCGCAAGACTGATCGACCTCTTCGACGCCTGTCCCGCCCCACAGCCGCCCGGCGGCACCTGGTTGGAGGTCTGGCTGGAGGCCGGCCGCGAGGGCATGACCTTCACCTACGCCAACCCTGGTCCCGAAGCCATCGGGGTGGGGGATCTGGTGTCCGTGCGGTTGCGCGGCCGCCGCCACATCGGGCTGGTGCAGGCTGTCCACCAGCGGCTGGCGCCGGAGCTGGACGCCATCCGCATCCTGCCGGTGGAGCGGCTGGTGCAGCCGGCGGCGGTGGATCCGGCCTGGCGTGAGTTGATCGCCAGGGTGGCGGAGGCCTGCCACACCAGCGCCTTCCGCACCCTGCGCAGCGCCCTGCCGGCTGGCTGGCTGGGCCAGCGGCCCCGCTCCGGCGGCGCCCCGCGGCCGCTGTGGCTGATCGAGTCGCTGCAGGAGCCGCCCGCTGCCGCCGCTGGCTCAGGCGATCCGATCGCCGCCGCTGCAGCGGGCGGCAGCCGTGCCTGCGCCGAGGATTCGGCGGCGGCGGCAGCGCAGGCCCCAGCGCAGGAGGCAGCGCAGGC
>CAYNGR010000109.1:0-9469 GCA_964396755.1 uncultured Cyanobium sp. | reverse complement strand
CCGAGGATTCGGCGGCGGCGGCAGCGCAGGCCCCAGCGCAGGAGGCAGCGCAGGCCCCAGCGCAGGAGGCAGCGCAGGCAGCAGCACAGGCAGATGGCGCAGCGCTGCGGCTGGGCGTCCGTCAGCAGGCCCTGCTGGAGCATCTGGCGGCTCATGGCGGCCGCCGGCTGCTGCGTGAACTGGTGGCTGAGGCGGGATTCAGCCGGGCCACGATCGCGTCGCTGGAACAGCGCGGCCTGATCCGGCGGCGGCCGCTGCTGGCCATGCCGGGTCCGCGCCGGGGGGCGAGCCTCCCGCCAGGCACGCCGCTGGAGGTCCCGCGCGCCGCCACCGAGGCTCAGCACCAGGCGATCGAGGCGATCGCCGCGGCGGCCCCCGGCAGCGCCCTGCTGCTCTGGGGCGTCACCGGCGCCGGCAAGACCGAGGTCTATCTGCAGGCGTCGGCCCGGGAGCTGCAGCAGGGCCGCAGCGTGCTGCTGCTCACCCCGGAGATCGGCCTGATCCCCCAGCTGCTCGACCGCTGCCGGGCCCGCTTCGGGGATGCGGTGGTCGAGTACCACAGCGGCATGGGTCAGGGGGAGCGCACGGCCGCCTGGAGGGCCTGCCTCGACGCCGCCGCTGCCGGCATGCCGCTGCTCGCTGTGGGCACCCGCTCGGCGGTGTTTCTGCCGCTGGGGAGTCTGGGGCTGATCGTGCTCGACGAGGAGCACGACTCCTCCTACAAGCAGGAGGCCCCGATGCCCTGCTACCACGCCCGGGAGGTGGCGCGTCTGCGGGCGAGCCTGGCCGGGGCACGCCTGCTGCTGGGCAGCGCCACCCCTTCCCTGGAGACCTGGCTGCAGTGCTCCAGGCTCCCGTCCGAGGGGGGGATCCAGCTGCTGCGTCTGCCCCAGCGCATCGGTGAGCGTCCGCTGCCGCCGGTGCGTCTGGTGGACATGCGCCATGAACTGGCCGAGGGGCACCGGCGTTTGCTCAGCCGCCCGCTGATGCAGCGCCTCGAGGGGCTGGCCGATCGCGGCGAGCAGGCCGTGGTGCTGGTGCCGCGGCGGGGGTATCGCTCGTTCCTGAGCTGCCGCAGCTGCGGCAGCGTCGTGCACTGCCCCAACTGCGATGTGGCGCTCACCGTGCACCGCAGCAGCGGCTCCGGAGGCAGCCGCGAGTGGCTGCGCTGCCATTGGTGCGATCACCGCCAGGAGCTGGGCGATCGCTGCGGTGCGTGCGGGTCGACGGCGTTCCGGCCCTTCGGGGCGGGCACCCAGCGGGTGGTGGAGCAGCTGGCCGCTGAGCTGGAGGGGCTGCGGCTGCTGCGCTTCGATCAGGACACCACCCGCGGCCGCGATGGCCACCGGCGCCTGTTGCAGCGCTTCGCCGCCGGGGAGGCCGATGTGCTGGTGGGCACCCAGATGCTCGCCAAGGGCATGGATCTGCCGCGCGTCACCCTGGCGGTGGTGCTGGCCGCCGATGGACTGCTGCACCGCCCCGACCTGCGCTCCAGCGAGAGCTGCCTGCAGCTGCTGCTGCAGCTGGCGGGCCGGGCCGGCCGCGGTGAACTGCCCGGGGAGGTGTTGGTGCAGACCTACAGCCCCGAGCATCCGGTGCTGCGCCATCTCGTCGACGGCCGCTACGAGCGCTTCCTGGAGGAGGAGCTGGCCCAGCGACGGCTGGCGGGACTGGTGCCGTTCCGGCGCGCCTGCCTGATGCGCCTGGCCGGTCCGTCGGCCAGCGGCACCGCCACGGCGGCTGCGGCCCTGGCGGAGGCGCTGCGCCCGCTGCTGCCCCCCCATGACTGGATCCTGGTGGGGCCGGCGCCGGCTCCGGTGGCGCGGGTGGCCGGTCGCTCGCGCTGGCAGCTGCTGCTGCACGGCCCGGCCGGCAGCGCTCTGCCCCTGCCGCCGGAGGCCCGCCTGCGCGCCTTGTTGCCGCAGGCCGTCAGCCTGACGATCGACCCCGATCCGCTTGAGCTCTGAACCTCCCCCTGGCTCAGGCCGGCAGCTGCGGCAGCCCGAAGCCCAGCCACAGGCGGATCCGCTGCAACAGCAGCACCAGCGCCAGTCCGGCAGCGATCAGCACGCCCCCCAGTCCCAGCGGGCTCCAGCGCCAGCAGAGGAGTCGCAGCTGATTGCTGGCCCCTGGTTGCAGGGGCCACACCACGGTGGCGGGGCGGCCGCGCTCGCCCGGCAGCGCCCTCGCCGGGCGTGGTGCGGCCAGCTGCACAGCACGCTGCCGAACGGGTTTCAGGCGAAGCTCCAGATCGAGCGACGGCAGCGGATCGAGCCGGCTCAGGTCGAGATCGAGCTGCAGTTGTTGCCGCACCCCCACCAGCCAGTTGGTCTCGCGCAGTGACAGCTGCGGCGGCGGCAGCTCCACATCCGCCAGGGCTGCGGCGCGCTGCACGCTCTGGCTCAGAGCTGCCAGGGCCTCGCTGGCCGGCAGGACGGGTGTTCGCAGCCGCTGTCCCTCGGGCAGATCCTCGCGCCGGAATGGCAGCTCGGCCTGCCGCAGGGCCTGCCGGAAGCGCTCCTGCCAGGGGGTGGGGCGGCCGCTGGGGCTGCGCAGCTCATGGCTCAGCTGCAGGCGACCCGGTCCTGCGAACTCGAGTTCGCTGCGCACCTGCAGACAGCCCCCCAGTAGCGAGGCCAGCAGCAGCAGCGTCAGCAGCACCACGATCAAGGCGGCGAAGCCCAGCGGTGGCCGGGTGTCCCCCACGGGCGGCGGAGGTGGCGGCGGCGGGCCCTGGCGGCGGCGGCGCAGCGGTGTGCTGCCGGTGCTCTCCAGCGAGGCCCCGCCGCTGAGGTCCGGCAGGGTCAGCGACCAGCCGCGGGGCCGCTGCAGGGCGGGAGCCTCCAGCACCTGCTGCAGCTCACGGGCCTTGGCGCGCAGGGTCGGATCGACGCAGACCCGCAGGCTGCGGCAGCAGGCGGCGGCCCGTTCGCTGTCGCCCAGTCCCATCAGGGCCGTGGTCATCAGCAGTCGCACGCCCGCCCCCACCGGTCCTGCGGCTGGATGGCGCTCGGCCAGGGGCTCCAGCAGGCGCAGGCTGTGGCCGTATTCGCCCCGCTCGATCGCCGTGCGTGCCTCCGCCAGGGCTGCGGCGACGGCCGGATCGAGATTGCGTCCTTCCATCGCCTCCGACTCAGCCCCCCAGCTGGGAGCGGCTGCCCACCACCATCGTGCCGATGCCGGCATCGGTGAACACCTCAAGCAGCAGAGCGTGCGCGACGCGCCCGTCGAGGATGTGGGCCGCGCCGACGCCCTGGGCCAGGGCCCGGATGCAGCATTCGGTCTTGGGGATCATGCCGCCTGCCACCACGCCGTCAGCGATCAGCTGCCGCGCATCCGCCAGCGTCAGCTGCGGGATCAGCGAAGCAGGATCGTGGCGGTCGCGCAGGATGCCGGCCGTGTCGGTGAGCAGGATCAGCTTCTCGGCATCGAGGGCCGCCGCCAGCTCCCCGGCGACGGTGTCGGCATTGATGTTGTGGGCCTGCCCGTCGGTGTCGGGGGCGACGCTGGAGATCACCGGGATGTAGCCGTTGGCGAGCAGTGGCTCCAGCACCGTCGGGTTGACGGAAGCCACCTCACCCACCAGGCCATGGCTGCCTTCCCCGAGGGTGCGCGCCTGCACCAGCTGGCCGTCGCTGCCGCTGAGCCCCACGGCGCGGCCGCCGAGCCGGTGCAGTCCGTTGACGATCTGCTTGTTGACGCGGCCGACGAGCACCATCTCCACCACATCCATCGTGGCCTGATCGGTGACGCGCAGGCCATCGCGGAACTGGGCCTCGATGCCGATGCGGCCCAGCCACTGATTGATCTCGGGCCCGCCGCCGTGGATCACCACCGGCTGCACGCCGACGCTGGCCAGCAGCACCAGATCGCGGAACACCGCCTCGCGCAGCTCGGCATGCACCATCGCCGCCCCGCCGTACTTGATCACGACGCGACGACCGGCGAAGCGCTGGATGTAGGGGAGCGCCTCGCTGAGGACCGAAACGCGCAGGTTGTCCTGGTCGCTGATGCTGGGGTCGGGGCTCAAGGCTCTGGTGGGGCGGTGGAGAAGCTCGGGAGTGAGGCGGCCGTTCAGCCGGTGGTGGCGCCGGCCTCGGCGGTCTGGTCGGCGGCGGCGCTGTCGTCGCGGCGCGGCAGCAGGCTGAGCAGCAGCTGGCCAGGAGCCTGGCTGTGCAGCTCGGCGCGCAGTCCCGGGCCGAAGAACCGTCCCAGCCGCTCCTGGCGCTCCTGCCAGCGCTCGAGCGCCACCCCCTCGATGGCGAAACGCAGGCGCAGGCCATAGGCCCCGTCGCAGTCGAGCTCCTCGATGCTCTCGAGGATGGGAGGCCGATCTTCGTCCCAGAGTTTGAGGGCCTCCAGGGAGCTCTCCAGATGGGCCTTCTGGCCGTAGCGCCAGCGGGTGACATCGGCCAGCAGCTTGCGCAGCGGTTCGCTGTCGCTGCGTTCTCGCAGGGCGCGCAGGCTGGCGGGGGGCGTCAGCCGCTGCGCCGGCGGCAGCTCCGAGGACTTGAGGGCCAGCCCCCCCAGCAGGATCGGAATCCCGTAGAAGATCGTCGGCAGGCTGAGGTTGGCGTTGTCGCCCAGGTAGGCGATCGAGCCGATCACGGTCAGGGCCGCACCGGCCAGGGTGACGAGGCTGCCGGGGGAGGTCAGGACTTGCATGCGTCCCATCTTCCAGCAGCGGCGGGCAGGATGGCGCAGGCCAGGTCACGCTCCGCTGCGCCCGGCGCCCCGGATCCCCGGCTTCCGTCCTTCCGCGTCCCCGCCGTCATGTCCATGCCATCCCCGGCCGATCCCGACTCCGCTGCGGCGGCAGGGGCCAGCGGCGAGCCGGCGCCGGGCGCGTCCGGCCCTGCTGACGCGGCAGCGGCCGCTGAGCCGGACACCGCCGCGTTGATCGAGCAGCTCAACCAGGATCGCCTCTGGCTGCTGCGTCAGATCGACAGCGGCCGCTGGTCCGAGTGGCGCCTCGATCTGGCCGCCCTGGAGCGGGAGCTGGGCCAGCTGCTCGACCAGGCGCGCGAGCGGGGCGTGTCCTGAGCAGCCCCTGACCAGAGGAGACCCTGCTCAGGCGTCTCGCTCTGCCCCTTGGTGCGTCTGTCCGGAGCCGTTTCCCTGCAGGCAGCGGCTCTGTCCGGGGGCTGCGCTGGGGCCACCAGGGTTGCGGGTCGGCGCCTCTGACCCGCAGTTCCGAGAACGGCTCCATCCCGGCCGCGCCTGCGTCCGGCAGCCCGGCACGCGCTGACGTGGTTGCGAATGGCCCGGGCTGCTCAGGCAGCGGCGCAGCAGCTGTTGAGGGCGCCAGGCCGGTGCGCCCAGCCTGCCTGCGTCAACGGTGTCCTGGCCTGTTGGCGGCGTGGGTCCATGGCGCCACGCCGCCAACAGGGCGGTGGGCCCGAGGGGACTCAGAAGGGAATGTCGTCGTCCTCGGCCAGATCATCGCCGGGCACCAGTGGGGCGCTGTTCCACACCGGGGCCTGGGGCGGCGGCGCCATGCGGCTGGGCTGGCCGCCGCGCTCGGCCGGGGGCGCCTGGCGCGCCGGCGCAGCGGCAGCGGCGGGACGCTCGGCAGCGCCCGGGCCGGCGGCGGCGCCGCCGCCCGCCAGCGGGTGCAGCCGGGCCAGGGTGAGCTCGGCCTTCTTCTCGCGCACGCCATCGGCACGGGCGACGCTGTTCATGCGCATGCGGCCCTCCAGCACCACGCGCTGGCCGGCCCGCACCCGGTTCTGCAGATCCTGGGCCAGATTGCCCCAGCCCACCACCTTGAGCGTGCTCGGCGGATCATCGGGACGCAGACCCTCGACCTGCACGGTCATCTCGGCGATCGGCGTCTGATTGTCCTGGGTGTAGCGGATCTGGGGAGCCTCCATCACCTCGGCTTCCAGCAGGCAGTGATTCACGCCCCGAACCTCACAGGGAAGGCCCCATCCTGATGCACACCCCCCCGCAGCGACCGCAGCCGGCGGACGGCCCCGCCAACCGACCCCCGGCCGCTGCCACCGCCGGGCGGCCGCGCCTGTGGCTGATCAGCGGCACCGGCGAGGGACCACGGCTGGCGCAACGGCTGCTGCAGCGCGGCTGGCGTCTCAAGGTCAGCGTCGTCACCGCCTCCGCCGCCCGCGCCTACGGCAGCCATTCCGATCTGGATCTGGCGGTCGGCGCCCTCGGTGGAGCCGGCGGCGAAGCGGCCCAGCGGGCCGTGGCCGAGGAGCTGCAACGGGCCCGGGCCGGGGGGGAGCCCTATTCCTGGCTGGTGGATGCCACCCATCCCTTCGCCAGGCAGATCAGCGCTGCCCTGGCGCGGGCCTGCCGCGAGCAGGATCAGCCGTTGCTGCGCCTGCAGCGGCCGCATCTGCCCAGCGGCCGAGCCGCCCTGCTCGATGACCTCGCCGACCTGACAGCACTCAGCCGCCCCGGTGAGCGGATGCTGCTGGCGATCGGGGCACGCCGCATGGCGGAGGCCATCGCCGCCAGCCCGGCTGCTCTGCATCACGCCCGGGTGCTGCCCTCACCGCAGGCGCTGCGCCAGGCGATGGCGGTGGGACTGGCCGCCGAGCGGCTCGCCTGCCTGCGGCCCACCGAAGCCTCATGGCCGGTCGAGATCGGCCTGTGCCGCCGCTGGCGCATCGACACGGTGCTCTGCCGCCAGTCCGGCGGTGAGAGCGAGGCGCGTTGGCATCGGATCAGCGAGGCGCTCGACCTGCGGTTGCTGCTTCTGCGCCGACCAGCGGAGCCTGCAGGGGTCTGTGGCCTGCCGCTGGATGCCCTGCTGGAGCGCATCGGCGTCGCCGGGCCGGCTGATCAGGCCTCCCACTCGGCCTGAACCGGGCCCTGCGGGTTCACCGGGCAAGGTCAAGCTCCCTGCGAGGAGCCGCTGGACGCCTTGCTCCCAGGAGCCGACCCGGCCCTGGCTGCGACCACGACCCCGATGGATGAGCCCGCTGCTCTCTGGCCGCAGGCTGTCAGCCTCGGCAGCTGGGGCCCGATCGCGCCAGGGCTTCAGACACTGGGTCGTTGGCCCTGGCCGCGGCGTAGGGATGGGGCCGGCCCTGCCCTCTAAATCGCCAGCTGGGAGGCTGCCGCGGGACGACAGGGCCGCCTGCGCGACAGAGGCGCAGCGGCCTGCCGGGCCGCCCAGCCCTGCCTGCGCTCAGCTCAGATGCTGCCGCACCAGCTCCGGCAGCGAGGCGTGCGGACGGGGACCCAGCTGGGTGACCACCTGTCCGGCGCACAGGGAGCCGAGCCGGCCGCAGCGCTCCAGGCTGTCGCCGCGGGTGTAGCCGTGCAGGAAGCCGGCGGCGTACAGATCGCCGGCGCCGGTGGTGTCCACCAGGTCCCCGAGGCGGTAGGGCTCGATGGCGATCGACTGCTCACCGCTGAGCACCAGCGAGCCCGCCTCGCTGCGGGTCAGTGCGGCGACGCGGCAGCGGCCGCGCACCTGCTCGGCCGCCTCCTCGAAGCTGTTGGCCTCGTACAGCGAGGTGATCTCCATCTCGTTGGCGAACAGCAGGTCGACGTGGCCATCCACCAGCTCCTGGAAACTGGCGCGGTGGCGATCGACGCAGAAGGCATCCGACAGCGACAGGGCCACCTGGCCGCCGTGCCGGCGGGCCACCTCGGCGGCCGCCAGGAAGGCCTGCTTGGCCTCGTCGCTGTCCCAGAGGTAGCCCTCCAGGTAGAGCACCTTGGCCTGAGCCACCAGATCCAGATCCAGATCCGCCGGATCCAGGCGCACCGAGGCCCCCAGGTAGGTGCACATGGTGCGCTGGGCATCGGGGCTGACCAGGATCAGGCAGCGGGCCGTGGAGGGGCCGTCGCTTGCCGGCGGTGTGGTGAAGGTGGCGCCCACCGCGCGGATGTCGTGGCTGAAGATCGCCCCCAGCTGGTCGTCGCGCACGCGGCCGATGAAGGCGGCGCGGCCCCCCAGCTGAGCGATGCCGGCGAGGGTGTTGGCGGCGGAACCGCCGGAGGTCTCCAGGCCGGGGCCGACGCTGGCGTAGAGGCGCTCGGCCTGGGCTTCATCGACCAGGGCCATGGTTCCCTTGTGCAGGCCGTGGTCGTCGAGGAAGGCGTCCTCGGTCTGAACCAGCACGTCGACGATGGCGTTGCCGATGCCGACGACGTCGAAGGCCTTGCTGTCAGGGGTCATCGCTGGGGGTCTCGGGCGGGGTGAAACGGAGCCGTTGGGGGGTGGCGCTGGGGCCCCGGGGGGCACGGTCTGCCTGCGGGACCAGCCCTGCGACCGTCATGGAGGCCGGGGACTCCCGGGACCGCCCTGCTGATCGGGAGAGTAGGTGCGCGCCCGAGACCTTCCGCCTCAGGCTTGTGGGTGCTTCCGCCGCGGCCAGGGGTGACTGGCAGGGCGAGGGAGGCGTCCTGTCTGAAGCGGGGAGCCGGGACCTGAACCCCGCCCTGCAGCAGCGTCGCGCCGCCGCTGGGAGCTGCGTCATTCAGCCCGGGCCTGCCGACCGGAGAGAGACCCGGCGATGGCCGCGGCGTCGCTGAACGCACGGGGCTGGAGCAGGTGCGTGGCCCAGGCAGGGGACGAGCTGACGGCCTGGCGCTGGCATGGCCGTGAGCAGAGCGTGGGTCCAGTGGTCTGAACGGTCCCTGCCTGGCGGAGCCGGCATGGCCGTGGCGCAGGACCGGACATCAGGCCCGGAGCGTGCGGGCATCCAGCACCTCCGTCCGTGTCCTGGGAGCTGCGGCCCAGTCGCTGCTGCCGCTCGGCTCAGCGTCTCGGCGCCCTCCACAGCCCGACATCGACCCGGACCGATGCTGCCCGCCGCAACGGTTCTGCGGACGGACGCTCAGATCAGCTGCTGCGCCGCCTCAACGCTCGGCCGATCGCGGTTGTCCCCGGAGGGGAGGAGGGGAACGCCGCAGGTCGCTCGGGTCCGTGCGCTTCCTGTTCAGACGCTGAGCAGAGCGCGCTTGGGGCCGTGGATCGGGTCCTCGACCACGATCGTCTGGTCGCGCTGCGCGCCCAGGGACACGATGGCGATCGGCACCTCCATCAGCTCCGCCAGGAAGCGCAGGTAGGAGCGGGCGGTTGCTGGCAGATCCTCCAGGTTGCGGCAGTCGGCGGTGGAGCACTGCCAGCCCGGCAGCGTCTCGAAGACCGGCTTGCAGCGGGCGAAGTCGTCGGCGCTGCTGGGGAAGTGCTCGATCCGCTCACCGTCGAGGTCGTAGGCCACGCAGACCTGGATGCTGTCCAGCTCATCGAGCACGTCCAGCTTGGTGATCGCCAGGCAGTCGAGGCCGTTGACCTGAACGGCGTAGCGGCCGATGACACCATCGAACCAGCCGCAGCGGCGGCGGCGACCTGTGGTGGTGCCGAACTCACCGCCGCGATCGCAGAGGTGGTCGTTGAGGCTGCCCTGCAGCTCGGTGGGGAAGGGGCCTTCGCCGACGCGGGTGGTGTAGGCCTTGGCCACGCCGATCACCCGGTCGATCAGGGTGGGGC
>CAYNGR010000108.1:0-11347 GCA_964396755.1 uncultured Cyanobium sp. | reverse complement strand
GACGGCGAGCAGCGCCGCAACATCACCCTCGAGTTCAGGCGCACCACGCCCGAGGCGAACGTGAACACCCGCGAGGCCGCCGTTCCCGAGTGGTTCTGATCCGGTTCAGCGGCATCCGACCGATCGCCGCTGGACATCACGAACAGGTCAGCCGTGGGATCAGCCCGTCGCAATCCCACGGCCCCCGCTGAATGACCGGAAGCCTGCAACGGCAGGCGCCGTCAGCCAGCTCCGGCAGTCTGCACCCGAGCGCCCATGCAGGAGGTTCTGGCAGGGGACCGCCTACCGGCGCCCCAGGGCTGCTCCGGCCTCACCCGTCCCACGCCAGGGCCTGCAGCTGCCCAAACAGGGCCTCGAGCCGCTCCTGCTCCGCTGGCGCAGCGCTGAGGTCCGTCGCGGCAACGCCAGCCTCCAGGTCAGGGGCGCCACCGGGATCGAGGCAGAAGCGCCGTTCCTCGGCAGCCAGCGGCTCCAGGGCGGCCAGCTGCCTGTCCAGCACGGCGGCGTCGGCTTCGGAGGGATCGTCGCCGCGTTGGCGGCGCAGGGCGATGCGGTGACGGGCCAGAGACGGCGGGCAGAGGCAGGGCAGGATCGCGAAGCCCGCGCCGCAGCGCTCGGCGAGAGCGCGGAAGTGCTGGCGCTGCCAGCGCTTCAGAAATGTGGCATCGCAGATCAGCGAGACGCCGGCCAGCAGGGCCGCCTCGCAGCAGCGGCTCAGTCGCTCCCGATACAGGGCCTCGCTGACGGCGGGGGCGTAGGGATCGCCCTGCAGCGGCGGCCCGCAGGGCTCCCCCCAGCGGCCGAACAGCCGCAGCCGCTCGACATCGGAGCGGATGTGCAGCCAGCCCAGCCGCTCGGCCAGCCTGCGGCTGAGGTGGCTCTTGCCGCAGCCCGACACGCCATGACAGATCAGCAGCAGAGGCCGGCGCCGGCGCTGCACGGCGGTGGCCAGATGCAGGTAGGCGTTCAGGTCCACCTGGCCGCTGCGCCGCTCGGCCGAGGGGGCTGCACCCGCCTGCTGCGCGAGGCGCAGAGCGGTGACCTTGGCGCGCACCAGAGCCCGGTAGGCGAGGTACCAGCGCCAGGTGGCCAGGCCCTCGTAGTCACCGCTGCCGGCCAGCCAGTGGTTGAGCAGGGCCGCCGCCAGCAGGCCCTGGCGGCGGCGACGCAGATCCATCGCCAGAAAGGCCAGATCGCTGATCACATCGATCCAGCGCAGCGTTTCGCTGAACTCGAGGCAGTCGAACACGACGATGCGGCCGTCGTGCAGCACCAGGTTGCCCAGATGCAGATCACCGTGGCCCTCGCGCACCCGCCCGGCCCGGCGCCGCTGCTCGAACAGCGGCTCCAGACGCTGCGCCTCGGCTTCGCACCACTGCCTCAGGGCCAGCAGACGCTGATCCTGACGGCCCAGGAAACGCTCCAGCACGGCGAGGTTGGCCAGGGCGGGATGCAGCACCCGGGTGGCCGTGCCGAAGCCGCTGTCAAGGGAAGCGATCGCCGCCTCAGCGTGGAAGGCGGCCAGACGGCCCGCCAGCTCGTCCACGAGGGGCAGCAGCGACGTCAGTGGCAGACCGCGCCGCAGCACGGCGGGCAGCAGATCCTGCTGGCGGAACTGACGCATCTGCACCGCCACCTCGATCTCCGGTCCGGAGCCCCCCAGATGGGCCAGCTCCTCAGGGCCGTGGATCGTGCGCAGACCGAGGTAGAGATCCGGCGACAGCCTGCGGTTGAGACGCAGTTCCTCAGCACAGAAATGGCGTCGCCGCGCGAGGCTGCTGAAATCGACAAAGCCAAGATCGACCGGCTTCTTGATCTTGTAGGCGTAGGGGCCGGTGAGCAGAACCCAGGAAATGTGGGTCTCAAGCAGCTGCACCCCGGCAACCGGATGGTCGTAGGCCTCAGGCCGCAACAGAGAGGCGATCAGCGGCTCCATGGCGGACCGGGACGGGCGGCGACGGACGACAGACGCTGGAGGGACACGGTCAGCGGGCGCTGTTGAGACGACGCATGTCCCACGTGATCAGGGCCTCGATCGGAGCCCAGAGCAGATAGGGCAGCAGCAGGGCGGAGGCGAGCGTCGACACCGACAGCAGGGAGGCGGCCAGGATCAGGCCGTAGGCCCATCCCAGCAGACAGAGGAGCGTGCCGGTCGCCAGGCGACGGCTGCGGCACATCAGCCAGGTGTACCCCTCGACCAGCACCAGCAAGACGATGTAGGCCAGCACCAGATTCCAGTTGTTGCGAGCCTGCCAGCTCACCAGGCTGGAGAGATAGAAGGCCACGTGGATCAGCAGCCAGATCAGCGGAATGCTGCCGGCGAAGGGCACCCAACGCGGCCGCCGCAGCCCCTGATACCAGGCGAAATCCTTCCGGGTGGGGTTGATCAGCAGGATCACTCCCTCCATCAGGATCAGGATCAGCAGCCAGGGAGGCACGAAGCGGGGGCAGCGTCAGCGGGGATTGAAAACAGTGCTGTCGCTCAGAGCAGTGAGCCTCGGAGCTGCCAGGGCAGGGCCCCGGCGCGGAGAACGGGAGCAGGCGACGGAAGGCCGAGGGGGACGCCGGCGGGCACGGGACGCCGTGCTCGACCGGAAGATGCCGAATTCTGACAGCAATGCACCGAGCAGCGATGGTCATGGCGACCACGACATCATTAATGCCGTCCAAAGCTCACGACCACGCTGGATGCGTCATCGCAGCGCATGGACTCGTGCCATCGGGGGCCGGCGGGGCTGGTGAATCAGGACCTGGAAAGGCGGGGGATGGCCTCCTGCCGGGCCGCCAGCCGCGGCGACAGCAGCAGCGCATCAAGGCAGCGCTCCCGACCACAGCCGCGCCAGGCCGGGGCAGCGGAGCGGCACTCCCAGCTGCGCAGATGCAGCCAGGGCTGACCGGGGCGGCAGACCAGCCGGTGCCGGAACATCCGCCCGGCAGGCAGCGACAGAGACAGGCCGGCCGCCAGAGGGGTCAGATCGTTGCTGCTGCGCAGCAGGCTGGCCAGCAGCAGGGCGGCCTGGGGATCCGCGGCCCCTGCGGCCTGCAGCAGCCGCCAGGCCTCGCGCAGGCGGGCCAGCACCGCCTCCGGCTCACCGTCACGCCGCAGCCACCAGTGCAGCGGCCCCCAGCCATCGACACCCAGACAGGACACCAGAGCCGCGCAGGACATGCGGAGATCAGGACAGGCTCCTTGTCAGTGCCACCATGCGATGCAGTTCCTGTCAGCGGAAGCGATCCGCCCGTCCTGCCATGCCCCTGCCGGAGCAGCGCCGTCCCGCCTGGCTCAACTGGCTGATCCTGTTGGCCTTCCTGTGGTCGTCGTGGCAGCTGGCCGGCCTGTGGATCGAGCGGCTGCACGGCTGATCAGCCGTCGGAGGCCCCCGAAGGCCCCGCAGGGCGCGAAGGCCAGACGGCACGCAGCAGGCGCACCGCACCGCCGACCAGCAGCAGCAGGGCCAGCAGGGCGAGCAGCACCACCAGCAGCACCACGATCAGCTGCAACAGGGCCAGCCCAAGCTGCTGCAGGCCGCGGATCAGGTTGGCGATCGCCGAACTGACCAGCAGCATGGCGTCGAGCTTGCCGGTGAGCAGCAGCAGCAACAGCAGCAGGCCGCAACCGGCGAGCAGCAGCAGCAGCCCCAGCCCCGCCTGACGGCCGCGCAAGAGCAGCCGACCGCGGCTCCGGGAACGATCCGACTGCGGCCGTTCGGGCGGATGTCCCGGCCTGGGCAGCTGCGGCGGGTGAGGGCGGGATCGCATGGCGGTCGGCCTGGCGTTGCCGGCCCGGTCAGCGAACCTCAGGGGTCCAGCCTGTACCCGGCGCCGCGCATCCAACGCTCAAATTCCACCAGCACCAGTTCGTTGGGGCAATCGATCAGGGACAGGTTCCTGACTGTGCAGTCACCCTGGCCGCCATGGTGCAGGGTGAGCAGGAAGCCCTCACCACTGAGGCCGCACACCTCCGGATCGCTGCGCACCACCACATCGAGGGCGGCACCGAGACGGGCGACGCGCCGGCGCAGCTCCGACCAGGTTTTTGCCATCGCGATTCCAGCTGCCAGGAGATCTCCAGTCTCACCCCTGACCGTCCCAGTCCCGGACAGGGCACGGCCGCCTCAGCGACGGGGCTGGGCGGTGGGCTCGGCCGCCGGCTGCGAAGGGGCCGCGGCCGGACGCGGGACGGGGGGCAGCGGCAGCAGCAGGGCGAGGGCCGCCACGACACCCACTGCCGTCAGGCCGCCGACGGGAGCGGCGAGGCGCCGGGGCAGGGGCAGACGCTCGGCCAGCTCACGGGAGCGCAACGGCTGCGGAGTGGGCAGGGTGAGGGGCAGCTGCAGGCGGGGATCGAGCCGCAGGGCATCGAGCGCCCGCACCAGATCCGCCAGCTCGGCATCGTCGATGTCCAGGTTGAGCGACGGGTTGCCGCTCTGGCTGCTGCGCAGGATCAGGCGGTGCTGGCCACCCTCACCCGGTTCGATCGTGACCGGGCTGGCGTCATCGCCGAAGCGACGGCCGACGGCGCTGATCTGATGGCGGGCATAGGGCAGCACCACCCGCAGCAGGGCCATGAGATGCTCCCGCTCGCCTTCCAGTTCGGGGCGACCGAGCCATTGCAGGGTCCAGCCGGTGATGATGCCCACCGCATCGGAGGCCTGGCCGATCGAGACGTCGGGGAAGCCCTCCACCTTCAGGCGGCAGCTGAGCTGGTCGTAGCGGAGGGTCTGCTTCATCGCGCGGTATGGAGAAGAGGGCGGGAGCTCAGGCGGCCGCATCCAGCAGACTGGCGCGCAGGCGGTCGAAACCACCGATGCCGGTGGCCAGGGCCAGGCTGCGGACCAGACGACGGCGCTGCTGGGATCCGGCGACAGGATCGAGAAGCTGCTGCACGCCGCTGCGTCGGGGGTTCATGCGTTCGCGCAGCAGTGCGGCCAGCCGCTCCTCGAACAGCTGCCAGCGCTGCTGGCTGAGCTCAGCCGGCTCCTGACTGGAGAGCAGGGCACGCAGCATCGGATAGAGCCGGTCCGCCATCAGGCAGAGGATGCGGATCAGGGCATCGCTGTGCTCGACGGACAGCTCACCGCGGCGACAGGCGCGGCGCAGAGGGTTGTGGCAGCGCTGCTTCCACAGCTCCACCCGGTTGGGAAACAGATTCTGATAACCGAGCTGCTCGCTCAGCCAGACCATCGCCTCCCCACCATTGAGATCGAGGGCCTCCAGGCAGAGCAGCAGCAGATCGAGCCGCTCCAGGCCCCGTCTCGGCAACGGCCTCTGACGACTGTGCGGCTCGCTCCCGGCGGCAGGGGACGGCGGCGCCGGACTGCCCGCGCCGTCAACAGGAAGAGAGGGAGAGGCCTGGGTCATGGCTGCGATGATGCCAGCAGGCCCCCCCTTCCCGCATCCCTGCGGCCCTGGCCCCGCCGCGCCGTCCGCCCACCATCCGCGATATGAGCAGCGTTTCGCCCTCCGCCGATCCCTCCAGCGCAGCCCGGCCAGGGGGTGACGTCAGCAGCGGTGAGCCCGATCTGCGGGGCTGGGTGCGGGACATTCCCGATTTCCCCAAACCCGGCATCCTGTTCCGCGATCTCACCCCGATGATGCGGGACCCGCAGGGCTGGCAGGCGATGGTGCGCCAGCTGGCGGTGGTGTGCGATCGGCTGCAGCCCGATCTGATCGTGGGGATCGAGTCGCGCGGCTTCCTGGTGGGCGGGGCCCTGGCCACGGCCCTGTCGCTGCCATTCGCTCCGGTGCGCAAGCCGGGCAAGCTGCCGGGCGTGGTGCACGGCGTCGACTACACCCTGGAGTACGGCAGCGACCGGCTGGAGATCCACGCCGATGGCTTCGAGGACGCTCCCAGCGTGCTGGTGGTGGACGACCTGCTGGCGACCGGCGGCACGGCGGCGGCCTGCGGTCAGCTGGTGGAGCGGGCCGGCGGCCGTCTGTCGGGCTTCGCCTTCGTGGTCGAGCTGCTGGCCCTGGAGGGCCGCCGCCGCCTGCCGGCCTCGGTGCCGGTGGAAGCCCTGATCCGCTACGACTGAGCGCCACGCAGGGCCGCCCGCCGTCCGGCCAGCAGCGATGCAGCCATGGGGGTTCAGGGCCGGCTGTCCTGCCAGTCCAGCAGCTGGATGTACTGCTCCAGGCTGATCAGGCCGAAGCGCCAGAGCACCACCGCCAGCGGCGCCTGCTCCAGCTGCGACTGGCGGATGCCCAGCTCAAGGGCGCTCTCGTTGAGGCCCAGCTGATCACGCAGAAACAGGATCAGCGCCGACGGCGGCGGCGGCTGAGGAGAGCTGCTGATCACCATGGGCGGACTGACGACAATGAGCGGCACTCCGCGGGGAAGCCGGGGCAGGCGCCGACGGCCAACCCTGCCGGCCAGCGGGGCCTGCCGGGGCGGGTGGCAGCACGGCCGCGGATCGCGGCAGCCTGCGCAAGGCCCGGGCGGCACGCCGCGGGATGCGGCAGCGGGGCTGCGGTCAACGCGGGCGGGCAACGGCGATCAGCCACCGGCTGCGGCATGGGGCCCTCACTCTGACGGGACCGGCAGCGGACGACCACATCCTTCGCTCATCAGCCGCAGGCTGAACCGGCGCAGTCCCTGAACGCGGGCCAGCAGAGCCAGCGCCAGGGCGCGCAGGGGGAGCAGCAGCGGCAGCCGATTGGAGAACAGGCGCACCATCAGATCGGTGGCGGCCAGGGTGAGCAGCAGATCGGGCCAGCGCCGCCGTGCATACAGCGGTCCGAGACGCAGCAGCGGCAGCCGCCCCTGCCGCACGCGCACGGCAAGGCGATGCAGCTCGGCGACATCGCGCCAGCAGAGGTTGAGGCCCTGGCCGCCGACCGGATGACAACGGTGGGCGCTCTCACCGACGAGCAGGGTGCGGCCCCGCTGCAGCCGCCGCGCCAGCTCCAGCGCCACCGGGAAACTGCGCGGCCTGTCCAGCAGGCCATCGGGCTCAAGCCCGGCGGGCAGCACGGCGGCCAGCAGCTCCAGCAGGGCGCAGTCATCGAGATCCTGGCGCTGCCGGCAACGGCTTGCCGGGGCGCTCCACACCAGCTGGGCCTGTCGCTCTGCCAGGGGCAGCACCGCGAACGGCCCCTCGGGCCGCAGCAGCTCCCAGGCCTGGCCACCCTCGGCGCCACGCAGCTCCACCTGCACCGTCAGGCAGGCCTGTCGGTAGGGGAGGCGCCAGCGGCCGATGCCCGCCGCCTCGCGGGTGGGGGAACCGGGACCATCGGCCGCCAGGATCAGCTCCGGCTGCGCCGGCCCAGCAAAGAGCGGGTCAAGGGAAGACCCAGCGTCACCGCCCAGCTGCAGCGAGACGGCCGGATGGCGCTGCAGCCGGCTCAGCAGCACCTGCATCAGCAGGCGGTGGCGGGCGATCCAGCCGAGCGGGGCGACGGCGGCGCGGGCCGTTGGGTCCGGCAGGTCGGCGGGCGTGAAGTCAAGACCGGCAGCCGCACCGAGATCACGGAGATGCAGCAGCCGGAAGGGACTTAGCCCAGGCTCGATCTCACCCCAGAGATCCAGGTGCTGCAACAGACGCCGGCTGGACTGGGTGAGGGCGTAAGCGCGATCCCGGGCGCACAGGGCATCAGCCGCCAGGGGGTCATGCAGGCTGACAGTCCAGCCGGCATCGGCCATGGCCAGAGCAGCCAGCGCCCCGGTGGGGCCGGCGCCGTGGATGCGCACCCGCAGTGGTGCTGGTGTTGGCGAAGCGGAAGCAGCCAGGGCGATCAGGGTCGACACGCGGAACGCCGCAACAGGATCTGCTGCGGCGTTCGTGAACGGCGGATGGAACGCTGGGCGATCAGCCCAGTCCGAGCAGACCGCGGGTGAAGGCTTCGCCGCCCAGGGCGAATTCGGTGGCGAGCAGAGCGATGAAGCCGAGCATGGCCATGCGGCCGTTGAGCTTCTCGGCGCGCTCGTGGAAGCCCCAGCCGCTCTCAGCGCTCACCACTTCCATGCGGGGCTCGGTGGCGAAGGCGTTGAGACGGCCGCCGTCTTCGGTGGTGACGGTGGCGCCGCGGATGGCGGGAGCAGGGGAAGCAGCCATGTGATGTTTGCGATGTGTGAAAGAACTGTAACGCAATGTTGCGGAACTGGGAAGGGGGTCGGCGCCGGTCGGGGATGGGCGAGGTCGACACAGCCAACGACCCAGGCGCAGCGAGCCGACCGGCCGGCGCACCACAGTCGTGCTGCGCGGATCAAGCCGCAGCGCTGCGGCTGGGCAGTGGCTGGCACCGGCCGGGCGAAGCAGGCCTCCGCAGCAGCCAACCGCGGCCCCGGCGCGGCGAACGGGAGGCATCGCTGCAGCGAGGAACCCACCTGGCTGCCTGGCTGCGCTCTGCCCGGCTGGGCTGAGGGCGATCAGCGCAACCGCCGCAGGCAGAGCTCCTCGAAGGCCGGACGCAGCAGGTAGGGGTACTCGCCCACCCACAGCTTCAGCTGCGGCAGCCAGGCGTCGCTGATCGCGCCGATGCGCGAAAAGTCGCGTCGCTCGCTCAGCACCAGGGCGCGCACGAGCATGCCGCGGCGGATCTGCTGATGCTTCTTGTCCATCGGGAAGCGCAGCTGGCCCAGGTAGCCGTCCTCATCGGCGAGCTCAAGGCAGAGCCAGGTGCGGCGGTTCTCCACCAGCTCCAGCCGGCCGCTGCGATCGGCCTGTTCGCGCCGCTCCTCCACCACCTCGCGCTGGTAGAGATCGGCCACCTCACCCTCGAAGATCGCCGCCACCGGATACCGGCGCAGGTTGGCGTTGCGACGTCCCGCCTCCACGATCGGCCCCCACAGCACGTAGAGCAGGAAGACCACGCCGATCACCAGCATCACCGGCGCGAACTGGCTGTTCATCGACAGCCCCTGGCTGATCAGCAGCGAGATCACCCCGCCGATCACGGCGATCAGCAGCCGCTGCAGCAGCTGGCGCGGGTTGCGGTTGCAGGCATTGAACTGAGGCCCGGTGGCCACAGCCGGGATCAGCCGCGACAGCTCACTGGCCGAGACGGGGATCAGCACCGGCGCTCCTCCCGGGCGGGGTGAGGCGGCCTGGCCGGAGCGACGGGGGCCCGATCGGGAGGCAGGACGGCCGCGCTCAGGGCCATTGCCGGATCGGCGCCGCTGCCGGGCTCGGATGCCCGTGTCACCCAGGCGCGAGAGGTCACCGCAGCGTCAGACCTCACGACCGACCTCCCATCGCAAGCGCAGCAGCCGGGGCCATCACAGCAACCGTTCCAGGCCATAGATCAGCCCCTCCAGACTGCGCACCCGCCGCACGCTGAGCAACACCCCGGGCATGTAGGCGCTGCGCTCGATCGTGTCGTGGCGCAGGGTGTAGGTCTCGCCGGGGGCGCCGAACATCACCTCCTGGTGGGCCACTAGCCCGGGCAGGCGCAGCGAATGCAGGCGCAGGCCGCTGTCGCGCTGGCCGCCCCGGCTGCCGGGCAGGCTCTCGTGCTCAGCCACCTGGGGAGCGTTGAAGGTCTTGCCCAGCTCCTCGATCAGTTCGGCGGTCTTGATGCAGGTGCCACTGGGGGCATCCGCCTTGCGGTTGTGATGCAGCTCGGTGAGCTCGCAGAAGTCGTAGAAGCGGGCCGCCGCAGCTGCCGCCTGCTGCAGCAGCACCATGCCCACCGAGAAGTTGGGGATGACGGCGCCGCCCATGCCGGCCTTGGCGGCGAAGCCGGCCAGGTCGTCGAGCTGAACCGGCGACAGGCCGGTGGTGCCGATCACCGGATGGACGCCATAGGCGATCGCCGCCCGCGTGTGCTCGTAGACGACGCTGGGATGGGTGAAATCCACCAGCACGGCGCCGCCGCCGGGACCGCTCTGACGCACGCTCTGGCTGGCCTGACAGAGGCTGCCCTCGAAGTCGGAGGTGATCGCCACCTCCAGTTCGCCGAGGCCGAGCTCCAGGCCCACATCGGCACCCTCCTTGCCCGGCGTGGTGTCGATGGCACCCACCAGCAGGCAGTCGGGCGCGCCGTGCACCGCCTTGACCACCTCGGCGCCCATGCGCCCCAGGGCGCCGGCCACCACCACCGGGATCGGCGCCGGGGCCTGGCCAGCGGCGGAACCTGGAACCGTGGTCATCGCTGCAGACGTGTCAGGGCCCTGAGCCTATGAGCCCCGCCGCGGCGCGGTGCCGGCTCGGGGGGCGGCCTCAAGGTCGCGCCAGCCCCCGTGTGCTTCGTAATCTCGCTGCAACGCGCCAACATCCGCATGTTCACCCAGGTCCGCTCCGCCAACCGTCGGGTCAGCCCGGCTCCCGGCCAGGGCCCCGAGGGACGTGCCGTGATGAAGGCCGTCTACGTGGTGCTCGAGCCCCAGTACCAGAACGCCCTCACCCAGGCGGCCACCTCCCTGAACGATCAGAACGGCCCGCTGGCGATCGATCTGAGCGGCTACCTGATCGAGGAGCTGCGCGACCCGCAGAACTACGCCGACTTCTGCGCCGACGTGGCCGAGGCGGATGTGTTCATCGCCTCGCTGATCTTCATCGAAGACCTGGCCCAGAAGGTGGTGGAGGCGGTGGCCCCCCACCGCGACCGGCTCAAGGCGGCGGTGGTGTTCCCCTCCATGCCGGAGGTGATGCGCCTCAACAAGCTGGGCAGCTTCTCCATGGCCCAGCTGGGGCAGAGCAAATCGGCGATCGCCGGTTTCATGAAAAAGCGCAAGGAGGCGGGTGGCGCCGGCTTCCAGGACGCGATGTTGAAGCTGCTGAACACGCTGCCGACCGTCCTCAAGTACCTGCCGGTCGAGAAGGCACAGGATGCCCGCTCGTTCATGCTCAGCTTCCAGTACTGGCTGGGCGGTACGCCGGACAATCTCAGGAATTTCCTGCTGATGCTGGCCGACAAGTACGTCTTCCCGCGCGGCAAGGATGGAGCCGACGCTGACCGACCGGCGCTGCAGGTGGCCGACCCGGTCGTGTTCCCGGACCTGGGCATCTGGCACCCGCTGGCGCCGGCGATGTTCGAGGACCTCAAGGAATATCTGAACTGGACCTCCAGCCGGAAGGACCTCAGCGAGAAGTCGCGCAAGGGACCGGTGATCGGCCTCGTGCTGCAGCGCAGCCACATCGTCACCGGCGATGAGGCGCATTACGTGGCGGTCATCCAGGAACTGGAGTACCGCGGCGCCACCGTGATTCCGGTCTTCTGCGGCGGCCTCGATTTCACCAAGCCGGTGAACGCCTTCTTCTTCGACCCGCTCAATGCCGATGTGCCGTTGGTGGACGGCGTGGTCAGCCTCACCGGCTTCGCTCTGGTCGGCGGACCGGCCCGGCAGGATCAGCCCAAGGCGATCGAGGTGCTCAAGAAGCTCAATCGCCCCTACATGGTGGCGCTG
>CAYNGR010000107.1:0-11464 GCA_964396755.1 uncultured Cyanobium sp. | reverse complement strand
GGAGGCGGTGAGGGAACCGCCTTCCTGTGCGGTGCCGGTGACGGCGAGGGTTGCGCTGGCCGCATCGTCGACGTTGGCGATGGTCTGGGCGGCGGAGGTGAAGCTGGTGGTGCCGGAGAGGGCATCGGTGGTGGTGGCGACGACGCGCACCTGCTTGCCGACGAAGCTCTGATCGGCAGGGATGGAGAGGGTGGCGGCGTTGGCGCCGGAGATGTTCGTCCAGGTGCCTGAGATGTTCTCCTGCCACTGGAAGGCGGTGGAGGTGGAGCCGTCGGGATCGCTGATGTCGCTCAGGGAGGCGGTGAGGGAGCCGCCTTCCTGTGCGGTGCCGGTGACGGCGAGGGTGCCTGTGGCCGGATTATCGTCGGTAGTGCCGTTGATGTTGACGGTAACCACTTGGGTGGTGCCATCAATGGTGGAGACCGTGAAGGAATCCGTGAGTGTCTGGTTGTTATTGAGAGCCTGAACAACAGAGTTGTCGTTGTTCAATGTGTAGGTCCACACCCCTGCAGCAGTGAGTGTGTAGGTGCCGTAGCCACCGGTCGAGGCCGCAGCGGTCGTGACTGCGGTCCAGGCGTCGCCGATGTTGTCGATGTCGGTGGAATTGAGATCGCCGGTGGCAGTGGGTGTGCCAGCGGTGCCAGCGCCGGCTTCGATCACCGAACCGGTGGAGGTGCCGGAGAGGACAGCGGCATCATTGGCGCCGTTTATCGCAAACGTAACCGAGGTATCCGTAACGTTGCCAGCGCTATCAACAGCACGAATGGTGAAACTTTCGTTTGCTGATGAGCCTGCAGCCAAGGCATTGGTATCTGCGTCGTTGTTGTCGAGCGAATAGCTGACAACATTCGTGCTGGTATTGAAGCTGGCGGTGCCGTAGGTGCCAGTTTTACTGTAGGTTGAAGCGTTGGCTGTCCAACCGTTGGCAGTGAGGTAGTCGGTGCTATAGGTGCCGCCTGAGAGGCTGAGGGTGCGGGTCGCCGTTGCAGTGCCATCTCCCGAGGATCCTGCCTCTACGAGTGGACCAGATTCGCTGCCGGAGGTTAATTCAGGAGGGGTCGTGTCAATGGTGGCCTTGTAGGTATTGCTGGCGCTGGAGACGTTGCCGGCCGCATCGGTGGTGGTGGCTGTGAAGAAATAGGTGGTGCCGTTGAGGAGTGTGGCGGTGGTGAACGACCAAACGCCTGAGCCATTGGTGGTTGCCGTGCCGAGGTTGGTAGCTCCGTTGAAGACGGTGACAGTGCTGTTGGCTTCTGCGGTGCCGTTGAGGAGCAGCACGGTGTCGTTGGTGCTGCCGCCAGAGGCGACGGTGCCGGTGACGGGCGTGACGTCATCGGTGACCGAAGTGATCACCGGTGCGCTGGGTGCGGACGTATCGACCAGATAGGAGCTGTTATCAGCGACCAGCGCATGGGTCAGCGTGGCTGCGTTACCGGCCAAGTCTGTGATGGTGCTGCCGCCAGCATTGGCCAGGCTGTTGGCAGGAATGGAGATCCCATTGATATCGGTATCGCCAGCTGCGATGGTGTAGGTGAACACCAGTGCGCTGCTGCCGGATCCGCTGCTGTAGTTGGCGGTGCGATTGGTGCTGCCGATCAGCAGTGTGATCTGGGGTATGCCGCTGACGGACACCGCCTCACTCATGGTGACGGTGATCGAGACGACGTCACCGGCATTGAGCGTGCTGTTCTGGATGCCGCTCGCCGAGCTGATGGCGACAGAGGAGACAGATGCACCGGCCGTATCGACAGTGGCGGTGTAGGCGGTGCCGGCCGCCGATTGATTGCCTGCCGCATCAGCCACGCGGGCCGAATAGCTGAGCGCCTGATTGTTGATCAGCGTGCGCGTGTCGGCATAGGTCCAGGTGGTGCCAGACACGGTGGCGGTTCCCAGGAAGCTGGCCCCGTCAAACACCCGCACGGTTTCGCCCGTAACCAGGCTTGCGCTCAATGTGCCGCTGATTGACAGGGAGGTGTCATCGGTCCGGCCGCCGGAAGCGACGCTGCCCGTGATCGAGCCGACATCGTCGGTGATGGCGGTGACTGCAGCCGTGGTGGTCGGCGCCTGGGTGTCGATGGTCAGGCTGAAGGCCGCGCTGGCGGCTGCTTCATTGCCGGCCGCATCAGCGACCCTGGCGGTGTAGCTGAGGACCTGTCCGTTGGTGAGGGTGCGCGAATCCGTGAAGGTCCAGTTCGTACCGCTGACGGTTGCGTTGCCCAGAAGCGTGCTGCCGTCATAGACGCGGACGACCTCTCCAGTGATCAGGGCTGCAGAGATGGCGCCGTTGAGCTGCGGGTTGGTGTCATCGGTGACGCTGCCGCTGCTGCGGGTACCAGTGAAGGTGCCGGCATCATCTGTGATGGAGTTGATCGTTGCGCTGGTTGTGGGTGAAACAGAGTCAACAATCACACCGGCGAAGTCCGCGTTGAGGGCAGATCCGGCTGTGATGTTGGTGGCGGTGGCGGAAGTGATTGTAACTGTTCCCTGCGCACCTGAGTTGCCGGTGTCTGACGGAGGGGTTGAAGTATTGACAGTGAAACCGGTGCTGGCGCCGTTTCTATTGGGTGTAATGCTTGACGCATTGCTGTATGTGATGACGGGATTTGCATCACTGCCTGTTCCGTAAGATGTGCCGGCCGTGCCCTGCCAGACGCGTATGCTGAGTGGACCGCCGTTGTACGTATTGATGTTGGCGTTCCTAATGTCGAATGTTCCTGTATAGGTTGTCGATCCAGCTGAAAAAACTGTGCTCGCACGATTGACGACCTGCCAGCCGATGAGGTTGCTGATTCCAGTGGCATCGCCGTAGAGGGCAACCAGCAAGTCACCGCCTTGGTTGGTGGAGGCCAGGTTGTTAACTGTGTAAGTGAGATTGCTATTGGTTAGATTGTATGTCCCCGTCTGCACCGCCACGTTCATGACGTTGGTGTTGATTGTGATGACCTGGCTAGCGGTGTTGGTGCCGATGTTCCCGGCGGCGTCGATGGCGCGCGCCTGATAAGTGAACGTGTAGTTGCCGTTGGCGCGTACGGTTGGATCGACGTAACTCCAGGTGGTGCCACTGACCTGGGCGTTGGCCCAGTTCAGTCCCCCATCGCTGCTGATCTGGATGCGTTCGCCGCTGTTTAGGGCGCTGGTGGTGCCCGAGACGGTAAGGGTGGTGTCGCTGGTGATCCAGTCGCCGATGGTGCCCGTGTCATCGGTGATGTCGGTGATCGCCAAGGTGGCTGCCGGGGCCGTGGTGTCGATGGTCACCAGCTGGCTGGCTGTATTGGCTCCGATATTCCCGGCAGGATTGATCACCCTCACCTGGTAGGTGAAGCTGCCATCGCTGCGGGTGGTTGGATCCACGTACGACCAGGTCGTTCCCGTGTTCTGGGTGACATTCACCCAGGTGGTTCCATTGCTGCTGATCTGGATGGTTTCGCCACTACCCAGGGTGGTGTTGGTCCCTGACACCGTGAGGGTGGTGTCACTGGTGATGAAATCCCCTGCCGTGCCGGTATCGGTGGCGATGGTCGTGATGGCCGGCGTTGCGGAGGGGGCAGTGGTGTCAACAGTGATCGCGGCCGCGTTCTGGGACGGCGTGGTGGTGGTGTTACCGGCCAGATCGGTCTGTCGCACCTGGATGGCACCGATGGCGTAGCTGCCGGCGGCGAGGGTGAACGAGGAACCGGAACCGGTGGTCCAGGAAGAGCCGCCGTCGAGGCTGTAGGCCCAGGTGGCGTTCGCCTCGATCCCGGAGACGTTGATCAGGCCGTTGCTGGTGACGCCATCGGAGCTGGAGGCGCCGGTGTCGCTGGCGAGGGAGAAGCTCGGTGCCGCAGGAGCGGTCGCATCGACCGTGACCGAGACCGTGTTGGTGTTGGCCGAATTACCGGCAGCATCGGTGACAACCGCCCGGAACTGATAGGTGCCATCCGCGAGGTTGCTCTGGGCGGTTGCGGTGGTGCTCCAGGTGGTGCCGCCGTCGGTGGAGAGCTGATAGACAACGGAAGCGGCACTTTCCTGACCTGCGAGGGAGAGATCAAAGCTGCGGTCGTTGGAGAGGAAGTCGCTGCTGCTGCTGCCGCTGTCGGTGAAGTTGGCGAGGCTGAGCGTGCCGGCCGTGATGCTGGTATCGACCGTGATGGCCGCCGCGTTCTGGGACGGCGTGGTGGTGGTGTTACCGGCCAGATCGGTCTGTCGCACCTGGATGGCACCGATGGCGTAGCTGCCGGCGGCGAGGGTGAACGAGGAACCGGAACCGGTGGTCCAGGTGGAGCCGCTGTCGACGCTGTAGGCCCAGGTGGCGTTCGCCTCGACGCCGGAGACGTTCACCAGGCCGTTGCTGGTGACGCCATCGGAGGAAGAGGAACCGGTGTCGCTGGCGAAGGAGAAGCTCGGTGCCGCAGGAGCGGTCGCATCGACTGTGATGGCCGCAGCGTTCTGCGAAGGAGTGGCGGTGACGTTGCCAGCGAGATCGGTCTGCCGGACGCGGACGGCACCGATGGCATAGGAGCCTGCGGCGAGTGTGAAGGAGGTTCCGGAGCCAGCGGTCCAGGAGCTGCCGCTGTTGGTGGAGTACTCCCAGGAGGCGCCGGTTTCGATGCCGGAGACGGTGATGGAGCCGTTGCTGGTGACGCCGTCGGAGGAGGAGGTTCCGGTGTCGCTGGTGAGGGCGAAGGTTGGAGCCGCGGGTGCCGAAGTGTCGATCGTGACCCCGAGTGTTGTGGTGCTCTGGGTGCCGGTGTTTCCAGCGAGATCGGCGAGCCTTACGGCGAGGTTATGAAGCCCGTCGGAGAGGGTGGTGGAGAGCGTGATGGTCCTGGTGGTGCCGTTCCAGGCACCGGATGTGAGATCACCAGCAACAACGGTGTAGGAGCCGACAACGGCGTTGGAGTTGGAGGTGTCGATGATCTGGACGACATCGCCGACGCTCATGGTCACACCATTGAGGGTGCTGACGGTGATATCAGGAGTGGCGTCGTTGGTGGTGTTGTCTGTATTGCTGGAGCCTGAGTCCGTCGCGGTTGTGAGATCGAGTGTGCGGGTGCTCAGTGATGATGGAGCAGCGGCGTCCACGGTGATAGCCGCAGCGTTCTGCGAAGGAGTGGCGGTGACGTTGCCAGCGAGATCGGTCTGCCGGACGCGGACGGCACCGATGGCATAGGAGCCTGCGGCGAGTGTGAAGGAGGTTCCGGAGCCAGCGGTCCAGGAGCTGCCGCTGTTGGTGGAGTACTCCCAGGAGGCGCCGGTTTCGATGCCGGAGACGGTGATGGAGCCGTTGCTGGTGACGCCGTCGGAGGAGGAGGTTCCGGTGTCGCTGGTGAGGGCGAAGGTTGGAGCCGTGGGGGCAGAAGTGTCGAGGGTGTAGGCCTGGGAGAGTGCGGTGCTGAAGTTGCCTGCGGCATCTTCCACACGCACCTGCAGGGTGTTACTGGTGGTGAGTGTGGTGGAGAGTGAATAGGTGCTAGTGCCGATTGTGTTGGTGGCCGTGCTCCAGGTGATGCCGTTATTGAGCGAGACCCGAACGACTTCGCCGGTCACGGTGTTGGCCGAGAGGGTGCCGCTGATGGTCTGGGGGGCAGTTCTGGTAATGAAATCGCTGCTGCTGTTGCCAGTGTCAGCAGAGAAGGCCACGGTGCTGACCGTGGTTGTGGGAGCGGTGGTATCGACGAGATAGGAGGCGTTATTGGCGACGGCACTGTGAGTCAGTGTCGCTGCGTTCCCAGCCGAGTCATTGATCGTTCCGCCATTGAGTGTAAGAGTATTACCCGTAATGGCGATACCGTCGGTATCCGTCTCACCAGCTTGGATGGTGTATGTGAAGACGAGCGCAGTTGTGCCTGAGCCACTCGCATAGGTCGCTGTACGGTTTGTGCTGCCAACGACGAGTGTGAGCTGTGGAGTGCCTGTGACCGTGACCGCCTCACTCATGGTGACGGTGACGGTGACGATATCCCCGGTATTGAGGGTGCTGTTCTGAATTCCTGTGGCCGATGTGATCACCACTGAGCCCACCGTTGGAGCAATCGTGTCCACAGTGACTCCCACGGACGAGGCCGAGAGCGCACTGCCGGTAGTTACCGTGCCCGTGAAGGCGATCGCACCAGTTAAGGTGGCAGGCGCCGTGGTCATGCTCACAGTGAAGCCAGTCGTGGCACCCGCAGCCAAAGTCGTTGAATTGCCATAGGTCACGACCGGTGTGGTGTCATTTCCGGTGCCGTAGGTGGTACCTGCTGTGCCTTGCCAGGCGCGAAGCGTCACAGAACTTGTCTGTACAGTGTTAATGCCACTGGCGTTGAAGTCGAAGCTGCCCGTATAAGATGTGTTTTTCGCGAAACTTGTTGCTCGATTAACGACCTGCCAGCCGATCAGCCCGCCCAAAGAATCGTAGGCGGCGACAAGCAGGTCGCCGCCTTCGTTGTTATTGTTACTGATGGTAACACTGAAGTTCAAAGCCCCATTGCTTTTGTTCAGTGTCGTGTTCGTGGTCGTGATGGACACGGCCGAGGCCGCCTCCTCCACCAACACCTGCACCCCCTCAATCGTCAGCGTCGCACTGTCATTCTCCGCATCAATCACCGCCCGCTGCTCAGCCGTCAGCGTGACGCCGGTGACCTCACTGGCGAACAACTGGCCTTCATCGCCAGGGCTGTCGATGCCGGCATTCAGCCGCTGATCCAGCGCGTGGCCGTATTCCTCCAGCAGGGCGCTGGTGGCCAGGTTGAGATCGAGAACGCCGCTGTTGAGCTTGTCGCCGTTGACATAGATGCGCTCGGTGCCGGTGTGGCCGACGGCCGCGTAGGCGGCGAAGGCGCCGTTGAGTTCGGCGTCGGTGCGCAGGTCGACCTCGATGCGCAGGCCGGATCCGCCGATGGTGGCCAGCAGGGCCTGCTTGTTGGCCTCGAAGATGGCCGGATCGGTGCCGGCGCGGCCGAACACATCGGCGAGGATCGCCTCGCGGTTGGGATTGCTGAGCAGATCGGCCAGGCTGCGGCTCGCATTGGTGAGGGCCTGCTCCCAGAGGTTCTGGGCATCGGGGTTCAGCACTGGGGCGCCGTCATCCACCAGCACGTATTGCTCGGGCGACTCCTGGGCGCCGGTGAAGTTGATCAGCAGGGCTGAGCTGCTGCTCAGCGCTCCATCGCTGACGCTCAGGTTGAACGTGTCGCTGCCGCTGGCGCTGATCGCATTGAGGCTCCAGTCGCTCCTGGGCTGGAAGCGATAGGCGCCGGTGCTGCTGTTGAGATAGAGGGTGCCGTAGCTGCCGGCTTTGCTGAGGGTGTAGCTGATGCCATCGAAGCTGGCACTGCTGGCCGTGGCTCCTTCGAGGCCATAGCTGAGGCTGCTGCCCTCCGGATCGCTGGCGAGCAGGCTGCCGCTGCTGGCGTTGAAGCTGTCCTGGGCGCTGGTGTCGGTGAGGCTGATGGCGCTGAGGCTGCCCAGCTGGGGCGCATCATTCACCGCGATCACGGTGATGGTGCTGGTGATGTTGACGGTGACGCTGTCGCTGCCGCCGTTGGCTGTTCCTCCTGAATCGCTCAGGCCGGTGATCGTGATGCTGCGCGTGCCCGCCGTGGGGTTGTCGCTGTTGCCGTTCTGATAGGCGAGCGCCTGGATCAACCCGGCGGCGGCGCTGCTGCTCAGACCGGCTGCGCTGCTGAGGCTGAGCAGTGCCGTGCTGCTGCCATCGGCGGCTGCCGTGAGCGTCAGGCTGTAGCTGATCCCGCCCGGGATCAGGCCGCCGGCGGTGCTGCCGCTGGCGTTGCTGCCCAGGGAGATCGCGGTTCCGTCCAGCCACAACCGTTCGTTGGCGCCATCGCGCAGGCCCGCCACGCTGAGGCGCAGCTGCGTGATCGTCTGGTTGGCGTCGCTGCTTCCGCCGGCGCTGACCGTGACGTTGCTGAACAGCGTCACCGGGGCGGCCTGGCTGCCCAGGCCCTCGGCCTCGCGGACGCTGCCGGTGCTGGTGGTGGCGCTGAGGCTGGGGGCCGTGTTCGGCGCCAGCGGCTGCGCGCCGGGATTGCTGCTGGATGCCTCTATCTCGACGGCGACGGCACTGCCGTTGATGCTCACCACGCCGCCGCGGGCCTGGCGGCTGAGCAGGGTCTGCTCTGCCGCCGTCAGCCGGCGGCCGCTGAGGCGACTGGCGAAGGCGAGGCCTTCATCGCCCAACGCATCGAGGCTGCCATTGAGGCGTGCATCGATGTGCTGAGCAGCCCCCTTGAGCAGCAGCAGGGTGATCTGCTCGCCGCTGATGCCGCTCTCCAGCACGGCTGCACTCAGGTACAGCCTCGGCGCTCCATTGGGCCCGCTCCGCGCGTAGGCCACGGCTGCTCCGTTCATCTCGGCGGCCGAGCGCAGCTGCACCTGCAGGTTCAGGCCGGGGCCGGCCAGGCTGGCCAGGAGGCTGCTGCTGTTGGCGTTGAAGCCAGTGCCCTTGCTACTGCCGCTGGATGCGGCGGTCTGCCCCGTGTCGCCGAACACGTCGCGGAGCAGCGTCAGCCGGTCGCGGCGGCCCGGCAGTGCGCCCAGGCGGCTGCTGGCCCCACCGATCGCCTGCTGCAGTTTTCGGGTCTGGCCGTTGCTGAGCAGGAGCTCCGGGTTCGCCACCAGCAGGAACTGAACGGCTGGGGCGGCGCTGCGCGAGACGGTCATGACGGGAGTGACAGGTGATCGGGTCACGGACGGGGCGGCTCGCCGGGAGGGCGTTGGCGCGGGGCCGTGGGCTCGGGGGTGTGCTGTGGCGGAAGCCCGGAGGGAGAGGGCGCTTCTGAGAGCGTCTTTCAGTTGCTGTTCAGTCTACGCCCAATGCCTTTGGGGCGCAGTTTGGGGCGCAGTGCTGAGGGCCCCTCCTCGCGCCTGCTGTCTGCTCACCCACAAGCGTCTCGTCGGGTTTGGAGAGTCTGTGGTTCGGCTACGCCCATGGCTGCGATGGGGCCTGGGTGAGCCGGATTCACCCCTCATGTGCTGAGCGCTACAGCATCGTTCTGAAAATCTATTCAGTTCTTGATCTGTCTCTTCCAGTGGGTTCGAACGCCTCTGTGCGAGGGTCTGATGTGGTGCTGGCCGGCCCCAGCCTCTGTCTCCCCGTCAGTGGCCTGGCGTCTGCGACACCTGGTGCTGGCGCGGTCCCGGGGTGGGTGGTTTATGCGCGGCATGCATAGCCGCGTTGCAGGCGGGCTCTTAAGATCGGCTGAAGACCTGCACGTTGCGGGCGTTCATGGCCGAGCCTCCTTCTCTCGATGCGGCGTCTGCTGCAAACGAGGCCGGGCGACAATCCGTCTCCGGTGCGACGCCCCAGCCAGGTGCCATCCCGATTCCGCTGACGGCGGAAAGCCACGCTTCCGACGCCGTCCCGTCCGTCCCCGCCTCCCCGACGGCTGCCTTCAGGCCGACTTCAGCTGCCGCGCCTCCCTGCCCGCCGGATCCTGCGCCACCGGTCGTCACCACACCCCCATCGCCTTCTGGGACGGTCCAGGCCGTGTCAGGTGCATCCGTCTCAGCTGCAGCCAACGGCTGGAGCGGCTTGCCGCCCCCCGCGCAAGCGGAGCCAGCCGCTGCTGCAGCCTCACGGGCCTCGCTGCCCCCGCCTGCCCCTGCTCCCGCCACTGCCCCTGCCTCGGCGGACAACGCCCCGCCCCCCGCAGCCTCGTCGGCCGCTCCGGCGCTGCAGCTGCCGGTGGTGGATCTGATCGGCCTGCGTTTCTCCCTGCAGCATCTGCGCCTGGTGGGCTACGGCCTGCTGGCGGTGTGGGGCTCGGAGGTCATCAACCTGCTCACCACTCCGCGTCTCGCCGAGATCGGCACGCGCCTGCACTACACCAGCCAGTTCCTGGACCTCACGCCGATCCTGCTGGTGGCGATCGGCCTGATCGCCTTCCAGGGGGGGCTGCGCCGTCGTCCTCTGGAGCTGGCGGTGCTGCCGTTGCTGCTGGCGCTGCTTCCCCTGCTCAGCGCCTTTCATTTCTTCCTGGCCCCGGTGAGCGTCGCCAACGTGGTCACGCTGACGCAGAAGCAGCAGCAGATCGGCGTCGATCAGATCGAGCGCATCGACGCCCAGATCGACCGCGCCTCCACGATCCTGCGCGAGAGCGACAGCATCGACACCCTGCTGCAGGGCCTGCAGCGCATCCCTGGCCTGCAGGTGCGCGTGCCTCCCGAGGCCAGCGTCAGCGAGGCTCGCCTGGAGGTGCGCCGCTCCCTGGAGCGCGAGCGCGAACGGTTGCGCGAACGGATCGAAGGCAACCTCAACGTCAGCCGCGAGGCCTTCCTGCGCCGCGCCGCCACCAACGCCGCCCTGGCCCTGCTGGGAGGTCTGCTGCTCTGGAGCCTGCACCACGGCGCCATGCGCGAAATGGAGCAGTCCATTCCCTTTCTCGACTGGATGCTGGTGCACGGAGAGCCGCAGCAGCAGCCGGAGGCGCTGCACGAGCTGCTGCAGTTCCAGCGCGCCTGCGCGGCCCTGGGCTGGTTTTCGCTGCTGGAGCGCTGCCTGCGGCTGGTGCGTCGCGTCGTGCGGCGCAGCAGCTCCGAGAAGCCGGCCGTCCAGCCGCTGCCGCCGCCGCCGCGCCCACCGCAGCCGCCTCCGGTCAACCCGTTTGATCCCTCTCTGGCCGCCCCCCGCCGCGGTGTGCAAGGCGCGCCTCAGCCGTTGCGCTCGCTGCTGCGGCCCGCCTTCCGGCACTGGGGCCGGAGCGGCTCCCTGGCGCTCGGCCACATCGCTGAAGCCGAGCCCGCCGGGGGCCTGCCGTTCCCGGCAGTCAGCGAACAGCCTTCCGGCCCATGGGTGCCGGGTGATCTCAGCCACGCCGACGCTGCCAAGGACACCCTGCCGGCCGGGGATGGTGCTGCTCCACAGCCTCCCCATCCAGTCAGCGAGGTGATGGCGCGCGGCCTTGCCGCCTCACAGCGCCATGAGGAGCGCCGCCGCCAGCGTGATCTGAACCGCTACCGCGCCGTGCGGCGCCGGATCGAACGGGAGGGGCGCGATCCGTTCGCGGCCTTCTTCCCCAGCGAGCTCGACGACGAGGCGGCCGCTCCGGCTGCGCCGGACGCCTCAGGCTCACCGTTGCCCGCCCCCCAACTCAGCCCCAGGGAGCTGAGGCGGCTGCAGCGCGACCTTCGCCGTGCCCGTCAGGCGCTCGACCACATGGCCCGCTCCGACGAGCTGATCGGCGTGCAGCCGCCCCCTGAGTTCATCCTCGAGCAGCAGCTCGCCGAGGAACTGCGGCAGCTGCAGGCTTCCGGCAGCCAGGGCCCGCGGCGGCGGCCCCGCGGTCTGGCGCGGCTGTGGCAATGGTTCATCACCCACCTCTGAGTGCGGAAGCGTCAGTGCTGTTTTGTCAGGCCTTTGTTGTCAGGGCGGCTCAGTCAGAGCTGCTCAGTCAGAGCTGCTCAGTCTCAGCTGCACAGTTCCAGCCGGGAACTGACTTTCCAAACTGCCCGTTCGAACTTCTTTCCCGAATCGCCCGGTCCG
>CAYNGR010000106.1:0-11526 GCA_964396755.1 uncultured Cyanobium sp. | reverse complement strand
CAGGCCTCTGTGCGCGCGTCCTTGCGGCTGCACGAGCTGGATCAGCACCTGCTGGTCATGCAGATCTCCCAGGCAGCTCTGCACGCTGCGCAGATCGCTGATCCAGTGCGCCCCCTCCACCCCCAGCCACTCACGCAGGGACTCCATGCCGTAGCGCACCTCCTTGACCCGCTTGCGCAACACATGCAGGGCAGGGTCATCAGGATCCGATGCAAACCAGCCGGCCTGCAGGAAGCAGCAGCTGCTGGAGGCCAGCCGCCATTCCGGCAGCCAGGCCTCCAGTGGCTGCTGGCCCAGGCAGGTGGTGCGGGGAGCGACAGTCCACTGCTCGAGCTGCTGGAGCAGGTTCCGGCAGCGCTGCGAGCGCAGGGCGGTCTCCAGCTGCCGGAACGCCCGACGCCGCTGGCGTTGCAGCTGGCGCAGCAGCGACCGGCAGGCTTGATGGTCGCTGGCAGGCAACCGGGGCAGCAGCCGCTGTTCGAGCTGCTCGCGCAGCACATCTGCATCACGGCAGTCGCCGGTGGCCCTGGCCAGCGCCGCGATGCGTGAGCGCTTCAGCCGCTGCGGCAGCTCCAGAGCGGCCTCGAACTGGCTGATCAGCGAGCGTATCCGCCGCAGGCTGACGCGGAACTGATGCAGTGCCTCGGGATCGTCGTCCTGCAGGACGCGAGACCGCAGGCTGCGCAGGCGGGTGAGCTGCACGGCGACCAGCCGCTGGGCCTGCTCGCCGGTGCTGAGGGTAGGGGCCATGGCCATCGCGACGCCGTGGTCTCACGATGGCGAGCCTGCACCTCTCCTTGACCCGGCACGGCAGGATCGCGGCCCTTCAGCCTCTCGGCAGGCGGCCGCTGCTGCCGGCTGGCTGGTCTTGCTGGGTGGGGCCCTCAACCGCCTGTGTCGCCACCGGCCGGATCATCGGCGCGACTGGGCGGTTCCCCGGCGCGACTCGGCGGCTCTCCCGCCAGCAGACAGAGACAACGGAAACGCAGGGCCATCAGCTGCTCATAGAGCGGATTGATCCGGCACATCGGCGGGATGTGCACGATGCGATGCCCCAGCACCGTCACATCACGCTCGAACGGGCACTGCGCCGGGATCAGCTTCACCAGCAGCCTTGCGATGGCCGGATCGCTGGGAGCCTGGGCGTCGAGCCAGCCGCGCAGGCGTTGCAGCGCCGAATCCGCTCCCTCACCAGGCGTCTGCTGCTGATGCAGGCCGGCCAGAACGGCCTGTCCCACCTGCAGCAGCTCGCTCCAGTGACGCAGCAGGCTCAGTTCCGCCGGGCCGAGTCCGCCATCCGCCAGAGCCACCACCACGGCGCTGCGCAGGAACTGCTCCGCCGCCGGGGTGCCTCGGCCGATCCTGTGCAGCAGGGCACCATCGCCTGGATGGTGCAGGTCCTGCAGGCAGACGCCCGGCAGTTCCTCAGCCACGGCCTGCTCCAGCAGCTGCCGCTCCTCGGGGCCGAACTCGCCGTCCGCGAGGGCCAGCTGGTGCAGAGCGGCCAGCCAGAGACGGCGCCGCGCCGGGCATTCACCGTCGCTGCCGGGCCCCGGCATGGACAGAGACGCGCAGGAGAGGCCCGGGGGCGGGTCCATGGCTGGAAGGACCGTCAGTGCCTTCACCTTTGTGGCTGCGCCAGAACCCGTCAAGGGTTGGCGGTGTGCTCGGCTTCGGCGCTGGCGCCATGCAGACGCACGGCCAGCTCGCGCAGCAGACCGAGCGAGAAGCTGCGGGAGCGGCGCAGCAGGTCCTCGAGGGCGCCTGCGGGCAGATCCAGGGTCTGCAGCCCCCGGGGACCGGCCTCCACCGTGCGGCTGCGACGCCTGCCGGTGATCACGCCCATGGCGCCGATCGTCTGTCCGGGGCCCAGCGTCAGCCGGCTGCCATCGCCGCCCAGCAGCTCCGCTTCGCCTTGGATCACCAGCGCCAGTTCATCGCTGTCATCGCCCTGGCGCAGCACCAGGGATCCGGGCGGCCAGCGGCGGATGACGCCCTGCTGCATCAGCCACACCAGACCGCTCGGCAGCTGGTCCGCGAACAGGGCGGAGGCGGCCAGCACGGCCAGCACCTCCCGGTCCGCCTCGGCGTCGCCGCTGCGTTGACGTTCCAGGAACGCCGATGTGGTTTCCAGGGGGCGGGCCATGCCGTGTCGCCGCGCCGCTGCCCGCGGGTCGCGCCGCTGTTCCACCAGCAACACCCAGCCGGCGGTGTCGGGGTCCGGGTCCTGCCAGAGCAGATCGAGGCCCTGAGCGCAGCTGCCCTGCGAGGGCAGCTGCTGCGGCAACGGATCCAGGCCGGCGGCGTCCAGCCGAGGCGAGAGCCAGCTCCCAAGCGTCTCCACCCGCAGGACCATCGCTCTGACCAGAGGCTGCAGCAATGGGTCGCTGGCCGCCGCCTGCTCCAGGGCCCGCAGGCAGCCAGCGTTCTGCCGCCAGAGCTGCCGCTGCTGCTCCAGGCGCCGCTGCTGGGCATCCCCTCGGGGGCCGCAGCGGTCCAGCAGCTCCCGCCAGGCCGTCTCACCCAGCCCGCTGCCGGCGCGCAGCTGCTCAAGCTTCTGCTGCAGCGCCGGTCTGAGCAGGGCGGGTTCGAGCACCTCCAGGCCGGCGGTGGTCATCAGATCCTGAAGTGCCTCAGCGGCTGCTTCGCGGCGCAGATCCGCGGCCTGGCGTTCCCGCCAGTCGAGACGCAGCAGATCTGGCTGTTCCTCGGCCAGGCGGCGGATGGCCTGGTGGTGATCCTCCGGCTCGAGGTGGAGGCTGTCGCGCAGATCCTGAAGCTGCAGCAGCGACTCGGCCCGGTTGAGCCGGCCGGATTGCAGCATGTCGGCCAGCACCCTGCCGTAGACCTCCAGAGCCCGCTGGTGGCCGATCACGGGCATGGCCTTGACCAGGGTGAACACCTCTTGGGGGGAGAGCTGATCGAGTGAGCGGCCATCGAGTGCCTGCTGCAGGCCGGGCAGATCCTTGAGCTGACGCCGCAGGCTTTCGCTGGTGCTCTCCCGCCGGTAGACGGCTGGATCCCGGCCCCAGCCGCGGAACAGCCAGATGGCCGAGATCGTCAGCACAACCGATCGCAGCAACTGGGCACCGTGGGGGCCGAAGGCTCCCTGGCTGGGATCGGCGAACCAGAAGAAGATGTTGACTGCCGTGAAGGTCGCCAGCAGTCGCGTGCGGCTGATCGCCCGCTGCTCAAGGATCATCGAGGACGGCTCGGTCCCAGGCGGCCGCAGGCGCTGCTCGATCGTCTGGAAGATCGCCACCGAGACGATGGCGGCCAGCACGAGCATCCCCGGCAGGGCCAGCAGACGCGGCAGCGGCAGCTGCGGCAGCCAGGGATTGAGCAGCCGGCCCGTCAGACCTGCATCGAACGCCCACAGCCCTGAACACAGATAGGAGAGACCCGCTGGCGCGGGCGGCCAGTGGGACGGCCGGCTGATCTCCATCAGCCCGTAGAAGGCCAGCACCAGCCCTGGGTAGGAGTACCAGGCCCACGCGAATCCCCGCTTGCCGGTGATTGTCTGCCAGTAGGACCGCTCGGCATCGATGTCCAGGCAGGGGGCCTGGCAGGCCACGCAGGCGCTCTGTTCATTGCCGCTGTCGCCCACGGTGCGGCACATCGACTGGGTGATGCGCGAGCGGCTTCCCAGATGGGCGGTGCTGCCCAGCGGTCCGCGCGGTCCGGTGAGCACCGCCTGCACCGGACCCATCGGGCAGACGTACTGACACCAGGCCTTGCCCCCGTAGGCCCAGCCCACCACCAGAGCCGCCACCAGGCTGCCGATCAGCAGCACAGCCAGCCCCACGGGGCTGCTGTTCACCACCAGCAGGCGCAGGCAGAGCCCGGCGATCAGCAGCGACCACTGCAGCTGGATGTGATGCCGGCCCAGCCATGAGTCGGGGTTGACCTTGACCACTTCGGCATGACCGCCCCGGCCTGATGCCGTGCGCTGCATCCCCAGGTGTCGGAACAGCTGCGAGACGAAGGCCAGCGGGCAGATGCGCCGCCAGATCTCGTGACTGCCCGCGGCGATCAACAGGATGCAGCCGGGCACGACCGTGCCCCAGAAGACGCGGTTGCCTGGTTGGCGATGCAGGGTGCAGTCCTGCTGCGCGAGCGGACAGTCCGGAAGCAGGGCTTGGGGCACCTGCACGGCCGGAATCAGCAGCGACAGGATGAGCAACAACCAGCCGGCGAGCAGGAGCCAGCGGACCAGGCGGACCCGCGTTTCAGGCCAAGCGCCCGCGCCCGGTGTCTGCATGCGACTGGCGACGGCCTGAATCAGGTCTTAACCGATTTTAACTGAATCCTTCGCAGCCGAAGGTGTTCTGCGGGGCGGGTCGTGAGCCTCCGCGGATCCATGCGGCCCTCAGTCGATCGTCAGCGCAGATCGATGGCATTGAGCCGGGCGCGGAATCCGGCCGATCGCCCGTCAGCGTCGATGGCCTCGCTGGAGAGTGACGCGGGGGCACCGGGCAGTCCGGAAAAGCCGCTGGCGGGGGGCAGGTCGTCGGCGTCCAGCACTCTCACCTCGACCGCCTGGGCGGCGCGACGGCTGCGGCTCATGCCGGCCTGGGCCCGGGCTTCGATCGCCCGGATCAGGCTGCGGCTGCGGTTGGCGGCGCCGACCGTCTCTCCTTCGCCGGGGCGGATCAGCGGTCGCTCACTGATTTCGTTGCGCACCTGATTGAGCAGGCGGAAGTGCCCGGTGGTGTTGTATTTGCGCAGAACGACCGGATCCCAGGTCATTGGGTCCCATCCCTAACAGGCCTTGCAGCCTAGACCGCCGCTCTAAGCCCGCTCGGCTGGTCGGCTGCCACCCCCTGCCGGAATCCGTGATAGCTTGTAACCCAGGCAACTGGTAGTCGGTACGACTTTGAGCTAGCGCCCCGCCGGTGGGCAGCTGGCTGCGGTCCGGCCGCTGCGCCTGCCGGTTGCACGTTTCAACCCTTCTCGTTCCCCTTCCCCATGTCCAGGCTCGTCGGTCTTCCGGCTCCCGACTTCACCGCCACCGCCGTGGTCGATCAGGAGTTCAAGGAGATCAAGCTCTCCGACTACCGCGGCAAGTACGTGGTGCTGTTCTTCTACCCGCTGGACTTCACCTTCGTCTGCCCGACCGAGATCACCGCGTTCAGCGATCGCTACGCCGATTTCACCTCGCGCAACACCGAGATCCTCGGCGTGTCCGTCGACAGCCAGTTCAGCCACCTCGCCTGGGTGCAGACCGATCGCAAGAACGGCGGTCTCGGCGACATCGCCTACCCGCTGGTCGCCGACCTCAAGAAGGACATCGCCCGGGCCTACGCCGTGCTCGATGAAGCGGAAGGCATCGCTCTGCGCGGCCTGTTCATCATCGATCCCGATGGTGTGATCATGCACAGCACGATCAACAACCTGCCCGTGGGTCGCAGCGTTGATGAGACCCTGCGCGTCCTGCAGGCCTTCCAGTATGTGCAGTCCCACCCCGATGAGGTCTGCCCCGCCAACTGGCAGCCCGGCGAGAAGACGATGAATCCCGACCCCGTCAAGAGCAAGGACTTCTTCGCCGCCGTCAACTGAGATTGCTGGGCTGGTGGGTGAACGACCCCCCGGCCTGTCGTTTCTGAATCTCCCTCTCCCCCCGCTCCTTGCGAGCGGGGGTTTTTTGTTGCCCCGGCCTTCTGGCTCTGCTGGCCGGGACCGACCGCGACGGAGGGGGGCCCGTGGGTGCAGGCGAGCTCCGGGCGGGGCGGTCGGCCGGATCAGCGGCTCAGGCGCCGATCGCGGCCAGCAGGCGGCGTCCATCCAGGCCGCCGGTGGCCGGATCGCAGGCCCGCTCCGGGTGCGGCATCAGGCCGAGCACGTTGCCGGCGGCGTTGGTCAGTCCGGCCACGTCACCGATGGATCCATTCGGGTTGCTGGCGTAGCGCAGCACCACCTGCCCCTGCTGCTCAAGTCGCTCAAGCTCTTCGGGCTCCAGCTGGTAGCGGCCCTCGCCGTGGGCGATCGGCAGGGTGATCCGCTCCCCCTGCTCGTAGTCCTGCAGCCAGCGGCAGTGCCCCGGGCTCACCAGCAGCTCGGCGGGTTCGCACAGGAAGTGGAGGCTGCGGTTGCGTGTCAGGGCGCCCGGCAGCAGGCCCATCTCGCTCAGCACCTGGAAGCCGTTGCAGATGCCCAGCACCGGGCCTCCGGACTCAGCGAACTGGCGCAGCTCCTCAAGCACGGGGGCGAAGCGGGCGATGGCGCCGCAGCGCAGGTAGTCGCCGTAGCTGAACCCTCCGGGCAGCACGACGGCCTCCAGGCCGCTGAGATCGCGTTCCTCATGCCAGAGAAAACGGGTGGGGCGCCCCAGACAGCCCTCCAGGGCCCAGCGCATGTCCCGGTCGCAGTTGGAGCCTGGGAACACGACGATGCCGATGGTCATGGTTCCTGTCCTCAGCCGGCGTCGGAGAGATCGAGGCTCCAGTCCTCGATCACCGGATTGGCGAGCAGCCGGTCGCTGAGCAGTTCCAGACGCTCACGGGCTGCAGCCTGGTCCGGTGCCTCGATCGAGACGTCGATCGCCTTGCCGATCCGCAGGCGCTGGATTCCTTCGACACCGAGCCGCGCTGCGGCGGCCCGGGTGGCCTCACCGGCAGGGTCGAGCACGGATGTGCGCAGGGACACCTGAACGCGGGCATGGAAGAGCGGCACCGGCAACACTGGCGTTTGTTAAATCTTGGCAGCCCGCCTGCCTCCCCCCGGTCGTGCCGGTCAGGGTGGAGTCAGGGCCTCTGCATGGTCGTCTCCCCGGCTGGCTGCAGCGGCTTCCCTCGCGGAGCTCGCCGTGTCCGCTCAGCCCGCCCGCCTGCCCCCGCCGTCCGGATCGATCCGATGGCGTCATGCCGCCGCGACCGTTGCCGGCCCGCTTGCTGACCCACAGGCGCAGCGCAGGGTCCGGCTGCCGAGCAGCTCCAGCAGGAGCCTTTATCTGACCGCAGCGCTGTCGGCCTGGCTGTTGCTGGAGGTCGTCGCGGCACCGCTGGCGCTGGCCCAGCTCCAGGTGGGTGCCCTGCAGTGCCGGCTCGCTTCCGGACCGTGGCAGCCCTGCCGCATGGAGGTCCAGAACATCGGTCTGCACTGGGTGCTGCGGGTCGGGGATCAGCGCATCGAATTCCGTCACAGCGGCGACGGATCGGTGCGCATGCAGAAGGGGGCCGGCCCCTGGCAGCCGGTGACCGCCACCTGGCAGCCCGACACCAGCCTCTGCTGGGATGGGGTCTGCGCCAAGGGGGACATTCCTCTCGACTGACGTCTGATGCGGGGCGTCGGTCCCTGGCTGGCTGCCGCAGGCGCCGCCAGGATCGGCCAGGAGCCGGGGCTGGCGACCAGACCGGCCCGGCTCGCTCAGTGGGCCCCAATCAGGCGTCGCTGACAGGGCGCATCCGCTCAAGCTGCGGGGGGGGGGCTGCCAGCGGCTGCCTGCCTGGATCGGCGGGATCTGGCTTCGGGGGCCTGCCTGTGCGGCTGGGCCCCGAACACCGGTGCGGGGCAGTTCAGCCGCGACCGCTGAAGGCTTGGCCCTGAAGCGCCGGCAGCTCAGCCAGGCACTGGCGCACGGCCTGCTCCTGGCTGGCGGGGACCAGCAGCACCAGCTCCAGACCGGGCTCGGCTGTGGTGGCTGCTGCCTCCTGTTCGTACCAGCACTCCAGCCTGGGGCCCACCGCCTGGATCTGCAGGGGTAGGGCCTTGTCCTGCTGGCGCAGGCGGCCCTTGAGACGCAGCACCGGTTGCTCCCGGATCAGCTGCGCCAGCCAGGCCTCCACCGCCTGACGCTGCCAGTGCCCCTGGCGCCTCAGCACCAGCGAGGCGATGTCCGCATGGCTGTGGTCGTGGTGCTCATGGTGGTGGTGCTCATGGTCGTCGTGCCCGTGACCCTGGGCTGGGTCGTGACCATGAGCTGACTCGTGGCCATGGGCAGCATGGTGGTCCTGATGGTCGTCGTGCCCGTGCTGCTCGGGCGCGGTCGTCGCGCTGACGCGTTGCCCGCCGCTCTGCCCTGTCGCCGGAGCATCCAGCACCAGCGCCGGATCGATCTGCCCCCGCGCCATCGGCAGCACGCCGGTGCCCGGCCGCGCGGCCGGCCGCAGGCGGGCGATCACGGCGTCGAGGGCTTCGCTGGACAGGCGATCGGCGCGGCTGACCAGCACCAGATCGGCCGCCTGCAGCTGGTCTTCGAACAGGTCTTCCAGCGCGCTGATGTGATCAAGACTCGGATCGGCACGGCGCTGGGCGTCCACCGCCTCGGCATCGCCGACCACATGGCCGGCGGCCAGGGCTTCGCCATCGACCACGGTCACCACCGCCTGGACGCGCACGCGAGAGCGGATCGCCGGCCAGCCGAAGGCCGCCACCAGTGGCTCCGGCAGTGCCAGGCCGCTGGTCTCGACGACGATGCCATCCAGCGAGTCGGCGCGCTCCAGCAGCCGCTCCATCGTCGGCAGGAAGTCGTCCTGCACCGTGCAGCAGAGGCAGCCATTGGTGAGTTCCACCAGCCGCTCCTCGCGTTCCTCCTCGGGGCAGAAGCCGCAGGCGGCGATCAGGTCGCCGTCGATGCCGACATCCCCGAATTCATTGACAAGCACAGCCAATCTCTGGCCGCTCTCCAGAAGCAGTTGACGCAGCAGGGTGGTCTTGCCTGCCCCCAGAAAACCGGTCACGACGGTGACCGGCAGGCGCCTGGACCGCGCCGGAGCGCTCAGGCTGGTCTGGCTGGTCATGCTCAGAGCACCACGGGAGCGAGCGCCAGCAGGCCGCCAAGGCCGATCAGGCCCCAGGCGATCGAGCGGCGGCGCCCAGGGGTGAAGCGGGCGCCCATGCGCGACAGCAGCAGCAGCGAAGCAAGCAGCAGCAGCGACTGGCTGGCGGCAAGACCCAGCAGGTAGGCGGCCACCGGCATGCTGCTCCAGCCCAGCACGGCAGCGCTCAGCACATAGCCATGCAGAGCGAAGGCCGGCAGCAGCAGCGACTTGGGAAGACGGTCGAGCAGCACCAGGCCAACCACCGCCAGAGAACAGGCCACCAGCGTTTCGGCGCCGGGCAGTCCCGGCAGCACCAGACCGGCCGCGCTGCCGGCCAGGCCCACCGCCAGCAGAGCCAGCATCCAGCCGCCCCGCTGACGCAGGCCGACCAGCGACAGCGCCAGCAGGAACAGCAGGTGGTCAGGACCGATGACCGGATGCAGCAGGCCGCTGATCAGACCGTTGAGGGCGTTGGGCTGCAGCTGCAGCAGCTCCATCGCGTGGTGAGCCCGCGCGGCCGGGGCGAGCAGCAGTCCGATGGTCAGCAGCGCGGGAGCTGCCAGCAGGGCAGGGGCCAGTCGCGGGGACGCCGGGCGCAGCGACCACGCCGCGCGCAGGGAAGAGAAGGTCATCGAAGCAGCCGGTCCGCGCCGGTGAGGAAAGAGACGGATCGGCGGGCGTTCTGACTGGGCCCGATCGGGCCTTCACAGCTGCGGGACAGTGCCGGACTCGGCGTCGATGGACGCGTCACCGGGCTTTCCCCGTTTCCTCCGCAGGCTGCTCCCCTGCGGAACCGATCGAACCGAACTCTATGGGAGGGGACCGGATCGCGCTTCAGCGGCACTCGAGGCTGTCGCGGGTGGCGATGCCGGTGCGGGAGTTGGTGCCGCCGGCCCTGGCGCAGAGAGCCTTGCGCTCCGGCAGGTCGAGCACGGCGTCACTGAAATCGGCGCCCTCGATGGAGGCCTCACGGAAGCGGCTCTGCATCAGCATCCCGTTGCGCAGCACCGCATCGCGCAGATCCGAGCCTTCGAAGCGGCTGGCATAGGCCACCACGTCTTCGAGGTCGGCGCCGCTGAGGTTGGCGCCCTGGAGGTTGCTGTTGTTGAACACGGCACCGCGCAGATCCGAGCCGGAGAAATCGAAGCCCTCCAGGTTGGCCTTGAGGAACTCCTGCTGCTGGAGATTGCGGCCGTGCATGTCGGGCTGCAGATCCTGAAGGGATCGCTGACCGCGCAGCTCCGGTGCCGTGATCGCCAGGGCCGCCGAACCGCCCAGGCTCAGGGGAAGCAACAGCAGCAGCAGTCCCAGCAGGGCACCGAGGAGGCGGCGCAGGCGGATCGAGGCGGACCCCATGGGCTCACAATGTCGGTGACAGCAAGTTATGGCAGGCATGAGCATGTCCCTGCGGGTGGTGGTGCCCCCCCATCCCCTGATCGGCCACTGGCTCACTCTGCTGCGCGATCGCCACACCCCGCCCCCCCTGTTCGCCACCGCCCTGGCGGAGCTGGGCCGCTGGCTCACTTATGAGGCCCTGCGCGACTGGCTCCCGCAGCGGTCCGTGGCAATCGAGACCCCCCTGGCGGCCAGTGAGGGTCAGGTGATCGACCCCAGCGTGCCTCTGCTGGCGGTGCCTGTCCTGCGCGATGGGCTGGGCCTGTGGCAGGGCGCGCAGGGCGTGCTGCCCAATGCTTCGGTGGCCCATGTCGGGTTGACGGCCGGACCGGCCGGCGTGCCGCCCACCTGGTACCTCGACAGCCTGCCGGCGTCGATCGGCGAGCGCGTCGGCGTGCTCGTGTTCCTGCCGGTGCTGGCCAGTGGCGCCACGCTGCTGGCCCTGCTCGAGCGCCTGGCCGCCCTGGGGGTGCAGGGGCCCCGGCTGCGGGTGATCACCTCGCTGGCGGCGGCGCCCGGCCTCAAGGCCGTCGGCGAGCGTTTCGGCGATCTGGTTGTCTACACCGCCTGCATCGATCCGGAACTCAGCGAGGAGGGCCTGCTGCGCCCCGGCTGCGGCGACCTCAGCGCCAGGCTGTATGGATGCGGTGATCTGTCCTGCCTAGGCTGAACGCCTCGCCCTCCTTTCCCTGGCCGATGGCTCCCTCGAGCGACCACTCCACCGGCGGCAGCACCGTGATGGTCTCCGCCCTGGCCGGCGCCGTGGTCGGTGCCGCGGGTCTGGCCTGGTGGCTGCTGTCCACCGCCGAGCGGCGCCGCCAGGCCCGGCATCACCTGCAGCAGCTGCGTCAGGCGGGACTGCCGGGCCTGCGCTCCCAGGTCACCAGTGAGCCACTTCCGGTCAGCGATGCCCATCTGCACGACCGGGTGCAGCAGCTCAACGCCGCCATCGATGAGGTGCGCCGCCAGCTCGAGCAGATGCAGACCCAGGCCTGAGTCCGGCCACGGCCGGGCTGTCGGACGCGGACAGTCCTGCCGGTAGGTTGCAGGCAACGCTCCCTCGCCGCAGCCATGCTTCGCTCCGCCGCCATCACCCAGGGCATCCAGCGCTCCCCCAACCGCGCCATGCTGCGGGCGGTGGGCTTCGGGGACGGCGACTTCAGCAAGCCGATCATCGGCCTGGCCAACGGTTACAGCACGATCACCCCCTGCAACCTGGGTCTCAACGATCTGGCACGCCGCGCCGAGAAGGCCGCCCTCGATGCAGGGGCCATGCCGCAGATGTTCGGCACGATCACGGTGAGCGACGGCATCTCGATGGGCACCGAGGGGATGAAGTACTCCCTGGTGAGCCGTGAGGTGATCGCCGATT
>CAYNGR010000105.1:0-11645 GCA_964396755.1 uncultured Cyanobium sp. | reverse complement strand
GGGGGCCCGCCACCGAACCGAGGATGTAGTGGGTGGTCTCCACGTTGGTCACCCAGTCGCGGATGGCTTCGCTGGTGGCGTCCTTGAGGGTGGCGGTGCCGGCGGTCACCGGCTGCACCGTGGCCCCCAGCAGCCGCATGCGGAACACATTGAGGGCCTGGCGGCGCATGTCCTCGGCGCCCATGTACACCACACACTCCAGGCCGAAGCGGGCGCACACGGTGGCCGTGGCCACGCCGTGCTGGCCGGCGCCGGTTTCGGCAATGATCCGCTTCTTGCCCATGCGCAGGGCCAGCAGCGCCTGGCCGAGGGCGTTGTTGATCTTGTGGGCGCCGGTGTGGTTGAGGTCCTCGCGCTTCAGCCAGATGCGCGGGCCGCCCTCGGGCCGCCGATAGTGCTCGCTGAGACGCTCGGCTTCATAGAGCGGCGAAGGCCGGCCCACGTAATCGCGCAGCAACTGATCGAGGCGGGCGCGGAAGGCGGCGTCCTGCCAGGCCTCTGCGGCGGCCAGCTCCAGTTCGGCCAGGGCCGGCATCAGCGTCTCGGGCACGTACTGGCCGCCGAAGATGCCGAAGCGACCCAGAGCATCGGGCCGCACCTGAGGATTCAGGCTGGCGGGATCGGGGCTGGAGCCGGACTGGGCAAGCGGCGGAAGGGTGCTGGTCACGGCGATGGGCTGGCAGTCGGGTCAGCCTAGGTAGCCGCAGCCCGTGCTCCCGAGCGGCGGCAGTGGGCTCACTCCGACTGGGTGTCGGTCTGCAGCAGCCAGGTGCCCAGGTACTCGGCTGCGGGCCGCTGCGGATCCAGGGCGAACAGGCGCAGCGGATGAAAACCCTGCTGCAGGGGATTGCGCAGCACCAGCTCCAGGCCATAGGCCTGCTGCGGCTGCAGCGGCGACTCCGGCCGCAGGCGCAGGCTGCCGTCGCTGAGGATCAGCTGCAGCGGCAACGCCTGCTGACAGCGGGCCGGGCGGCTGTCGCCGGGGATCCTGATCCGGCAGAGGCGCAGATGCCTGGCGATGGCACGCGCATCGAGCGTGGGCGGCGGGGTCAGCAGCAGCTGCGGCGTGGGGCGCAGCAGATCGTGGGGCCGGATCATCAGCGTCACCTCGCTGCGCGCCAACACCTCGAGGCTGCTCTGCTGCAGCGGCAGCAGCTCCAGCCGCTGACCATCCCCCCAGGCGCGCAGACGCTGGCCGGCGGAGCGCTCCCCGGCCGACACGGCCGGAGCGCAGACCAGCAGCAGCAGCAACAGGGCGGCACCGGCCCCGCGGCACACGGCAGCGGTGAACCGGTCGCCGCCGCGGAGCCCTCTCGCCGGGCGGATCCGCACAACCGGCGCGACCGGCGTGGACGCCATAGCCCTGCCCCTCTGGCCTGGCGGCGGAGCCGGGCGCAACGGCATGCCTGCAGGTCCATGGGGTGGCGCGTGCGGGCGGGGCATGGCGGTCAGAAGCGGAAGCGCAGCTTGAGCACCGCCGCCAACGCCGAGAAGCTGGCGCCCCGCCCCAGCGGCAGGGGCGTGCTGTCCCAGGCCGTGCCGGCGGCCGTGAGCTGGCCGCGGGGGCGGGGCAGCCACACCAGGCCCGGCGTGATCGTCAGCCAGTCGTTGGGCTGCAGGCGATACCAGAGCTCCATCTGCAGCGAGCCGTCCGCAGCCCCCTCCTGTCCGGCGGCGTTGCGATAGCGACTCAGGAACACCGGGCTGCCGATCGCGAAGCCCAGCTCGCTGCCGGAGAGCAGCACGTCGTACCAGTTGAGACCGACCATCCAGGACTGGCTCTCAGCCAGCTGCGGCGGGCCGGCCGCGGATCCGCCCTCGCCATCACCATCACCATCGCTGGAGAACACCGCCCGGTTGAAGCCCCATCCCAGGGTGATGGCAGGGATCCAGCCGCCACTGAGCGGCAGCCAGAAGCCCGTCAGCGCGAACGCATCGACATGGCCGCTCAGCCCCGGCTTCAGACTCGGCCAGGTCTGGGCCGCCAGCGGCGTCGAGCCGGCCCGGTCGAGGGCGCCGGCCTGGTTGCGGGTGACGATGGCGGCCGCGGCCCAGCTGCTGGCCTGGTAGCCCAGCTGCAGGCTGGTGGCACCGGCCGAGCCGGCACTGAATAGGCCACCCTCGGCGGGATCGCCACTGGCAGGGTCGCCGGCCACCGTGACGGCACTCACCACCCAGCCGACCCCCGCATCGGCGTCGGCGCGCTGGGTCCAGTAGAACCCCAGACCGGCTCCCTTGACGTCGCTGTAGGCCCCCGGCGCCCCGCCCCTGCTGAACAGCGACGACAGGATCTCGTTGTCATCGAAGGCCGCCGGCCAGATGGCGATCATGTCCTTCTGGTTGACGCGGCTGCCGAGGCTGACGCGCAGATTCGGACCCAGGGGACGCTGATAGAAGAGCTTGTCGAGCAGCAGCCAGTCATTGCGGCAGCTCTGCGGCGCGGCGGCAGAGCAGCCTGGCGCCACGCCGCTGAGGCGCAGGGTCGGCAGCAGGCTGTCGCGAAAGGCTGAGTAGCCGCCGTTGCCGCTGCGCAGACGCAGGCGCAGCAGATCCTCACCATCGAAGCTGGTGGTGAAGGTGAAGCGGAGATCGGAATTGAAGACGAAGGCGTTGCGCAGCGGCTGCCCTGCGTAGCGGTTGGTCGCCCTGTCGATCTGGTTTCCGCTGGGATTGACGCCGCCCAGCCACCAGCGCACATCGCCGCGCAGGCTGGTGGTGGGCGAAAAGGCGGTGGCCTGCAGCTCCGCCAGGCGGGCCTCCAGGCCGTCGAGGCGGGCCTGCAGGCGTGCCAGCTCGGGCGCGAACTCCCGACGCAGCTCCTGCAGCGACGGCGTGGTCGCCAGGTCGGGGGAGATCAGGCAGACCTGCAGCAGCAGCGCCGCCTCCTCGCGGTTGATCGGGACTGCGACGTCCAGCCGCGCTCCCAGGGCCGGTGCCCGGCAGCCCGGATCGCGGGCCAGCTCGCGCACGGACTGATGCAGCCGGTCGCCGGGCCGCAGGTGCGGTGTTGGGCCTGGCCGCAGGTGCGGCGGTGACTCTGGCCGCAGGTGCGGCCGTGAACCTGGCTCCTGAGCAGCGTCGGCAGCCACGGCGGCAGCGACACGGCGAGCCGGTTCAGCCGCGGCGACGCCGGCCCCACAGATCAGCAGCGGCGCCTGCAGCAGGCTGAGCGCCAGAGGCAGTGCAACCCAGCGGTTGGACGCTGACGCGCCACGCGATCCCGGCGGGCAGCGGCGCGGCTGCGAGATCACGACCGGCCGCGCCGCAGAAGGATGCGGCTGACCCTAGGCAGGGGCTGCGCCAGCGGCAGCCGGTGACTCCGTAGCAGGCGGCTGAAGCCCCAGGGGAGCAGGGAGCGGGCTGACAGCACGCTCGGCGGGCGCTACAGCAGGCCATCCCTGCCCCAGCGGCCATGCCCCCCGAGCTCACGCCCCTCGAGCAGCTGCTGGCGATGGCCAGCGGCGCCTGGGTGACCCAGATGATCCATGTGGCCGCCGAGCTGGGCCTGGCGGACCAGCTGGCCGATGGCGAACGCGACGTCGAGGCGCTCGCCCCGGCCTGCGGCGCCGATGCCGACAGCCTGTTCCGGCTGCTGCGGGGGCTGGCCAGCCTGGGGATCTTCCAGGAGACGGCGCCGCGACACTTCGCGCTCACCCCGCTGGCGGAGCTGCTGCGCAGCGATCACCCGCAGTCACTGCGCCAGTTCTGCCGGATGCTGGGGGAGGAGCATTACCTCAGCTGGAACGACCTGCTGCACAGCGTGCGCAGTGGCGAGAGCGCCTTCCATCACCGCTACGGCACCTCGGTGTTCGGCTGGTACGCCGAGAACCCGCGGCGGGCGGAGATCTTCGACGGCGCCATGACGGACTTCTCCCGCAACGAGACCGAGTCGCTGCTGGCGGCGTTCGCGTTCAGCGACATCCGCCATCTGGTCGACGTGGGCGGCGGCCGCGGCGAGCTGCTGCAGCGGCTGCTGCTGGCGAACGAGCACCTGCAGGGAACCCTGCACGATCAGCCCCAGGTGGTGGCATCCGCCGTCGTGCCGGCGGAGCTGCAGGGGCGGTTGAGCATCAGCGGCGGTGACTTCTTCAAATCGGTGCCGCCCGGCGCCGATGCCTATCTGCTCAAGCACATCGTCCACGACTGGGGCGATCAGGCCTGCCGCACGATCCTCGGCCACATCCGCACTGCCATGGCCCCAGGCGGCCGGGTGCTGATCGTCGAGCCGGTGATCCCGCCGGGCAACGCTCCCTTCCCGGGCAAGCTGCTCGACCTGAACATGCTGGTGATGACCGAGGGCGGCCGCGAACGCACGGCGAGCGAATACGAACAGCTGCTGGGCAGTGCCGGCCTGCGGCTGAACCGGATCGTGCCGACGCCATCGGCCATCAGCGTGGTGGAGGCGGTGGCGGCCTGAGCGGCATCGGGCCTGCTCGCGGCAGGCGCCATCGTCACGGCGGAACCGATCGTGCTGCCCTCCCTGATCCAGACGTGGCCCGCAGCCTGCGCAGCGGGGCAGCTGGCCACCACCGCGGGATGGCCGCCCCCCAGAATCGAGCCCTCAGGCGGCACAGGGCTGATGGCGAAGAAGGGCGGTTGGCAGGAATTCAGCAGCGCCGCCACCGCCAGGCCGGCGGCCGACGCCCCCACCACCGCGAAGGCCCAGCAGCGGGTGCGGGTGCAACGCAGCAAGGCCGGCAAGGGCGGCAAGCTGGTCACCGCGATCACGGGGCTGGAGGCGCCGGAGAGCGAGCTCAAGGCGCTGCTCAAACAGCTCAAGGCCGCGGCCGGCACTGGCGGCACGCTCAAGGACGGCGTGATCGAGCTGCAGGGCGATCAGGTGAGTGCGGCCCTGGCGGCTCTGGAGCAGGCCGGCTACCGGCCCAAGCAGGCGGGCGGCTGAATCCAGACGCCGCGACAGGATCGCCGCCCCGCTGGCGGTGAGGCGGACCCGCTCCCGGCAGCCCCGGATGGCGCCACCGTCACCGCTGTGGCCGGCCCGATCGGATCGCCGCCATCGACTGGCCGCCAAGGCGCAGCCACGCCAGCGGCGGAGCCCCAGCGGGCAGCCCGTCGAGAGCCGTGGCGCGCCCAGCAGCCAGCGGATGCCGCTGTCGCTCCTGTGCGCAGAACCGGGCGCGACAACGACAGAGCCGCCGGAACCAGCCCCGGCGCCAGGTCCACAACAGGACCCCCACAACCGACGGGCCAACAGGTGCCCCGGCCTCAGGCCGCCGCCGTGCTGGAGCGCGCCTGAACCAGCAGCCCGCCGCGCGGGCTCGGACTCGGGATCGCCTGCAGGCTGAGATCCTGGCCGGGCACCAGGCTGAGCTCCAGCCGGCGCAGCAGCCCCACCGCCATCAGGCGGATCTCCAGCTCGGCCAGAGCCTTGCCCAGGCAGACGCGTTCGCCGCCGCCGAAGGGCAGCAGCGTCAGGCCACTGCCCCCCTCAAGGTGGCGTTCGGGGCGGAACTGCTCCAGATCGTCGCCCGCCTGCTGGGTGTCACCACCAGCCGCGTCAGCGGGCCGGTAGCGGTTGGAGGCGGCCAGGGCCACCTGCACGACGCGACCCGCCGGCACCAGCACGCCATCGAGCCGCAGCGGCCGGGTGGTGCGACGGAAGAAGCCGCCCACCGGCGGGTTGAGGCGCATCACCTCCTGCACCAGCCCGTCCAGCCGCGGTGCCCGCTCGGCGTCGTAGGCGGCGGCGGCCTGATCGGGCGGCGGCGGCCAGCCGAGCCGATCGAGCTCGGGCCGCAGCCAGGGCAGCAGCGACGGCTGCTGCAGCACCGCGGCCATCAGGCAGCTCAACGACGAGGCGGTGGTCTCGTAACCGGCGAACAGCAGCAGCAACAGCTGCTCCACCAGGTCGTCATCGGTCAGCGGCAGGCCCGCTTCATCGAGGCCGCCGCTGAGCAGATCGAGACCACCAGCCAGGGGCAGCCCCGCCGCGGCCTGGGCGCGGGACCGCTGCAACACGCCCCTCAGACGCTCCAGCAGCCGGGTGCGGGCCTGCAACGCCCGGGCGAAGGGGCTGCCCGGCCAGGCGATCGGAATCGAGAACAGCGCCCGCGTCCAGATCTCGAAATCGGCGAACAGGGCCTCTCGGTCGTCGCCCTCCAGGCCGAGCACGACGCCGGCGATCACCGTGAAGGCAAAGCGGCGCATCCGCTCCACCAGCGGCAGCGGGGCCAGGGCCGCCTCCAGCTCGGCCGCCAGCTCCTCGACCAGCGCCACGATCGCCGGGCTGTAGCGGCGCAACGCGGCGGCCGAGAACAGTTGACCCACCACCCGGCGGCGCGCCCGATGATCGGCACCGTTGCGGTTCGCCAGCGAACGGCTGCCCAGCAGCTGCCGGACGCTCTCGGGCCACCAGCCCTCGCAGGCCTCGCTCTGGCTGAACAGATCACTGATCGCCCGGCCGCCACGCACGAACACCAGCGGCTGGCCCAGCAGGCGCGTCTCATAGACGTTGCCGAAGCGCTCGAAGCGGCGCTGGGCGAAGGCCGGGTCGCGGAAGAAGGCCAGGGCCTCGAGCAGGCCGGTAACGGCCCCCGTGGTCGGCAACGGGCGCCCCTGCAGCGGTGGGGCCGGGGAGGGAGCGCCGGGACTCACCACGGCAGCGGCTCGCCGTTGGCATGCCAGAAACGCCCGCTGCTCTCCAGGCTCAGCGCATCGATGCGGGCCAGCAGGCCCTGGGCCGCCTGCTCGGGCGGAATCCCGGAGAAACCCACCATGCGGGTGGCCACCATGCCGGGGTGAAGGATCGCCACGGCGATGCCGCGCGGCTGCAGATCGACCGCCAGCGAGCGGCCGGCCATGTTCAGGGCCACCTTCGACATGCGGTAGCCGTAGTAGCCGCCGGAGCCGTTGTCGTCGATCGAGCCCATGCGGCTGGTGATCAGCGCCAGCTTCGAGCCGGATCCCAGGTTGGGTAGCAGGGCGCGCGCCAGCAGCAGCGGCGCCAGGGCATTCACCTCGAACTGGCGGCGGATGGCGTCGGCCTGCAGATCCTCCAGGCCATCGGCCTCCAGGACGCCGGCATTGAGGATCGCCCCGGCCAGCGACACGCCGGCCAGCCGGGCGGCCAGCTCGGCGATGGACGCCTCGGAGCTGAGTTCGATGCCGCTCTCGATGCGCACGCCCAGAGCCTCCAGCTCCGCTGAGGCACGGCGACAGACAGCGATCAGCTGCTCGCCGCGCTGATGCAGCTGGCGGCAGAGCTCGAGGCCGATGCCGCGGTTGCTGCCGGTGATCAGCCAGGTGGCCATGGGTGGGGGAGGTGAGGAGCCGGGCGGCGCGAGTCTGGCGCGCCAGGGCGACGGCGGGGCGTCACTCGGCTCGCCGTCGGGGAGCTCGCAGCGGTGGCTGACTAGCCTGAGTCGCGCCAAGGTCGGTCGCCCCCTGGTTCCGCCGCGATGACCGTGATGCGCGCCCACCGCCGCCCGTCGCGCCCGCGCCGGCCCCTGTCGGTCAGGCAGCTCGAGACGGCCGCAACCCTTCACTGCCTGGCCGCCGCGGCAGGCAAACTGCCGGCCCTGCTGCTGTGGCTGTCCCTGATCGGGGCGCCAGCGGCAGCCACCGCGGCGACGGAGCGCGCCGGCGGTGCTTCCGGTCATGCCGCGCCATCCGGTCTTGCCGCGGCCTGCAACGCGGCGCAGCGTGCGAGCCGGCAGCAGGCGGCCCGCCTGCGCTCGGCCGCACCGGGCCTCGAGGCCCTGCTGCTCGGTGAGATCCACACCAGCGCCGCCGATCACGCCTGGCAGCTGGCCAGCCTGGAGGCCGTCAGCCAGCAGCGGCCACGGCTCAGCCTTGGCCTGGAGATGATTCCGGCCGCCCGTCAGGCGGTCCTGGATCGCTACAGCGCCGGTGAGCTCGATGAGGCGGCCCTGCTGCGGCAGGTGGGCTGGGTGGAGGTGTGGGGCCATGACGCGGAGCTGTACCTGCCGCTGCTGCGCTGGGCCCGTCAGCGGGACGTGCCGCTGCTGGCCCTGAACGCCGAACCGGAGCTGGTGCGGCGGGTGCGGCGCCAGGGCCTGGCGGCGATTCCGCCGGCGCAACGCGAAGGCATCAGCACGCCGCTGCCCGCCGGTCCCGCCTACCGACAGCGTCTGGAGGCGGCCTGGCGCGGTCACGGCGGAGGTAAAGGCCCGCTGAACGCTGCCCAGGCCGACGACCTGCAGCGCTTCATCGACAGCCAGCTGCTGCGCGATCGGGCCATGGCCGAGCGGATCGCCGCCGCCCGGCGCCGCGATCCCGGGCGGCTGGTGGTGGCTCTGATCGGCCGCGGGCACCTGGAGGACGGCGACGGCGTGCCGCGTCAGCTGGCCGATCTGGGCGTGGGCCAGCAGCTGAGCCTGACCCGCATCGCCACGCCCGACGGCTGCGGCCCGGCGCCGGCACGGGCCCGGCTGGGGGCCTACCTGGAGAGTGACGGCGGCGCGGTGTGGGTGCGGCGAGTGGCGCCGGGATCGGCGGCGGAAGCAGCTGGCCTGCGGCCGGGGGATCGGATCCTGGAGCTCAACGGCACGGCGGTCGATCACGCCGGCCAGGTGATCCGCGGCGTGCGCCTGCATCCCGATGGCGCGCCCCTGCGTCTGACGATCGAACGGGCCGGCCGCCGCCTGAAGCTGCAGCTGCAGCTGCCTGCCAGCTCCGAGCCGAGGCAGGCCAGCAGGGACAATGGGGTGCGGATCGGCGACGGCAGTCGCCCCGCGCCCCGGCCCTTCGCCCGGCCCGACCTTCTCGCCCTGAGCCCGCCATGACCGCCAGTCCCACCGGTTCCCCCTATGGCGCCATGACCAACCAGGGGGCCGCCACCAACATCGTCTGGCACCACTCCACCGTGTCGCGGGCGGCGCGGGCTCACCAGCGCGGCCACCGCAGCGCCATCCTCTGGTTCACAGGGCTGAGCGGCGCAGGCAAGAGCACCCTGGCCAATGCCGTCAACTCGGCGCTGTTCGAGCAGGGACTGGCCTGCTACGTGCTCGACGGCGACAACGTGCGCCACGGCCTGTGCAGCGACCTGGGCTTCTCCGACGCCGACCGGGAAGAGAACATCCGCCGCATCGGTGAGGTGGCCAAGCTGTTCCTCGACGCCGGCGTGGTGGTGCTCACCGCCTTCGTCTCGCCCTTCCGCACCGACCGCGACCGAGCCCGCGCCCTGGTGGAGGCGGGCGACTTCGTCGAGATCCACTGCGCCGCAGACCTGGGCGTGTGCGAACAGCGCGACACCAAGGGCCTCTACGCCAAGGCCCGTGCCGGCGAGATCAAGGAGTTCACCGGCATCTCCAGCCCCTATGAGGCCCCTGAGAACCCGGAACTGCGCATCGACACCGGCAGCCATGACCTGGAGGCCTGCGTCGCCCAGGTGCTGTCCTATCTGCAGTCGCAGGGGGTGATTCCAGCCCCCGTCGACGCCTGACAGGGGCCGGGGCCATGACGATCGTGGTCGTCCAAACCACGAGCAACCAAGAGCAACCCCGCTGCGAGCGGGGATTCACCGCTGCGGGCTGGTGCCGCTGGACGTCCCTGCCCGTTCTCTGAAGCCACTGCCATGCCGCCACTGCGTCGTCCCCACCTCCTGGCCATGAGCCTCTCGATGCTCTGCAGCCTCACCGCCCTGCCGCCGATGGCCTGAGCCGCGGCAAGCATGCGAAGCGACTGCCCAGCGCGGCCCTCAGGGGGCATGGCTCTGCGACGACTTGAATCGGGGAAGCCTGGCCCGCCTCACTCCAGCGGCTCGCTCAGCTCCCCCGCCCGCAGCCGCTGGGCCCAGGCATCGAGAAACGTCTTGCCGCAGCTGGCCACCGGCACCGCCAGCAGCAGGCCCAGCAGTTCGCCAAGGCCCAGCAGGCTGCCCAGCCGCGCCCCGATCGGCAGGCTGATCAGCAGCCAGGCCGGCTGCAGGCCCACGATGCTGCCCATCAGCCGCGGCTGGATCACCTGATCCACCACCTGCCCCACCGTGATCGCGGCCGCCAGCACCTCCACCCCCTGGCGCGGATCCTGCAGCGCCAGCAGCAGGCTGACCAGCACGATCGTCAGGGCGCTGGCGTAGGGCACCAGGGTGGTGAAGCCGATCGCCACGGCGAACAGCACGCCATAGGGAATGCCCAGCAGCGTGAACACCACCATCTGCAGACCACTGAGGATCAGGGCCAGCAGCACCTGGCCACCGAAATAGCCGCGGAAAGTGCGATACAGCGTGGCTGTCACCAGCGTGCGAACCCCCGGCGGCAGCCAGTCCGCCAGGCCGGCGGCGATCCGCTCGCCGCCGAACAGCAGAAACACGGTGAGCACCAGCACGATCACGGTGTTGACCGTCAGGCCGACGGTGGCCCCCAGCAGTCCCAGCAGACGCTGGCTGAGCTGACTGGCCAGGCGGCTGGTGCGGCTGATCAGTTCGCTGCTCAGATCGCCGAACTCCGTCGGCAGCCCCTTGCCCTGGGCCCAGGTCTGCAGGTCGGTGAGCAGCGTCTCCCCCTGCGCCAGCCAGCCCGGCAGAGCGGTGATCAGATCATCCAGCTGGCTGATCAGGCGCGGCACCAGCCACAGCGCCGCCAGCACCACCGCCCCGAAGCCCAGCCCCAGCACCAGCAGCAGGGCCAGCGGCCGGGGCAGATGCCGGCTCACCAGCCAGCGGCTGGGGATGTCGAGCAGGAAGGCCAGCAGCGCGGCCGTCATGAACAGGGCCGGGAACGGCGCCAAGGGCAGCAGCAGCTGGCGCAGCACCCAGAGGTTGAGCACCAGCAACGGCAGGGCGAGGCTGAAGCGCAGCCAGGGAGGCAGCACCAACCGCTCGAGCATCAGCGATCACTCCAGCCCGGGGCCGGCAAGACGACACCCGCCAGCTTGGCGCCGCAGCCACCGGCCTGTCAGCCGGACCTGTCGGCCGGGCCAGAGGCCCAGCGGCGGATGGCCTCAGTCGCTGAACACGATCGAGGTGTTGAGATCGTCGCAGAAATCGAACACGGGGGGCTCGGAGCTGCTGCCGTCAGCGAAGAAGGCCCGCAGGGTCTGCCTGCAGTCCTGGTTGTCGGTGGATTTGTCCCAGTCGAGACGCACCTTCTGGCCCGGGGCGATGCCGCTGCCGATGTCGAACTGCCCCCAGGCGCCGCCCTTCTCGCGGACCTCGAGGCGAGTGATCCGGGAGCTGCTGGAGTTCTGCACGAAGAACGACCAGTCGGCAGCAGCGGCCGGAGCCGCCAGAGCGGCCAGCAGAGAGGCCAGGGCAGCGGCACCGTTCAGGGGCCGGGGGCGGGGAACTCGAACCATGACCTCAGCCTGGAGGCAACAGGCATGCTGACCGGCGTGGGCGGCTTGGCCCGCAGCCCTCACATCTGCTGCAGATAGGTCGCCGCGCCCAGCTGCTGCAGACGCGCATCCTTGGCCACCACCTGGTCATGCAGGCCATCGGCATAGCCGGCGAGGCGCTGCGCCAGCGACGCATCAGCCGTCGCCAGGATGCGGGCCGCCAGCAGACCGGCGTTCAATCCGCCGCCGATCGCCACCGTGGCCACGGGGATGCCAGCGGGCATCTGCACGATCGAATGCAGCGAGTCCACTCCGGAGAGTGCCCGGCTCTGCACCGGCACACCGATCACCGGCAGCGTCGTGAGCGAGGCCACCATGCCGGGCAGGTG
>CAYNGR010000104.1:10092-11654 GCA_964396755.1 uncultured Cyanobium sp. | reverse complement strand
TTCCAGGCCCTGTTTGGAGCTTCGTTGCCGTTCGGTTCCTACCTCACGGATCTTTCCCCGGAGGGAGTCGCCTCCGCCATCCACAACCAGCTGCTGGATGGCCAGCGACTCGCTCAACGCCAGCAGGCTGCCCATCAGGCCGTTCAACCCTTCCACTGGCATGCCTTTGTGGATCGTCTGTTCATGGAGCTGGCGCCGCTGATGCCGCCCGGCTCCAGCTCCCCTGTCTCGCCACCCATGGCCCCTCCCTGTCGATGAGCGGAACTCCCCAGTTCAGCCTGATCACGTCCACGCTCAATTCGGCGGCCACCCTTGAGCGCTGCCTTGAGAGCGTGGCGGCTCAGCGTGGAGCCAGCTTCGAGCACCTGATCGCCGACGGGGGCTCTTCTGACGCCACCTTGGCGCTCGTCGAGCAATATTCCCGCCGCTACCCACTCCGCCTTGCCTGTTCCGCCCCTGACAGCGGCCTCTACCAGGCTTGGAACCGTGGGATCGAGCAGGCTCAGGGCGACTGGGTCCTGTTCCTCGGCTCCGATGACTATCTGTTGTCTGCCGATGCCCTCACGAATATTGCCTCTGCCATCAATGCCGACCCGAGGCTTGCCCAGCGCCGTTTTGTCTACGCCGACACGCAGGCCACCCATCCACAGCCTGATTGGTCGGCCCACCGCGAGAGGCGACTACGCCACTGGCTGCGCGGGGTCACGGATTTCCCCACCAGTGTGTTCATCGCTGCCCGGCTGTTCCGACAGGGCCATCGCTTCGATGAGACGTACCGCATCTGCGCCGACCACAAGTTCTTCGCCCAGCACCGTTTCTTTGAGGATGCCGCCTACATCCCTGTGCCCTTGATCGCCTTCCAGGCTGGGGGGATCAGCAGCCGCCCGGATTTCGGCCGTCTGCACTACCAGGAGCGCCGTCGCATGCTTCGCGAGTTGGGCCGACCCCGGCCGCTTTTCACCGAGTGGTATTACTGGTTGCGCAGCCACACTTCCTAGACTAAATACCTCCTCCTGCCAGGTCAATGACTTCCTGAGCTATGCGAGATCTGCATGCTCCTCCCGTCCCCCTGTGCTGCGGATCTTCTGCGGCGAGCAACCCTTGGCTCCTGCTCGATTGCGTTAATCTTGTCCATTCATTGCTCAGGGGACCCTGCTAGTGGCCGTTGCCGTCGCCCTGATTGACTATGGCACCGGCAATCTTGCCTCGCTGGAGATGGCTGTCGAGGCCTGCGGCGGCCATGTTCTGCTGGCGTCCACCCCTGCCGATCTGCAGTCGGCCGATGCCGTGATCCTGCCGGGGGTGGGGCATTTCGGCCCCGCCAGTCGGCATCTGGAACGCTCCGGGCTGCGCCGGTCACTTCTCGAGCTTGCCGGTCAGGGCTTGCCCATGCTCGGCATCTGCCTGGGTTTTCAGTTGCTCACGTCCAGGAGTGAGGAGCAGCCCGATGCCGAAGGCCTGGCTCTGCTTCCCCTGGCCACGCAGCGCCTGCGGCCCGTTGATACGCAAGCCCACAAGGTTCCCCATCTCGGCTGGAACACCCTCCAGGCCAGCGAGCCACC
>CAYNGR010000104.1:3166-9992 GCA_964396755.1 uncultured Cyanobium sp. | reverse complement strand
GTCTGCCTGCTGGTCGATCAGGATCTGCATCTGGTCAAGACCACCCGGTTTGCCGCTCGTCACGACCTGGGGGACCCGCTCAATGCGGCCTACGTGTTCAGCGGCTTCGAGGTGGATGAGCTGCTCGTGCTCGACATCGACGCCACCCCGGCCGGCCGCTGCATCCCGCCTGCCTTCGTCGCCTCCCTGGCGCGTTTCACCCGTGTGCCGCTCACCATCGGTGGCGGCATCACCAGCCTTGATCAGATCCATGACCTGCTGGCCAGCGGTGTGGAGAAGGTGTCTCTCAGTGCCGTCCTGGCATACGACTTTTCCTTTCTCGAGCGCGCCGCGCGGCGCTTCGGCTCCTCCACGATCAGCGTGATCCTCAATGTCGCTTCAGGTTCAGCCGGCGAGGCACCCATGGCCAGCTTCGGCCGTCCTGAAGCCGGCCACCGCGCTCCTCTGCTCAGTCTCGCCCTCGCCTGTGAGCGGGCCGGTGCCGGTGAACTGGTGATCCACAACGTGGATCGTGACGGCACCCGCGCGGGCTATGACATCCCGCAGCTCGCTGAGCTGAATCAGCGCCTGTCGATCCCGCTGGTGGCGCTTGGCGGTTGCGGCAGCGAGGCGGACATCGCCGCCCTGCTTGCGGCCACCCCCTTCCCTGCCGTGGCGGCTGGCAGTCAGTTTGTCTACGCGCCTGCCAGCCGCCAGGTGCTCCTGAACTATGCACCCAGCCATCTCTGGTTGCAGCAGCATCTGGCCGCTGGCTCATCAGTGTCGGGGAGCGGGGGATGACGCCAATGCTGCGGCCCAGCCGCGCCCCGACCCGCAGCTACCAGATTTGCTGTCGCTGCGTGATGGACACCAGCGACCCATGGATCCGCTTTGACGCTGCCGGCGTCTGTAATCACTGCAGCGACTTTCTCTCCAACCGCCTCGCGGTCACCGCCTATGGCGCGGAACAGGGGGATTCCGATCGGCTTGCTGCCATGTTCGAGCTTCTCAGGCGTTCCCGTCCTGTCGGCGCCAGCCATGACGTGGTGGTCGGCGTCAGCGGTGGTGTCGATAGCTCGATCACGGCCCTGCTCGCCCAGCAGGCCGGCCTGCGTGTGCTGGCGGTTCACATGGACAACGGCTGGGATACCCCGATCTCCCTGCAGAACGTGTTCCGGGTGATCCAGCTGCCCGGCATCGACTACGAGGTGGAGGTGCTGCACTGGAATCAGTTCAAGGCCGTGCAGCGCGCGTTCATCGAGGCCGGCGTCCCTGATATTGAGCTGCCCACCGACATCGCCATCCTGGCTGTACTGCATCGGATCGCTCGCCGCCACGGCATCCGCACCATTCTCAGCGGCGGCAACATCTCCAACGAGGGCATTCTGCCGGCCTCCTGGATGTACAACGTGCGCGACAGTCGCTTCGCCGAAGCGATCGTGCAGCGCGCCGGGCTCGATCGCCGTCTATACAGCCCGCTCAAGCTCGGCTTCCGTCAGGAGCTGCGCGATCGCCTCTGGCATGGCCTGCGCATGCTCTATCCGCTCAATCAGTTCCGCTACGACAAGGAGGACGCCCGCCGCCAGCTGAGCGAACGCATCGGCTGGCAGAGCTACGGAGGCAAGCACTGTGAATCCACCTTCACCCGCTTCTGCCAGCTCATCTATCACCCCCGTCGCCACGGGATCGACTACCGCCGCGGCTACCTCTCCGCCGACATCTGCCTCGGTCGCCTCACCCGTGAGCAGGCCCTGCAGCAGTTGCAGCGGCCCGCCTGGGCTGATCTCGATGTCGCCAACGACATCGCCTTCGTGGCCCGCAAGCTCGGCTACATCCCCGACGATCTCGAAGCCGCGATGGCCGCCCCGCCGCTCTGGTACGTCGACTACCCCCATCGCCAGCGCTTGCTCGGCCTGGCCTACAGCGCCTTCCGCCGCCTCACCGGCCGCCGCAAGGCTTCCAATTTTTGAATTGCGTTGCCAGTGGTGGCTCGTTCAGCCGTCCTTCTTTCTCCGCATCTGAATCCGGATGCACATGCTGGGTTGCATCGCATTGTTTGTGAGCAGGGGATGATGGTGCTGGCGATTCTCAATGACTTGGCATGACTTAGGTCAGTCATGATTGCATGGGGTTAACATGGTTTGAGGCTGTCTTCGGCATCCTTGGCTTGGTTTAATGAGTTTTGAGCTTTTTCTTTGATAATGCTGGCTTCCTTGATCGGGGTTTGATGCGGCAGTTGGAGCATGCTGTCTTCGTGGAATCATCTACCAGGCTCCCAGTTTTAAAGCTGACGTACCGCGTTTCATCGTTCGCTTTTCTGCTTCCTCTCCGTTCCGTCAGTTGCCCCGGAGGTTGTTTCGCAACTAACGTTCTTTCGAGACGCCCACCGCCGTGACCTCCACAGCCGCAACCACGGCCAGCCGGGCCTGGAGGCGTTGCCGGCCGCTCTGGTTCCGCATCGGTGTGCTGGGCCGTATCGCCTGGATTACGGCCTCCCTGCTGATCGCCCCTCTGCGCCCTCGCTATCGATTCGATCCAGCGCGCTTGCAGGCTTTCATCCTGGTGCGCGATCTGTATTCGCCCCTTGAGGACCTCGTGGCGGCGCTGAGCCAGCAGGGCCTCCTGGCTGAACACATTATCCTGCTGGACAATGGATCCAGTTCCCCGGCCTGCCTGGCGGTGCTCGAGCACCTGCAGCGTCAGGGCTGCCGCTGGCTGAAGGTGCCCAGCGCGGAGCAAGGCTTCGGTCCCTACGCCCTCTGGCTCAGCCCGGTTCTTCGGCGGCAGCTGCAGCGCGATCCCTATCCCTTCCTGGTCAGCGATTCTGATCTCGCCTGTCCGAACCGGCTACCCGCTGGCTGGCTGCCTGCGCTGTTCTCGGCGCTCAACCAGCACCGTTTTGCCCTCAAGATTGCCCTTCCCCTGCGCACCTCTGACATCAGCGTGCCCCAGCGCGCCATGATCCGTGCCCACGAGCGCAGCCTGCTTCGCCACCCCGCTTATCGGCTGCTCAGCCTGCTGCTGCTGCGCCGTCATCCCGGTCGAGCGCTCTGCACAACCGATACCACTTTGGCACTTTACCGTCCCGCCCGCCGCTTCTCCACCTTCTCGGTGCGTCTGCCCGTGCGCTATGCCCTGCGCCATTTGCCCTGGTATCAGCCATTTGTGATCTCCGCTGAGTTTCGTTACTACAAAACCCACAAACTTTCCTTGTTTGGCGAGTGGAGCAGCCTAGCGGCCGTTACACCTGATGGCTCCTCGGCAGAGTCCTCAGCAGGGGGTGGTTCGGTGCATCAGGTTGATGGCTGACGCGTCAGCTCGCACCGGGCGGCACATCCTGATCCTCTGCCCCTACCCTTTCGATACGGCGCCGTCCCAGCGGCTCAAATATGAGCAATATCTGGCGTATCTCATAGCCTGCGGCTATCGATTTGAGATCGTTCCCTTCTTCTCGCCGCGCACCTACGCGATCCTTTACAAGAACGGTCACCTGTTCCGCAAGTCCCTCGGAGTGCTTGTTGGGCTGCTTCGTCGTCTTGCCCTGCTGCCTCGGCTGACCCGAGCCGATGGAGTCTACATTCATCTGCACGTCTGTCCGATCGGTCCTCCCTGGCTCGAGTGGCTCACTTGTCGGCTGGCCCGCGCTGTCATCTATGACATCGACGACATGGTGCATCTGCTCCCCACCAGCAGCGCCAATGCCCGTGCCGGTGCGCTCAAGAGCAGCGCCCGTTATTTCATGCTGATGCGCCGTGCCGACCATGTAATCACCTGCACGCCCGCCCTCGATGAGTTCGTTCGCCAGCATAATCCCTTCACGACCGACATTTCCTCAACCATCGACACCGACCGTTATCAGCCCTGCAACGCTTACAGCAATGCGCCTGAACTGGTTCTGGGCTGGAGTGGTAGCCACTCCACTGCGCCCTACCTGCATCTGCTCGATCGGGTGCTCCAGCAGCTCGCCCGTCGTCATCCCTTCCGCCTCCTGGTGATCGGTCCATCATGCTTTGAGCTACCTGGAGTGGAGCTGGAGGTGGTTCCCTGGTCGGCGGAGTTGGAGCTGCCCTCCCTGCAACGCATCGACATCGGCCTTTATCCTCTGCCGGACGACGACTGGGTCCAGGGCAAGAGCGGACTGAAGGCGCTGCAGTACATGGCCCTCGGCATCCCGGTGGTGGCCAGTGCTCTGGGTTGCAACGACCGGGTGGTTCAGGAGGGGCGCAGCGGCTTTCTGGTGCGTCACGAAGACCAGTGGCTGCAGGCGCTTGAACGGCTGATGGCTGATGCCGAGCTGAGGCGAGCGTTCGGGCAGGCCGGCCGGCGAATTGTGGAACAGCGCTATTCTGTGCTGGCTAACAGAAATCGCTACCTGTCCATCTTTCAGGACGTGTTTGGGATGGCATGTTAAGACGCAACAGCAATCTCCTCTCAGGTTCTTATTCTGGAAAGCCTTCGCGCTAAGCCTTAATAAGTTGCGTTCAATTGCGTGTCTACATTTAACCCGATGAGTCAGTGTTCCTGCCTTATCTCCTATCAACATTACCTAGCGCAAAAATTCCAGTAGCTCTCCCAGTGCTGGAGTGAGCCCAAGAGCACGCGAGAGCTTCCACACCTGATAAATAGGAGCCGACTCGACAAAGCCAACACCAGACCACCAGACTCCTGGAATGCCGATGAAGATAAGCAGACCAGAAATCATAAGTATACACCAGTCTTTGTTCTGCCCTCCCGGCATCTCTAGGCTCCTTATCCAAATTCCTTGAGCTTTAAATGGTACGCCAAATGGCTGTGAATAGTATTCAATCAAAAGTATAAAAGCCGACGCTGACGCAAGGATTGCCCAACGTCCAGAGTCTATGGCGATTATGAATAGCGGCGACAAAGACGCGAACTGAATCCCTAGAAAGTATGTATACATAGTCGCGGATACGCTATCTTTCTGCGTGGTCGCTATTGAAGCTATTACAAGTAAGTATCCAGTCAGGATATTTAATGCTAACCATACAATGGCAGGCACTCCTAAATATTTCCTGCTGTAAAATCCAAAATTAATAGTTACTCCCTCGGACAAGCTCTTATTGATCCAAGCGATTGAACCTCCGGGTTGCAACGGCCATGGATTTGACGAATTCCACAGTTCTCTCCATGACTCATGAATCATGTGAGCAGCATGTGGTACGTCATGTCTTGTTAGTATGGCGATAAAAGTTGCTATTGAGGGGAGCATCCAAATCAAGTTCTTGACATTGTGGCCCCTGAATTGATTCTTTCTTTCGCATGTGCAGAATAAGAAGATCATGGCCGGTAATGCTATAAAAGCGAACAACTCGTGAATTAGCATTCCTGCGATCATGAAAAAGTTTGCGGTGACTGCCTTTTTGATCGTTGTCTCTTGCCGGAATGTGAAATGAATCATCCCTGCAAAGATAAGCAGCAACAGGACATCTTTTCTTACCACATTGTTTGTATACAATGGTCCTCCAGCTATAAATGCGCATGGCAATACGAAGCCCGGCCCCGTCCGCCTACCTTGAATGCAGACATAAAGCACATAAGCAGCATAGATTATCACGCTTGCCCAAATGACAGTAGCAATTGGCGAGACATAGCCTGTCTTTGTCCATAGGAAGTAGACTGCTTCACCAATCAAGCCTCTTCTTGTGAATCCGGCTTGGTAGTTAATCAGCCATTCTGTAATTCCGAAGTCTGCTGTAAAGTCATAACCCCGGGTCAGTCTGGTGCCTACATCAGTAATCAGTAAATTTGCAAACCCAGCAAAAAATACAATCCAAGGGACCCAGTTCGCTGTCAGATGCAGAACTCTTTCTTTTGGACTGCGAGTCATGGTTTGACTGATTGAGAGGTTTAGCTTAATGACGGGATGGGGTCATGCGTCGCCCCCAGTACCATTAATTTGAGATACCTAGAATCTTTGACCTTGGTTCCATTTCATTTTGCGCTCAGTGTCTTTCACTGTTATCGTGCTGGTGGAGTCTAGCGTGCACGCTAGGCGCTCTCTGATGCGTCGGTTATAATCACGTTTTAGTATTCCTTCCTTCTCGTAGTGATTCGCGCTCTTTATTTCGTCCGTGCAGAAAGTCTTTCTAGACATTGGCGCCCACACCGGCGAAACCATCACCGAGGTGTCCAAGCCCTGCTATGGCTTCGATCGCGTTATTGCCTTTGAGCCATCGCCACGTTGCTTCGCGGCCTTGGAGGCACTCGCCGTGACGGATGAGCGCATTCAGATCTGCCGTTTTGGCCTCGCCGATGGCCGCCAGCTGCTTCATCTGCATGGCAGCGGTGACGACTCGGCTACAACATTGCCTGTCTCTCACGTTGGTGAATCTCCTATCAGCGTCGACACCGTGCTTCTTGACGATGCCACCAGCTGGGTGCAGGACAACCTCAATCTAACTGATCTGATTGTCGTAAAACTTAACTGTGAGGGCGGCGAGGTGGCGATTCTGCGCAGCTGGATTCGAAGTGGTGTGATCGCCAACTTCTACTCCGTGATGATCACTTTTGATATCCGAAACTTTCCCTCCTTATGCCATCAGGAGGTGGAGCTCCGGTCTCAGCTTCGACGCCTCGGCTACTCCAATTGTTGTTTTGCCGATGACGTGATGCTTGGGCCAAGTCACGGCGAGCGGCTTGCCCACTGGCTCGGCCTGTTTGGTCTTGATCAGCCGCCACTGCCCTCGGTTAATGCGTATCGGGAACACTATTCCGATCTCCTTGCACACTACGCGTCACGACGTGGCAGCCGACAGCGCTTAGAGCACCGGCTGAAGCGATGGCTTGGTTATGGCTCTTTGCCTGTTCCACTCAAGCAGGTGCTGCG
>CAYNGR010000104.1:0-3066 GCA_964396755.1 uncultured Cyanobium sp. | reverse complement strand
CCCGTTGTCGTTCTTGCCATCGTCTTGCTCGGCTGGTTTGTTCCGAGCCCTGTACTGACTGGCTGGCTCTGGCCTGTTCTCGCAACCTCGATCTTCAATATCCTATCAACGTAATCTGGGACGGTCAGGACCCCAGACTCTATGCGCAGCTCATGTTGCTTGCCACCTTTGCTGTATCCCGCGCCGTTGTGTTGGTGTGGCTGTTGGTGCCCTCACGGCTTTTCTTCGATTAGACGACAGTCAATCGGCTTGCTTCCCACATGAGCGTGAGCATTGTCTGTCTCCTCTCCCTTGGCAGACTCCCGAAAGTCTTTTCGTTACCATCTAATGTCAGGCGCTCTGAAGCAGTCCTTGAGTTTTGGTCTGTTTCAGTGTGAGTTCAGGCACCCCACCGTTGCTGTGTCTGTATCGACTGTTCCCCAGCTCACTCATTGCAGCAGATCTGCTGGTCCGCTTCCTCTGCTTTGATTGTCATATTATTATCACCTTGATCTCCACCTGCCTGATGATGCCCAGTCTTCTGAATCTTTCACTATTCATCTGCGGTTGAGGTGCCGCGTTCTCCCCTCTGTCGTCTCACCGTCCAGGGGTACTCTTTGTATGGACCACGTGCGGCGAGCCACCGTGCGCGTCTGTTGCAGTTTCAGCCCGGCTTGGCGGAGCAGGGCATCGATTTGCAGATCCATTCTCTGCTGGACGTTGGCTACAGTCCTCAAGAAGGCTTTGGTCTGGGAATCTCTAAACGGCATTTATTGGCTTCCTTTGTCCGTCGCCTACAGGATCTTCGCCATGCTCAACCCGACGACTTAGCGATCGTTTATGCCGAGTTGCTACCTCTGTTGCCCGCATGGCTGGAGCAGCGTCTGCTTGATCTTCCCTATATTCTTGATCTTGATGATGCCTTCTACCTCAAATACCGAAGTGGCCGTCTTGGTTTCTTGAGTCCGTTTCTTGGCTGCAAGTTTGACCGCTTAATCGCTGGCGCTTCTGCTGTTACAGCTGGCAACCAGTACCTTGCGGCCTATGCTCGCCGCTTCCATCCCTCTGTGAGCTTTCTACCCTCAGTCGTCGATACCGACCGTTACCGACCGAAGTCCCACGCTTGCAACGATCGCCAAGCCACCAGCGGTTCCCTAGATGCTGGTATCGAGCCCCCCTTTACTGTGGGCTGGATCGGCAGCCCCACCACGGCCCTATACCTGCGCGCTTTGGTCGAGCCTCTTCAAGTCTTGGGCCGTGAGCGGCCTGTCCGTTTACTCGTTGTGGGTGGCGCCGCCCCCACCATCGCTGGTGTTGAAGTCTGTGAATTGCCGTGGAGTCTGGAAACCGAAATCGCTGAGATTCAGCGTTTCGATGTGGGCGTGATGCCCCTTCCCGATTCCGACTGGACACGTGGTAAGTGTGCCTACAAGCTCATCCAGTGTTTAGCCTGTGGGGTTCCAGTTGTGGCTTCACCTGTGGGTGCCAATTGCGACGTTCTGCCTGCTGATTGTGGCGTTCTTGCTGCCACCAGCAGTGACTGGATCGCAGCCTTCCGCCGTCTGGCTGATGATCCACAGCTCCGCCGAAGGATGGGCTGTGCAGGCCGTCAATGGGTCAAACAGCACTATTCCTTGGCTGTCACACTTCCTCGGCTTGTCAGTGTTATCCGCGAGGTCGCGAGACAGCACCCTGGTTCGCCTGGCATTTGATCGACATGACTTCGCTTCTTTGTGCCGGGCTTGGAAGGCTTCGTGATTTACCGGTCTTTTTGCTCCGCCAGAAGTACCTCGAAGCCTCTCCCTTCCCTCACCTCTTATTGGACGACTTTCTGCCAACGTCAGATGCTTTTGAGCTTGAGCGTCAGTGTCGTCAAGCTCGCACGCCTGTCCATTCATCCAATGGCTTTACTCAAAAGGCCAAAACCACCCTCAATTCATGGCAGCAGATGCCTCCGTTGTTGAGTGAGGCTTGTGCTTTTTTTAACTCTGGTGCCTTCTTGGATTTCCTTGAGGCGATCACTGGTGTTTCTGGTCTTCTCTCCGACCCCTACCTAGAGGGTGGCGGTTTGCATCGCACACTGACGGGTGGATACCTCAAGCTTCACACTGATTTCAGTTGGAATTCAAGGCTGCGGCTGCACCGTCGTCTTAACGTTCTTTACTATCTCAATAGTTCTTATCAGCCCACCTGGGGAGGCGAGCTCCTGTTGAGTCGACACCCAAGCAAGCAGTTGACGGATGAGATGCTGTCTATTGAGCCACTTTTCAATCGCTTGGTTGTCTTCAATACCAATGATACCACCTTCCATGGCCATCCAAAGCCTCATTCATTTCCGGCCGATTATCCGCGAACATCCCTCGCTTTCTACTACTACACTGCTTCCTCTCGGCCTTGGCGTGAGCGGCGTCGTCTTCCCGCATCAACGACTCGTTATGTTCCTTCTCTGCATGATCCGATCGCTCTCAAGGATGTGCCCATGCGTAGTCGATTGGGCTATTGGATTCGCCGCTGGACTCCCTTCGCGTGATTGCAGTGCCTGTCGGTGTCATGTTGCTTTGTTCGGTGGCTTTCTTTTGAGTTAAGCCTTATGCGAGTCGTGCGATTCTTCTAAGCTGTCTGGCTGGCGTGACATCTATTCCCACTTTATGATCCCTTACCTTCTTTTTTGGGGCTTCTTCGCCAGTGCCAGCAGTGGGCGCCCTCGAGGTCTACTCGGCTCTACTTTGCTGGCGGTCTTGGTGTTTCTCACCTTGTTAATTGGCCTTAGGGTTGATGTGGGTGGTGATTGGAGCACCTATCTGCCTTATCTTGAGCGCGTTGCTGGCCTTTCTTTCCAGGAGGTTCTCCGGCAGACTGAGCCTGGCTATGCTCTGCTGAATTGGCTGGCCAGCGAGTGGGGTGGAGGCGTCTTTCTCGTCAACGGTGTTTGTGCCCTGATTTTTTCAATCGGCCTTGTTCTTTTTTGTCGTGCTCAGCCTCGTCCCTGGCTTGCGCTCACGATTGCGTTTCCCTACCTGGTTGTTGTGGTTGCGATGGGCTATTCCCGCCAGGGTGTCGCCATCGGCCTCGAGATGTTGGCGTTGA
>CAYNGR010000103.1:0-11720 GCA_964396755.1 uncultured Cyanobium sp. | reverse complement strand
TCCTGGCCAGCTACAACGCCAATCGCCTGCGGGTGGTGCGCCAGGTGCGCTACTCAACCCGCAACGAGAACTGCCTCGACCTGGTGATGTTTCTCAACGGCATCCCCGTGGCCACCGCCGAACTCAAGACTGACAACACCCAGAACATCGCCGATGCGTTGTGGCAATACAAGACCGACCGGCTGCCACGTGCCGCTGGCCAGGCCCCCGAACCGCTGCTCTCGTTTCCCAGTGGCGCCCTGGTGCATTTCGCCGTAAGCAACCGCGAAGTGCAGATGACCACGCGCCTGGAAGGCCCCCGCACCCAGTTCCTGCCGTTCAACCAGGGCAGTGACCCCGGTGGCCCCGACTGCGGTGCTGGTAATCCGGTGATGGAAGGGCATCGCACCGCCTATCTCTGGGAGGAGATTTGGGAGCGCCACAGCTGGCTTGAGATCCTCGGCCGCTACTGCATCGCCGAGCGCGACAAGAAAAAGCAGATCCACCGGCTTGTCTTCCCCCGCTACCACCAACTGGTCGTCACCCGTCTCCTGCTCAAGGCCGTGCTGGAGGAGGGGCCCGGCTGGCGCTATCTGATCCAGCATTCCGCCGGATCCGGCAAGACCGCCTCGATCGGTTGGAGCTCCCACCTGCTGGCGGATCTGCACGATGAGAACGACCGCAAGCTGTTCGACACCGTGCTGGTGGTGAGCGACCGCAGCGTGATCGATTCCCAGCTGCAGGAAACCCTCGAAAACTTCGAGCGGCGCAAGGGGGTCGTGGCCTCGATCACCACCGAGAAGGGCATCAAGAGTGAGCAGCTGGCTGCTGCCCTGTCCGGCGATAAGAAGATCGTGGTCTGCACCATCCAGACCTTCCCGGCCCTGATCAAGAAAATGCAGGAGCTCACCGCCACCAGCGGCAAGCGCTTCGCGGTGATCGCCGATGAGGCCCACAGCTCCCAGACCGGTGATGCTGCTCTGAAGCTGCGCAAGGTGCTTTCCGCTGCTGAGCTGGCAGAGCTCGCAGATGGTGGTGAGGTGACGATGGACGATGTGCTCGCCGCCGAGATGTCCACGCGGGCCGGAAGCGCTGGCATCACCTACGTGGCCTTCACCGCTACGCCCAAGGCCAAGACGCTGGAGCTGTTCGGCCGCCGGCCCAATCCCAAGGAGCCCGCTGGCAAGGGCAATATGCCGGCGCCATTTCACGTGTACTCGATGCGCCAGGCAATCGAGGAGGGCTTCATCCTTGATGTGCTGCAGAACTACACGTCCTACAAGATGGCCTTCCAGCTGGCTCAGGAAGGTCAGAGCCTCTCCAGCGAGGAGGTGGAGCGCAATGCCGCTCTCAAGAAGCTAATGGGCTGGGTAAAGCTACACCCCCACAACATCGCCCGCAAAGTGGAGATTGTGGTGGAGCACTTCCGCCAGTTTGTATGGCCGTTGCTCGATGGCAAAGCCAAGGCGATGGTGGTAGTCGGCTCCCGCAAGGAGGCGGTGCGCTGGAAGCTCGCGATCGACAAGTACATCCAGGAGAAGGGCTATCCGCTTGGCACCCTCGTGGCCTTCAGCGGTGAGGTGAGCGATCCGGAGATCGGCCCCGATGGCTTCAAGGAAACCAGCCACAACCTCAATCCCAACCTCAAGGGCGATATCCGCGAGGCCTTCAAGGGGAGCGACTACCAGATCCTGCTGGTGGCCAATAAGTTTCAGACCGGTTTCGACCAGCCGCTGCTCTGCGGCATGTATGTGGACCGGCGCCTTGATGGAATCCAAGCCGTCCAGACGTTGTCACGCCTGAACCGCTGCTATCCCGGCAAAGACACCACCTATGTGGTGGATTTCGTCAACGATCCCAACGACATCCTGGCCGCCTTCAAGACCTACTACGCCACCGCCCAGCTCGCCGAGGCCACCGATCCCAACCTGATCCTCGATCTCAAGACCAAGCTCGATGCCCAGGGCCATTACGACGACTACGAGATCGAGCGGGTGGTGAAGGTTCTCCTCGATGACAGTCGCAGCGACAAGGTGCGGCAAAGCCAGCTGATGGCAGCGATCGAGCCGGTCGCCCAGCGACTGATGACGCTCTACAAGGAAGCCAGGCTGGCCTACCGCCAAGCCGACGCGATCAACGACAAGGTGGCACTCCAGCATGCCAAGGAGGAACTCGATGCTCTGACGCTGTTCCGCAGCGACATGGGCACGTATGTGCGCTTCTACACCTTCCTCTCTCAGATCTTCGATTACGCCAATACTGGTGTGGAGAAGAGGGCCATCTTCTACAAAGCTCTTCTTCCCCTACTGGAGTTCGAGCGCGAGATCAACAGCATTGATCTTTCCAAAGTAGTGCTCACTCACTACAGCATGCGTCACCAGGGGACCACCTCGCCTGATCCCCGTTCAGGCGACCCCATCCCCATCCCTGGCATGGGTCCTGGTGGCGGTGGGGTGCAAGACAAGGACAAGGTGGAGCTGGCAGAGATCATCGCCAAGCTCAATGAGCTGTTCAGTGGCGAACTTAGCGATGGCGACAAGCTTCCCTATGTCTGCTCTGTGATTCGTGGCAAGCTGCTCGAATCCTCGACCCTGCGACAGCAGGCGGCCGCCAACAGCAAAGAACAATTCTGCAACTCGCCAGATCTCAACAAGGCGCTGCTGGATGCGATTATCGGCGCACTCGATGCCCATCAGCTGATGAGCACCCAAGCACTCAACTCAGAGCAAGTGCGTGAAGGGATGATCGATATTCTCCTGAACCACACCAACCTCTACGAGGACCTGCGTGATCAGGGACTGAAGGAATGAGCCCGGATCCGCTCACCCTCGCAGCCGCCGAGCAGGCACGCAATGTGGCGGTGCAGATGATGACCGAGCGAGGCCGCGGTCTGGTCCTGGTGGGTGCGGCTCGACTCGATCTGGCTCTGGAGCATCTGCTCAAGGCCGTGATGGCCCCCAGCGCTGACAACGACGACCATCTGTTCACCCCAGATCGCTCCCTGGGGAGCTTCGGCGCCAAGATCAGCCTGGCGGCCAGGCTCGGCCTGATCGACCCAGCGATCGAGAAGGCGCTGCACGCGATCCGCAGCGTGCGCAACGATTTCGCTCACAGTGCCGGTGAGCCGTCGCTGCTGGAGCCACGCCATCAGAAGCGGTTGCAACGGGTCTACGACGAAGCGCAGGGCAATCCGCTGTGGGCGGCACTGGAGCCGCTGCTGCAACACCAGACGGGCCTCGCGGAGGCGGAGCGTTCGTTCGTTCTCCTGATCACGGTGCTGGTGGCGTCGATTCAGGCCTGTGCGTTGCTGCAGGCGAGGTTTGTTCCTCGGGCAACGGTCAGGTTCAGGTCAACCCAATAGGTCTCACAGGACTTCGATACAAGACGGGGGAGACGTTGAGTTCTGGCAGGTTGCTCAGCTCAGGGCGGAAGATCAGAACCCCCTTACGGAGCTCTCGGTGCCACCAGACGAGGCCTCTGGCCTGGACGCCATCAATTCAGAACGGATGACCATTCCTGATCTTCGGCAGGTGAACTGTTCGTGCATCAAACCATGCAGATCACGTGCTCACAGTTGCCCGCGAGTCTGCCGAACATTCCTTAAAAAATCAAATGGGCGATACTGGATTCGAACCAGTGACCCCTTCCGTGTGAAGGAAGTGCGCTACCGCTGTGCTAATCGCCCGAAATACGAATGGTGATCGACACCACCGCAGCAGTCGCTTCTTGAGTCCTGACAGGGCCTGACAGACCTGCAGAAGAATTGACCGGCAACCCGGACGCCTGAATTGAGACGCTCGAATCGCTGACGCCGCAAGGCGCTGAAGTGATCGTAACGCACAGCGAGCCGACCCCAGCGCGGCCGGAGCTGCCAGCCGGGCTGGCGGTGGCCTGGCGGTGGGCTGGCCAGCCAGTCTGGAGGGATCTGCGCCTGCAGCAGCCCGTGCCCGCCTGGTTCCTGCTTGCCCTGGGCGCCGCCTGCTGCACCACCGCCGCCGACCTGCTGCTGCGCTCCCTGCTGCGCCATGGCCTCACGGCCCGTCTGGCGATGGGTGGCAGCTGCGTGCTCACCACCCTGCTGGCCCTGCCGCTGCTGCTGGCGCTGCGACCACAGCCGGATCTCTGCGCCCTGCTGCTGGCCCTGCTGAGCACCGCCCTGGTCAACGGCGTCGCCTTCTGGTCCTACGGGCGGGCCCTGGCCCGCGGCGACCTGAGCCTGGTGCTGCCGCTGATCAATCTCTCGCCGCTGGTGCTGCTGCTCAGCGGCTGGCTGCTGCTGGGGGAGCGACCACAGCCGGCGATCGTGGCGGGGGTGGGGCTGCTGGTGTGCGGGGCGGTGCTGCTGGGGCGCAGCGACGTGCTGCAGCGAGGGCTGCTGCGCGCCCCGGGCGCCCGCCCGATGCTGCTGACCGCCGTGCTCTGGGGCATCGGCGCCAGCATCGACAAGCTCGGCGTGCAGGCCGGCGGCAGCCTGCTGTGGGTGGCCGGGCTGCATCTGGTGGTGGGCACGCCGCTGCTGCTGGCCAGCCTGCTGGCGGGGGATGCCCAGCGGCTGGTGGCCAGTCCCGGCGGAGCGGCGCGGGACCTGTTCGCCGGGACTGACGGCCGCTGGCGGCTGGGGCAGCTGCTGGCCGTGGCGTTGCTCGGCCTGGTGGCCACCGCCATGCAGATGGAGGCCCTGAAGCTGACGGCCGTGGTGCATGTGGTGGCGATCAAGCGCCTGAGCACCCTGTTCGGCAGTGTCATCGGCGTGCTGTGGCTGCGGGAGTCCGGCGGCCGCCTGCGGCTGCCGGCGGCGGCGCTGATGTCGGCCGGAGCCGTGATCGTGCTGCTGGCGGCCCGTGGCTGATCCGGCCGCCGTCCCGGCCGCCACCGCCATCGTTCACGATGGGTGCAGCGACCATCGTCCGGCTGTTGCCTCCCACGTCTCGATCTGCCACACCGGGATCCGCTCCAGACGGCCCTGCCCCCGCCATCGCGAACGCGACCGTCACCAACGCAACTGTCGCGACGCGGCGCAGCCCTGAGCAGCAGCCGTCAGCCGCCGGGTCCGTGCCCGAGACCGATGTGCTGATCGTCGGCGGCGGCGTGTGCGGCACGGCCCTGCTGTTCATCCTGGCCCGCTACAGCGATCTGCCCCGTCTGACCCTGGTGGAGCGCTACGAGGCGCTGGCGCAGGTGAACTCCAAGGCCACCAACAACAGCCAGACGATCCACTGCGGCGATATCGAGACCAACTACACGCTCGAGAAGGCGCTGACGGTGAAGCGCACCGCCGACATGATCGGCCACTACGCCGACCTGCTCGACCCCGCTGAGGCGGGCCGCTGCGTCTTCCGCACCCCGAAGATGGTGCTGGCGGTGGGCGAACGGGAGTGCAGCCTGCTGCGCCAGCGCTTCGAGACCTTCTCGCCCCACTTCCCGGCGATGGAGTGGCTGGAACGCGAACAGATCGCCGAATGGGAACCGGCGGTGGCCCTGGTGGACGGCCAGCCGCGGCCCGAACCGATCGCCGCCATCGGCATCCGCCGCTCCCCCACCGCCGTCGACTACGAGGCTCTGGCCGAATCGTTCCAGGGACAGGCCCGCGCCGCCATGGAGGCCCCGGGCCGGCAGCTGGATCTGCGCCTGGGCACCACGGTGCGGCGGATCACTCCGGAGGGTGACGACCCCGAGCGGCCCTGCTCGTTTCTGGTGGAGCTGCAGGGCCCGGACGGTCCGCTGCAGCTGCGGGCCCGCCAGGTGGTGGTCAACGCCGGCGCCCACAGCCTGCTGATGGCCCAGGAGATGGGCTTCGGCCTGCAGTACTCCTGCCTGCCGGTGGCCGGCAGCTTCTACTTCACCCCCGATCTGTTGCGCGGCAAGGTCTACACCGTGCAGAACGACAAGCTGCCCTTCGCCGCCATCCACGGCGACCCCGACGTGCGCGCCCCCGGCAAGACCCGCTTCGGGCCCACCGCCCTGCTGCTGCCGCTGCTGGAGCGCTACCGCGCAGCCTCCTTCTGGGAGTTCCTGCGGGTGCTGCGGCTGGATTGGTCGGTGCTGACGGTGCTGTGGCAGCTGTTCGGCGTCGCCACGATCCGCAACTACATCCTGCGCAACCTGCTGTTCGAGGTGCCCTGGCTGAGGCGGCGGCTGTTCCTGGCCGATGTCCGCAAGATCGTGCCCGGCATGCGGCTGGAGGACCTGCGCTTCGCCGAGGGCTACGGCGGCGTGCGCCCTCAGCTGATCGACAAACAGAACCGCAAGCTGATGCTCGGCGAGGTGAGCATCCCGGCGCTGCCAGGGCTGGTGTTCAACGTCACCCCTTCACCCGGCGGCACCTGCTGCCTGGGCAACGCCTGCCGCGATCTCGAAGCGATCGAACAGCGCCTCGGCTGCCGCGTCGATCACGCCCGCCTGGAGCGGGAATTGCGGGGCGATGACGCGGTTGCAGCCGCAGCGGCCGCGTAGCGTTGCAGCGCCCTTCCCGGCGCCCGGATCCCATCACGACCATGACCCTGGAACGGCTCGATGCGGCCGACCCCGCGTCCCTGGAGCGGTTCGAGCGGGCCTTCCATGCCGCCTTCTCCCGCGCCAAGGCCAACCGCCTGGCACGCCGCCTGTGGCACTGGGACGACTCGGCCGGCCGCATCCGCCCCCGCATCCCCTACGACGATCAGCACATCTACCTGCGCTGGCAGGACGATGGCGATGTCGACACCGCCGTCGCCATCAACTGGCGTCTGGCCGACTATCAGGCCGCGCTGCTGGGATTCCCGGCACCGCCCGCCGGTCTGCGCGGCCACTGCGAGATCCTGGCGCTGTTCTCGCAGCGGGATGCCGATCTGGTCGGGCTGCGCACCTTCCTGCGCGAGGTGGCCGCCCTGCTGCTGCAGGCCGGCTTCGAGAGCGCCGACGCCACCAGCACCGACCGGCTGCTGCCGGTCTACGAGCACATCGGCGGACAGCCGCTGGAGCAGCGCTGCCTCGACGGCGAGAACCGCACCCTGCTGCGCTTCCCGCTGCAGCAGGTGGCCAGGCTGCAGGCGCTCACCTGATCCTTCCTGCGGAGTTGCCCGTGGCCACCGGCTACCACGACTGGGATGGCCAACCACCACGCTCGGCGGCGATCGGGGATCACGAGGTGCCCCTGGAGTCGACCCATCTGCAGGGCCGCCGCATCGCCCTGGTGGTGACCGGCAGCATCGCCGCCCTGCGCACGCCTGATCTGGCCCGGGCCCTGCGCCGCCGCGGCGCCGAGGTGACCGCCTTCTGCACGGCCGACGCCCTGCCGTTCGTGGGGCGCCAGGCCCTGGAATGGGCCACCTGTCGGCCGGTGATCACCAGGCTCGGCTGGCGGGCGGAGCACCTCAGCGACGACCACGGCTTCGATGCCTGGCTGGTGGCTCCCGCCACGGCCAACACCCTGGCCAAGCTGGCCTGCGGCATCGCCGACACCCCCGTCAGCGCCGCCCTGGCTTCGGCCCTGGGGCGGCTGGAACGGGGCCAGACCCAGCTGCTGCTGGCGCCCTGCCTGCACGGCTCACTGCACAGCTCGATCCTCACGGAGCATGCCCAGCGGCTGCTGCGGCTGGGGGTGCACCTGATCGCCCCGCGCGACGCCTACGGCAAACACAACCTGCCCGACGCCGAGGTGCTGGTGGCCTGCGTCTGCAGAGCCCTGGCGACAGGCTCGCTGCGCGGCCGGCGGATCCTGGTGACCGGGGGGCCCACGCCGGTGCCGATCGACGGCGTGCGGCGGATCGTCAATCGCTTCAGCGGCCGACTGGCGGCGGCGATCGCGGCGGAGCTGCTGCTGCGCGGCGCCGATCCCGACCTGCTGCTGGGCGAGGGAGCGGCAGCGCCGCCCGCCTGGTTGCCGCACCACTGGCTGCCCAGCTACGACGCCTACCGCCAGCAGGTGCTGGCGGCTGTCGGCGACGGGTCGGCCACGGGCCAGCGGCCGCTGGCGGCGGCGATCCTGTCGGCGGCGGTGGCCGACTACCGGCCGCGACGGGTGCATCCCGGCAAGCTGGCCAGCGGCCAGGCCGGGCTCAACCTGGAGCTGGAACCCACCGCCAAGGTGATCGATCTGCTGCGCCAGGCCGCTCCGCAGCTGCCGATGGTCACCTTCAAGGTGCTGCAGGGAGCCAGCGAGGACGAGCTGCTCGCCGAGGCGCGCCGCCGGCTGGAGCGCTTCCAGCTGGTGGTGGCCAACCACGCCGAGGAGGTGAGCGGCTCGGAGCAATGTGCCTGGCTCGTCAGCGCCAGCGGCGCCAGTCGCCATCGGGGCAAGCCCGTGATCGCCGCCGCCATCGCCGACTGGCTGGAGGATCACCTGGCCGGAGCCGACGCCGGGGCGGCGGGCTGATCCGGCCAGAGGCAGTCGCCGCGGAACCGGGAGCCGCTCCCCGATCCGGCTCAGGCCGGCCGGGCCGGATCGGGGTGGACGCCGGCCCGAAGTGAGCCGCGAACCGGTCCGCACCCCGGGCGCCAGGGGCAGGTGCTCAGGCGGGAGCGGCCGGGCAGCGCGTCAGGCGTTCCAGTTCCTGGGGCTTCACCTCAATGCTGGTGGGAGCGCTGAACAGTCCTGGGTAGCGCTGCTGCAGCGCCTGCGCCTGGCGATCCAGCCGCAGCTGCGCCGCCTCCTGCTGCTGGCGCTGCCTGGCGATCAAGGGCTGCCGCTCGGCCTGGCGCTGCTGCCAGGCCGCCAGCTCCTGCTCATAGCGCTGGCGATCCAGCTCCTGATCGACCTGGCTGTAGCGCTGCTCACGGGCCTCATCCCAGACCGGCGCCGCCCCCAGAGGCGGGACCGACAGCAGCCGTGCCTCGGCCAGGGCGACCTCGGCGCGGCGCAGCTCCGCCAGGCCCTCCAGCAGATCCTGACGCCGCTGCCGGCACTGGCGCACGGCCAGCTGCCGCTGCTGAAGCACTGTTTCGCTCTGGCCGGCAGAGGAGGTGGGCGCCGGGCGCGGAGGCGGCGCTGGCCGGCAGCCGAGAGCACCGCCGACCAGCAGGCCGACACTGAGCAGCAGCGGCCAGCGCTGACGCTGGACATGGGAGGCGCGGTCAGTGCGGCGCAGACGGACGGCGTTTCGGGGCAAGGGAAGCGGCATGGGCGACGGCCTGGCGGCTGACCTGCCACGGGCGCCCCATTCTCCAGGCCAGAGCGGCAGCTGCCAGTGGCCCGGCCGGGCGGAGAACCGTCAGATCCACAGCCTCCCGCAAGCGGAAGAGACGCGCCTGCTCAAAGCTCCCGGCCGAGGCGACCGCCTTGCGGCCATCAGCTGGGGATCGCTGCGGTCGCGTCTGGCGCCTGGCCCTGTGCCCTCTCGTTGGCAGAGGGGAGGGGGGGGCACCCCAGGGTCACTCAGCGCCGCCGCGGAACAGGTGGTGATGATCGGCCGAATACAGGCGGGAGCGGGCTTCGCCCGGGGCGGCCAGGGCAGGGCTGATCACGTACAGGGTGGTGCGGATCAGCTCGCGATCACGACTGACGGCCGCCATCTGGCTGAGCGGAACCACGCTGAGCCACTGGTCGGGCCAGCTGACGCGGTAGCCGATCGCCACCGGGGTGTCAGCGGGGTAGTGCTGCAGCAGCTCGGCCTGCACCTCCTCGACGTGGCGGGCGCTGAGGTAAAGGCACAGCGAGGCCTGCAGGGCGGCGAGCCGGGACAGCGATTCGCGTTCGGGCACGCCGGTGCGGCCGCCGGCGCGGCTGAGCACGATGGTCTGCACCAGGCCGGGGATGGTGAGCTCCTGGCCGAGGCTGGCGGCGGTGGCCTGATAGGCGCTGATGCCGGGCACCACCTCCACCGCCAGGCCGGCATCGGCCAGGCGGCAGATCTGCTCCTGAAGAGCGCCATACAGGCAGGGATCTCCGTCGTGCAGGCGCACCACCCGCCGGCCGGCACGGGCCCGCTCCACCACCACTTCCAGCACCTGCTCGAGGGTGAGGGTGCTGGTGCGGATGCGCTCGCAGCCGGCGGGAGCGAGGGCGGCGATGGCGGGGCTGACCAGCGAATCGGTCCAGACCAGCACCTCGGCGTTCTCCACGGCGCGGGCGGCCCGCAGAGTCATCAGATCGGGGGCGCCGGGACCGGCCCCGACGATCATCACGGCTGGAGACACGGCGGGGTTGTCAGTCACGGGATCAGGGAAGCAGCTGAGATGTCGCTCACGCGGGAACCCCGCTGGGATCGGGCAGCGGGCGGCGGCGGCCCAGCAGCCACCACAGGCCCAGACCGCCCAGGCCGATCAGCAGCAGGCTCATCAGCTGGGCCATGCGCAGCCCGCCGCTGCAGAACGGTGGCACTCCGACGAGGCACAGGGGATCGAGACGCAGGGCCTCGATCCAGACCCGCCCCGTGCTGTAGGCCATCAGATACACGCAGCTCAGCGCGCCATCCGGAAGCGAGATGCGCCCCCGGGCCGCCTGGCGGAGCAGCAGCAGCAGCAACAGGCACACCCCGAGATTCCAGAGCGACTCGTAGAGGAAGGTGGGGTGGAAGGTGGTGCGCGCCAGGAACTGCAGCGGGCGGCTGTCCGCCGGGATGGTCAACGCCCAGGGCAGATCGGTGGGCAGGCCGAAGGCTTCGGAGTTGAAGAAGTTGCCCCAGCGGCCGATCGCCTGCCCCAGGGCCACGGCCGGCACCAGCACGTCGAGCAGCGGCCAGAAGCGCTGGCGCCGCCAGCGGCAGAACAGGATCGTCACCAGGGTGCCGCCGAGCAGAGCGCCATGGATGGCGATGCCGCCACGCCAGACGGCGACCAGATCGAGCAGGCTGGCGCCGCGGAACTGGTGGTTCCACTCCAGCAACACGTAATAGGTGCGGGCGCCGATGACGGCACCGAGCACCAGCAGCGGCAGCAGATCGGCGATCAGGGCGGGATCCACACCGCGCTGGCGACCGAGGCGCATGGCCAGGAGCAGGCCCAGCAGCACCGCCGTGGCGATCAGCAGGCCATACCAGCGCAGGGAAAAGGGGCCCAGCTGAACCAGCACGGGCCCCGGAGAGGTGAAGGCGGCCAGCAACATCGGCTGGCCGCATGTCGGTGTTGCCGGGATCAGATGCCCTCCGCAGCCTGCACCTTCTCGACCTGACGCTTCTTGAGCACCAGCATGATCTGGGCGAGAGCCACGGCCGCGAAGAAGGCGAGCAGACCGTAGATGCGCACAGGGTTCTGCAGGACGACCTCGGCATCGAGCTGGCCGAAGCCGCCGACGTTGGGATCGTTGGTGAGCGGGGCGCCGGCAGCCACCTCATCGCCAACCGACACCTGAACGGTCGGACCAGCGGGGATGGTGTCGGTCACACTGCCGTCGGCCGTCTTGATCTCGACGAGGCTGGCGCCGTTGTCGCCGGAAGTGATGGCACTGATCGTGCCGGCAGCCGAGGCGGTGTAGACGGTGTTGTTGCTCTTCTCACCGGTGGGATACACCTGGCCGCGGCCACGGTTGCCACCCACGTGCAGCTGGTACTTGCCGAAATGGATGGAGCTGTCCTCGGCGGGATCGGGAGAGAGGATCGGGAAGACAATCTTCTGGTGCTGATCACCGGGCAGGGGGCCCACCAGAAGGATGTTGGGGTTGTCCTCGTTCCAGGTGGTGACGTAGACGCCGGCGGTCTCCTCCTTGAGCTCATCGCTGAGGCGATCGGCCGGAGCCAGCTTGAAGCCGTCGGGGAGCATCACCACAGCACCCACATTGAGGCCGGTGGGGCTGCCGTCGCCGGCCACCTGCTGAACGTTGGTGTCGT